>NZ_PIBN01000012.1:0-160023 GCF_002806655.1 Klebsiella sp. K-Nf6 | reverse complement strand
CCGGTGATCGTAAAGGCGCATGTGAAGCGATTCGCTGGTGGATAAAAGACGGAGGGAAGGATTGCCGGGTGCGCTCCAATAACTGCTATGGGCAGGTAACACGCCGTGATCAGGAAAGTGCGCTGACTTGCTGGGGGATTGACCAGTGAGTGCAGCCTACTTAAAGCCAGCTATCGCCGTAATGATTATTGCTGGTGCCTTTGTTGCTGGTTTAACCTGGAGCGATCGGGCATGGGAAAAGCGGTGGGCAGAACGTGATAGCGACGAATCGTCCCAGGAAGTTAACGCGCAAACCGCCGCCCGGATGATTGAACAGGGGCGTCTGATCGCCCGCCATGAGGCCGTAAAAAATGCTCAAGCGCAAACAGCTGCAGCGCGTACTGCTGCCGCTAATCTCTCTGATACTGTTAGCCAGCTGCGGCAGCAGGCAAAAAAACTTGCCACCCGCCTGGACGCCGCAAGCCACACCGCAAGTCTTGCCGCTACCGTCAGAAGCAAAACAACCGGCGCCACCGCCGGAGTGCTCGCCGACATGCTTGGCAACCTTGCAGAAGAAGCTCGACGGTATGCTGCAATCGCTGACGAACGCTACACAGCAGGAATGACCTGTGAGCGGATTTACGAATCAGTAAGAACGTCTATCCCCAGTAAGGGATAAGATGATGTTTATCCCTTTATGGGGATATCAACTGAATGGCCTCGCATCTGCGGGGCTTTTTTATTCGCAAAAGGTAACGCGATGAAGAACTTAAAAATTGCATACGTAGACGAGAAGCTGGTGGCGATTGAGTGTGACAGATTGTCATGCTCATCGCTGCCCGTTTCAGAGTTTACCATCGACAGTACCGCTTTAACTCTCCCTCAACTCATGCTCGAGGATGCTTATGCCGCCACGAGCTAAACGACCTTGCCGGCACAGAGGATGCGCGACTGTGACCAATGATGTCGGAGGATACTGTGAGATGCATCGGCAGCAACACGCTGGTGATAGCTGGCGTAACTACCAGCCCGGAAAAACTCGGCAGGAACGTGGTTATGGTCGACCGTGGGAAATTAAACGGGCCCGTATCATGAAGAGGGATAAATACCTTTGTCAGAACTGCAGGCGAGACGGTATTGCCACGAAAGCCTCAAGTGTCGACCACATCATTCCTAAAGCTCATGGCGGTACCGATGATGACTTTAATCTGGAGTCATTGTGCTGGACCTGCCACAGCAAGAAAACAGCAACAGAGAGAACCCGATGAAGAGTTTCAAAATTGAATACGTTGATGGCGTTTTGACCGTTCTGGAGACGGATGGTCAGTCACGAATGAATGAAGCCGTGCATGGCATCCATTTTGAGCATGTCCAGGGCGGCCGCCCACTGCTGAAACTGACGATTGCGCATGATATTGCACCGGCACCGGCTGCTGAGTCGGCTCAGGAACCTTTAGTGGGTGAGCTGGTACAGGATCAACAATCTCCGTTTCCCGGCGGTCGTCGTTCCCGCCATCGTAGGGGAGGTAAGCAATGATGTATAAACGCACGGATCTGACGCTCTCCATGTTCTATGCATCCAGCGCTGATGCAGACGGGAACAAAGTGGCTACGTTGACGATGCAGGTAATTGCAGCAGAGGTTGGATCCGTCCAGACCAGCCAGCTGCGATGTATAACCGATAGCGCGAAGAAAAAAACGTATAGCGTAGGTGAACAATCTGTCAGTAATGGTTCCGATCCGTTGCTGGTCGCGATTGAGAATTACTGGCGTCAGAGCACGGATGTCGTCGTTAAAGGATTGATCGCCGAGGTGACCGACTTCATCGCAGGGAACATCAACTCAGTTAGCACCTGGATCGGTCAGTTTGGGATGAAGGTTTTCGAGAACCAGCCATTAGATGAACGGCTTCCAGAAAGCGTACTGCAGGCCGATGGAGGATCTGCTACAGCGACAGGATCCTGACCGCCGGTATAACAACTGGTGTTCATTGAACGTCTGAGATATGCCGGCCCACGCAATGCGAACCGTATTCTCCGCCGGAGTAGCAGGAATGACGACCTCCATCTCGACTTAGGCAGCTGCAGCCAGGGGTAGGGGGGAGCAAATCCCTGACCCCTTTCGCGCTTAGGGACTGCCCGTTGAAGTCTATTTTTACACGCCAGAAATAAGAAACTTTTTTCCGGAAGGTTTCATCTATCAAAGGAACGTTTATGGCCGGAGGAATTCGATCGTCCGGTGGTGGCCGAAAACCCACTTTACCCACCGGGCAAAAAAGCAAATTAACACGTATTGCGCCTCCCGCTGAGTTAATGGGGGAGGCGGCAATAAGAATGTGGAAGACGCAAAGCAAAATACTCATCGACCGAGGGGTGTTTGAGCTGGAGGACGCACCTTTGTTGCTGGCTTACTGCAATGCTTTTCATCTGATGCTCGAAGCCGAAAAAATGCTGGCCAGCGGACTGACCTCAGAAAGTGAAATGGGGGGCCTGAAAAAACACCCTGCAGTTAATGTCCGGAATGACTCGGTTTCCCAGCTTGCCCGCCTGGGCTCTCTGTTGGGGTTAGATCCGCTCAGTCGTCTTCGCATGACCAGCGGACAAAAGGATCCGGATGATGACGGGAATGAATTCGATGAGTTTGACTGATGGCAACCTATCCGAACGTCAATGCAGCGAACCAGTATGCGCGGGATATCGTTGGCGGGAAGATTCTGGCGTGTCAGTTAACGATACTTGCCTGTCAGCGACATCTGGACGACCTCGAACGAGCAAAGGATCCCCACTGGCCCTACCGCTTCGATAAAAACAAAGCAGAACGATTTCTTCGTTTTGCCCAGAAAATGCCTCATACCTCAGGGGAATGGGCCCGGCGTAAACTCCGGATTGAATTTGAAGCCTGGCAGAAGTTCGCTCTTGGCGTACCGTTTGGATGGGTACACAAGAAGACAGGCCTGCGTCGTTTCTCTGAAATCTATATCGAGGTGCCCAGGAAGAACGGGAAATCCGCTATTGCCGCTGCTGTAGGAAATTATATGTTTTGTGCAGATGGCGAGCATGGTGCAGAAGTCTATTGCGGCGCCACGACTGAAAAACAGGCATGGAAGGTATTTTCTCCGGCGCTGCAAATGGTGAAAAAGCTGCCGGCATTGCGGCAAAAATTCTCGATAAAACCTTGGGCAAAAAAAATGACGCGCCCTGACGGTTCGGTTTTTGCGCCTGTGATCGGTGACCCGGGGGATGGTGATTCGCCATCATGCGCCATCATTGATGAATATCACGAACATACTACTGATGCGCTTTACACTACCATGACCACCGGTATGGGGGCTCGTGAACAACCGATGACACTGATCATCACCACCGCCGGCTATGACATTACATCCCCTTGCTATGAAAAGCGTACTCAGGTTGTCGAGATCCTGCGGAGAACCCGTAATGGCGAGGAAAATGAAACCATATTTGGGCTGATTTATGGCCTTGATGACGATGATGACTGGACGACTCCTGAGGCATTAATCAAGGCAAACCCCAACTATGGCATTTCGGTAAAAGCAGATTTTCTCCGGGCTAAACAATTATTGGGTATGTCGACGCCCGGGCAGACAAACAAGATTCTGACCAAGCATTTCAATCGCTGGGTAAGCGCAAAATCAGCTTATTACGACCTGAGAAAATGGATGGATGCAGCCGATAAAAACCTTAAGTTGTCAGATTTTGAAGGGGAAGAATGCTGGCTGGGTATAGATCTGGCCTCGAAAGTTGACCTCAATGCCGTGGTTCCAGTTTTTCGTCGTGAAATAGACGGAATAACACATTTTTACTGTGTTTCTCCTCTGTTCTGGGCACCAGAAGAAACCATTTACTCGCAGGAGACCGCGCTGAAAAGTACCGCAGAACGTTATCAGTCCTTTGTCCGGCAGGGTAAGTTGATCCCGACCGATGGTGGCGAAGTTGATTACAGGCTGATATTTGAAACGATCCTGAAGCTGCGGAATACCGTAAAAATTGCCCAATGCCCCATTGATCCTTATGGCGCGACTTCATTACGTCACATGCTTGAGGAAGAGGGGCTTGAGCCTGTCGAGATAAGACAAAATTTTACCCATATGAGTGATCCTATGAGAGAGATTGAGGCTGCGCTCATCTCGGGGAGATTCCATCATGACGGACACCCCGTCATGAACTGGTGTATTTCCAACATCGTCGGCCAGTACCTTCCCGGAAGTGACGATATTGTGCGTCCCGGGAAAGAAGGGCGGCAGAACAAGATAGATGGTGCGGTTGGTTTAATGATGGGGCTGGGGCGCGCCATGCTTAACAGTTCAGTGATGACATCCGTATATGATGAGGAAGATATAGCATGCTAATTTCAGTTCTGAGTTTTATTGTCGGCCTCACTGGTGCTGGATTGTTATCAGCAGGCGCCTGGCTTATTTCTCCATCAGTGGGATTGATAACAGGAGGGATTATTTGTCTGGGCTGGTCATATATGACAACCCGGGCCTTTTCCTCCGGCGTCAGCAATGGCGGAGGTGAATAATGTTCCTACCCCAGATGTTCAGGGGCCGACAATACTCGGGGAATAGCTTCTGGGAAGCCATGCTGGGCGGGGTTCGTTCAAGCCAGAGCAAAACTGGCATCATAATCACGCCGGAAACCGCTCTTGGACTTTCAGCGGTCCGGGCCTGTGTAACCCTCCTGGCGGAGTCCGTCGCGCAGCTGCCGTGCGAACTTTACCGGCGGGATAAAAATGGCGGGCGCCAGCGTGCGACGGACCACCCGGTTTATGACCTGATTCACTCCCAGCCCAACAGGAAAGACACCTCATTCGAGTATTTCGAGCAGCAGCAGGGGTTGCTGGGGCTGGAGGGAAATTGCTACTCGATCATCGAACGGGACGGAAAAGGCTACCCGAAAGAGCTGATCCCCATTAACCCGAAAAAGGTGATTGTGCTGAAAGGGCCGGACGGTATGCCGTATTACCAACTCCCGGAAGTCGGCGAAATTCTGCCGATGCGCATGATGCACCATGTGAAGGTCTTTTCTCTGGATGGCTATATCGGCAGTTCCCCCATTCAGACGAACGCCGATGTTCTGGGGCTGAATCTGGCGGTTGAGGAGCATGCGGCCGCGACATTCCGGCGCGGGACAACGATGAGCGGGGTGATAGAGCGTCCGAAAGAGGCTGCGACCATTAAAAGCCAGGATGCTATTGATCGCCTGCTGGCGAAATGGACCGAGCGCCATTCCGGTATTCACAATATGTTCTCTGTGGCATTGCTGCAGGAGGGCATGAGCTACAAACAACTGTCGCAGGATAACGAAAAGGCGCAGCTGCTACAGTCGCGGCAGTGGGGCGTGGAAGAGGTCTGCCGGCTCTATAAAATCCCGCCACATATGGTGCAGATGTTGGCGAAAGCGACCAACAACAACATTGAGCACCAGGGCCTGCAGTTCGTGATGTACACGCTGCTGGCATGGCTGAAACGCCATGAGGGTGCGCTGCAGCGCGATCTGCTTCTGCCCAGCGAACGCCGCGATTTGTACATCGAGTTCAACGTTTCCGGGCTGCTGCGAGGCGACCAGAAGTCACGCTATGAATCGTATGCGCTGGGCCGCCAGTGGGGATGGCTATCCACTAACGATATCCGGCGTATGGAGAATCTGCCGCCAATTGCTGGCGGGGACAAATACCTGACGCCGCTCAATATGGTCGACAGCGCGAAGATCCTTCCTGGCGATAAGTCGCCGACAGCAAAACAGCTGGCCGAAATCGAAACCCTTCTGGCCAGAGCCTGATTATTTCCCGCCGCGCGGGATGACCTGGAAGACAACATGACAACGAAATTAATTAACCTGCCGCACCTGGCAGATATGGTCTTTGGCGTGCCGCATTACGTGACGCGGCAAACAATGGACTCCGTGAAAGCGGTGCTCATCCCCCGTATTCAGGGGATCACCGAAGATGCCGCCATTCAGATGGCATTGAATCCGGGTAAATCACCTGCTGCTGAGCAGGTCCAGCCCGCAGGCGGGGTGGCGGTGATCCCCGTTCATGGCATTCTCGTTCCACGCCGGGGGCAGATTACGGCGATGTGCTCCGAGCTGACCAGCTACGAGCGGATCCGCGGGCAGTTGCAGGCGGCGTTAAACGACCCCTCAATCAGCGAAATCGTTCTGGATATTAACTCCGGCGGCGGCGCAGCGGTGGGGTGCAAGGAGCTGGCCGATTACATTTATCAGTCTCGTGACACGAAACCCATCACGGCGATTGTGAACTACAGCGCGTATTCCGCCGCGTATTTCATCGCATCGGCCTGCAGCAAAATCATCGTCAGCCAGACCAGTGGCGTGGGGTCGATTGGTGTGATCATGGAGCACCTCGATACGTCGAAGATGGAAGAAAAAATGGGGCTGACGTTCACCACCATTTACCGGGGAGATAACAAAAATAACGGCACCCAACATGAACCACTGAGTGAAGAGTCGCTGGGTATGTTCCAGGGCATGATCGACGATATGTACGAGACGTTTACGGGGTCGGTGGCCGAATATCGCGGCCTGAAGCAGCAGGCCGTCATTGATACGCAGGCGGGGCTGTATTTTGGCCCTGGCGCGGTGTCTGCCGGCCTGGCGGATGAAGTCTCTGACCCCCAGGCGGCGATCAATGCTATCGCGACAAAGTATCAGCAACCCCGTCAAAAAACCTCCATTCAGATGCAGGCAGCCGCGATGGACCTGCAAACCAAAATGTAACCCGGCGCAAACACAAACCGCGTCACCTTAAGCAGCCAGCAGGCTGCTTTTTTTATGTCTAAAAAGAGAGAAATAAAATGCCACATATTGAAGAATTGCGTCGTCAGCGTGCGGGTATCAACGAACAGGTTCAGGCCCTGGCAACCATTGACGCCAGCGGCGGCACGCTGACAGCTGAGCAGCTGACGGAGTTTGCGAACCTGCAGCAGCAGTTCACTGATATCAGCGCCAAAATTGAACGCCTGGAAGCCGCCGAACGTGCTGCGGCGCTGGTCGCAAAGCCAGTCAAGGCTACCCAGCTTGGACCAGCAGTCATCGTCAAAGCTGAGCCGAAGCAATACACAGGCGCAGGCATGACGCGCATGGTGATGTCGATTGCCGCAGCGAAGGGGGATCTGCGTGATGCAGCGGTCTTTGCCGCTGAAGAACTGAATGATCAGTCTGTATCGATGGCCATTTCCACCGCTGCGGGTTCCGGTGGGGCGCTCATCCCGGAGAACATGCAAAACGAAGTCATCGAGCTGCTGAGCGACCGTACCATCGTCCGTAAGCTGGGCGCCCGCTCCATTCCGCTGCCTAACGGTAATCTGTCGTTACCGCGCTCGGCTGGCGGTGCAACGGCCAGCTACACCGGCGAAGGAAAGGATGCCAAATCGTCTGAATCAAAATTCGACGATGTAAAACTGAATGCCAAAACCATGATCGCCCTGGTCCCGATGTCGAACCAGCTGATTGGCCGCGCCGGTTTTAACGTTGAGCAGCTGGTCCTGCAGGATATTCTGACCGCCATCTCTGTTCGTGAGGATAAAGCGTTTATGCGCGATGACGGTACCGGCGATACACCAATTGGTATGAAGGCGCGTGCGACGCAGTGGAACCGCCTGCTGCCGTGGGAAGCGGGTTCCACGATCAACCTGAACACGGTTGATGAGTACCTGGACAAGATTATTTTGATGGCGATGGATGGCAACAGCCTGATGATCCGTTGCGGCTGGGGTATGTCGAACCGTACCTATATGAAGTTGTTTGGCCTGCGTGACGGCAACGGCAACAAAGTCTACCCGGAAATGGCGCAGGGGATGCTCAAGGGCTATCCGATTCAGCATACCAGCGCTATTCCGGTTAACCTGGGCGAAAGTGGCAAGGAATCGGAAATTTATTTCGCTGACTTCAATGATGTTGTTATCGGTGAAGATGGCGCCATGACGGTCGATTTCTCCAAAGAAGCCACCTACCCGGATGCCGAAGGAAACCCAGTTTCCGCGTTTGCGCGAAACCAGTCGCTGATCCGCGTCGTCCTCGAACACGATATTGGCTTCCGTCATCCGGAAGGCCTGGTTCTGGGTACCGGCGTCCTGTTCTAACCCCCCCCTCTGTTAATAAAGCCCGCATATGCGGGCTTTTCCCTTTAAGGAGAATGCTATGGCTGCGAAAAGTAAAGCAGTAGAGCCGGAAGAAACGGTCGTACAGGACAACCATGCGACCGAGGATGTACAGGTCAACCATGCGACCGTGGTCGCACAGGCAGAACGTAAATCAGTTGTGTTCCTCGGTCCGCATAGCCGTTATTCCCGTGGTGATATCGCGTGGTTTGAAGGATCGCACGCCGAAGAGCTGGTTAAGCGCCGTATCGCGGTATGGCCGAAGGATGCCGAACGCGCGCTGAAACCGAAGCCGGGAGACAGCGATTTTGATACTGACATTGGATGATGTGAAAACCCAGCTACGCCTGGAACTGGATTTCACGGAGCATGACGCCATGCTCACGCAAATGGTGAACGCCGCGCAGCGGAGCATCGAGCGTGATTATTACTGCAAGCTGGTCACCAGTGATGAAGAGCTGCAGGCACTCCCGGAGACCGTCCGCGGATTTATCGCGGATGAAGATATCCGGCTGGCCATTCAGTTTCTGGTCAGCGATGCGTATCTGAATGGCCATACCGGACAGTGGCTGGAAACCGCTGCGGTGAGGCATCTTCTTTTTCCTCTGCAGGAGCATACGCTATGAACCTGAAACCGGGAGAAATGACCTGCCGCATTGTGATTGGCTATATGCAATCCGGGCGGGGGCCGCTGGGCGAACCTCTGCCAGAAAAGCTGGTTGAGACGGGGAAAGCCTGGGCGAAGGACGAGCTGGTATCCGGCAGGAAAGTCCGAACGCTGGATCAGCAGCAGGTAGTGGAAACCCGCCATTTTACCGTCCATCCAGGGGTTCTGGTCGACCTAGACTGGAAAATCACGACGAAAAATTTGGTTTATACCGTCCGGAATATCGACCGCAAAACGGACCGGATCATTATCACGGGGGAGGCCGACGGGCGGCATGATAGAGCTGGCGATTAAGGGTGCGCTGGAGCGCATCACCGGCATGAATGCGTATCCGCTTTTACTGCCGGACACGGTCCAGGAAGGTGCGACCTTTCAGCGTATCTCTGACCCGGAAATGGTCTCGGGAATGTTGCGAACGGGGATCGTCTCAGCCCGTATCCAGGTGAATCTGTACCGTCTTGATGATTACACCTCACTGCTGCAGCTGGATAAAAAAATCTGGACGGAACTGAAGTCCGTCGTTCATGGCCAGCTGGAGGGTATTCCGGTTCAGTATGTGGAGCGAGGCGGTATCCATCAGGATAAAAACCAGCTGACGAATCGTCGCATTCAGTATCGCCTGACCCGCGATTTCATCATTCACTACGTGGAGGACTCCTCGTGATCCGAATGGAAGTTAAAGGGCTGGATGAGCTGGAGCGGCAGTTAATGGCCCTGGGCGAAAAAGTGGCGACGAAGGTATTGCGGGATGCCGGGCGCGAAGCGCTAAAGGTCGTCGAGGAAGATATGAAGCAGCATGCCGGCTTTGACGAAACGTCTGCCGGGCCGCACATGCGGGACTCAATCAAAATCCGCTCTTCCACCCGCAAGGGTAAAGGGAACGCGGTTGTAACGCTCCGTGTCGGCCCCAGCAAGCAGCACCATATGAAGGCGCTGGCGCAGGAGTTTGGCACGGTTAAACAGGTTGCAGACCCCTTTATCCGACCCGCCCTGGATTACAACCTCCAGACCGTTTTGCGCGTGTTAACCGTGGAAATCCGAAACGGCATTGAAAACAGGTAGCATCCGCTGCCGTATAAAAAGAGAGAGAAACATGGCTGATAAAACTTCGCCTGAATATGCGATGTTGCCGGCGGGCACCATTGTGAAATACGGAGAGCCTGGCGCTGCCACGTCAGCGCTGAAACCGCTGATTAACTGTAAAGCGCTGGGTGCAATGGGGCAGACGGGGGGCTTTGTCGACTGCACCACGTTACTGGATAAGCAGAAACAGTCCATCAGCGATCTGCCTGACGGGCCTGAAAAGTCGCTGGGCTTCATTGATGATCCGGGCAATACCGATTTTGCCGCGCTGCTGAACGCAGCAGAGGCCCGCAAGACCATCCAGTTATACGTCGAATTACCCAACAAGCGAACAGCGACGATGCTCCTGGCGCTGTCCGGGTGGCAGATGAATGAAATCGCCGCTCCGGCGAATGAGGTCATCCAGATCACTGTTCAGGGTAAACAGAACAAGATCGCCTGGGGAACCGTCGCTGTCTCCGGCGGTGCCTGATTAACTTAACCTTTAAACAGCCACCTTCGGGTGGCTTTTTATTTTTAAGGACTACCTGTGAAAGATAAAGATTACCTGTCCACGCTGAAATCCGCGTTGCTTAAATCGGAGCCAACCGTCATTAAAACCGAGTTATTTGGCGCCACCGTATTCATCCGCCGCCTGACCGGGGATTACCTCATCAGCTACGAAGAGAAAATGGCTGAAACCGCAAAAGCTGGCGCAGCGCGCGAGGCATCGGAGCAAGTCATCCAGATCGTCATCGATGCACTGGTTCAGCCGGATGGAACGGCCATTCCGGATGAATTTAAACCCACGGCAGCCGAGCTGCTGAAGGCCCATGAAAACCCCGAACTGCTGGCCGCAGTGGAAAAAGTGAAGCAACACGCAATTGGCAAGCTGGAGGAAGCGGAAAAAAACTGAGTGACTCGCCCTGGCTTGAGCTGATCTTCTGGCTGGCCGACCGCTGGGGCGAGCCTGACCCATCCAAAATTGCCGCATTGCCGGCAAACACTCTGTACCACTGGCGAGCCTACTTCCTGAAACAGGGCACTTTCCGCCGTCCTGGCGATGAAAACGCGCCACCTACCGAAACCACACCTGCGCCATCCCGGGTCGATGATGAATGCGCGGCAGTCATGAGGGCATTAATGTAATGGCAGACGTCGCATCTTTAGCGGTCGGGCTGCACCTGAACGCAGCCAGTTTTAAATCCCAGCTGCTGGGAGCGTATGGCGATGCGGAGAACCAGTCACGACGGTTTAACCGTAATGCCCAGGCGGACGCGAAAAAGACGGAGGACGCCTATAAGAAGGTCGGTCTGTCGATATCCGGGATGGCCAGCCGGCTGGCGGGGCTGGCAGGAGCCGGCCTTTCCATCGGCACGATCGTCACCACGTCCAGACAATATGGACAGGCATTATCAGACCTGCAGGCCATCACCGGTGCGACTGCTGCTGAAATGAAAGCGCTGGATCTGGCTGCGCAGGAAATGGGGCGCACGACAGAGTACAGCGCCAGCCAGGCCGCCGAGGCGTTAAAGCTGATGGCGTCGGCTAAACCGGAGCTTTTAAAAACGTCCGATGGACTGCAGAAGGCTACGAACAGCGCGCTTATCCTGGCGCAGGCCGCCGGCACAACGCTGCCCGATGCGACCAGAACGCTGGCGCTTTCCTTAAACCAGTACGGGGCGAGCGCGCAGGAAGCGGATCGTTATATCAACGTACTGGCCGCCGGCGCGAAGTACGGGTCGTCGGAGATTGTGGATACGGCGGCTGCCATTAAAAATGGTGGCGTCGCAGCCGCACAGGCCGGCGTTGGTTTTGAGCAGCTGAATGCCGCGATTCAGGTGCTGGCAGAGCGTGAAATTAAAGGCGGTGAAGCCGGCACGGCGCTGCGTAACGTCATCCTGAATCTGGAAAAGGGCACGGACAAGAGCCTCAAGCCGTCCGTGGTTGGTCTCAGCCAGGCGCTGACCACTCTTTCCGGGAAAAATCTCTCCACGGCCCAGGCCGTAAAACTGTTTGGCGTGGAGAACCTGAATGCGGCGTCTATCCTGGTCCAGAACCGTTCAAAGCTTGATGAGCTGACCGCTTCCCTGACCGGTACCAAAACGGCGCATGAGCAGGCATCCATCAGGGTTAACAACCTGAACGGCGATTTGCTGGGGCTGAGCAGTGCGTTTGAAGGGATGGTCATTAAGATCGGCCAGAGCAGTAACGGGCCACTCCGCAGCGGGATTCAGGTTGCCACGGAGGCACTGAACAGCCTGGCAGACAATTTCAACACCGTCTCCAGCGTGGCGCTTTACAGCCTGATCCCCGTGTTATCCACGAAACTGACTGCAGGGCTGCGGGAGAATATCGCGGCCTGGCGGGAAAGCCAGGCGGCGGTAAAAGCGCGGGCGCAGGCTGATGCGGATATTGCCCGCAAAACGCTGGATTCGACAGCTGCCATCCTGAAACAGAACGACGCTGAGTTTGGCCACTACCGGCAGATGGAGCGGACGGCTAAACAGTACGGGATGAATATCAGTTACCAGGATGAGTTTACCCGGCTTATCCGGCAGGAAACTGAGCAAACCAATCTGGCCAGCCAGGCGAAACTGAAACTGGCAGCGGCAAACCGGCAGATGTCGATATCGGCCCGCGCGGCTTCCGTTGCGGTGGGGCTGGCAAGAGGCGCATTAAATTTAATCGGTGGTCCGTTCGGCGCCGCGATGCTGGCCGGCTCAGGCATTCTTTACTTTCATGAGAAGGCAAAGGAAGCCCGGCAGTCAGCCATTGATTTAAAAGATGCTGTAGTGGAAACCAGTGAAGCGCTGATGCGCCTCTCGCTTAACCAGTTAAATGTGAAACAGTTCGACCTGGAGGATCAGTACGAAAACCAGGTCGTGCAGCGTAACCAGTTGATAAAAGAGATTCAGGATGCCGACAGTCGTATCGGTAGCCTGAAAGGGTTTGACCCCTTCGGCCAGCTGGAAGGGGTGACAAAAGACCAGACGCGGGCGCGGGCGGATCTCGATAGCGTTAACGAGGGACTCCGCAAAACCGAGGAAAACATTAAGCGAGTCAGTGATGCAAAAACACTGGCTCAGCTGGGTTTATCGGGAAAAATAACCTCCCTTACGGACGATCTGAAAGGAGCGTTAAGCACGCCCCCCAAAGAGACCGGAGATGGAAATCCCTGGGGCGGCGATGGCGGTACCGGCACGGGGAAAGGCAGTAAGTCCCAGGTCGACCAGTTTAAAACGCTGCGGCAGCAAATTGAACAAGCCCATGCGTCCAGCCTGGCCAGAATTAACCTGCAGGAAAAGGATAGCAACAGGGAGCTGCAGGAAGCGGCGAAGAAAAATGGTGCCAGTGATGCTGACCTGCAGCGCGCGCTGTTAATGAATGCAGAGAACTACCAGAAACAACGACTGGATCTGGCTGCGCAGTATTCCCCTGCCCAGGAAACTCTGCGAAAAGAGCTGGAAGCCAGCCGGGACCAGGCTGAGCTTTTCAAAGCCCGCCTTCTTGATGAAAAAGAGTACCAGGCCGCACGAATAACGCTGGCCAGAGATACTGCTAAAGAGCTGCTGCAGGCGCATGCCGATGAAATCGCTGCGCCGGCACTGGATATCGCCGGCGAAGTTGATCCACTGGTCTCGCTGCGCAATCAGCTTGCGCAGCGGCAGGCATTGCTGCAGGCGTACTACCAGGGCAGCGCGATCAGCAAAGAACAGTACGAAATGCTGATGCAGAAGGCGACGAAAGAATCCGCCGATGCGCAGTATCAGACGTCACTGGAGTTATACCGATCACAGGGAGAATTCCACAGCCTGGCCGTCGGGTTATTTGAAACGGCCCATGAGCGCTCAAGCAACTTCCTGACGAGCATGCTGACGCGGACGAGAAGCTTTAAGGAGAACATGGCTGATCTGTTTTCCTCGCTCACGCAGTCGATCATAAAAAACCTCGTTGATATGGCCGCTCAGGCGCTGGTCACCAGTTTCGTCATGCAAACCATTATGGGCGTGGTGGGCGTCGGGACCAGCGTTGTCACGGGCGCTGCGGGCGCAGGCTCGGGGACGGCGATCCAGAATGCCGCCAGTAACTTCCAGTTCAACGCCAAAGGCGGCGTTTACGACTCGCCGTCGCTGAGCGCATACAGCAACCAGGTCTACGACTCTCCGCAGTTCTTCGCTTTCGCAAAAGGGGCCGGCGTATTTGGCGAGGCCGGGCCGGAGGCCATCATGCCGCTGACGCGTGCCGGCGATGGTTCGCTGGGTGTACGCGCTGTCGGTGGTGGTCAGAACGCCGGCGCGTCGGAAGGGCCAAAAGTCTTTATCACGATTGAAGGCGGAAACACCTCAACGCAGGCGCCGTCTGGTTTTGAGCAGTTTGGCCAGCAGATCGGCTCGTTTGTGGAGAAAAAATACAGGGAGCTGATGGCGCAGGATATGCGCCCTGGCGGGATGGTCTGGAATGCAGTTAAAGGGCAACGTTGATGGCTATTGAGATATTCACCTGGAGTCCGCGGGTTAATCCCCAGCAGACCGTTAACTTTCGTGTCCGGAAGGCGCAGTTCGGTGACGGGTATGCGCAGGTATCCGGCGATGGTATTAACACCCGATCACAGGATTGGGAGCTGAGTTTTGTCGGTACGGAGGACTATATCCGTCCGATTAAGCAGTTCCTCGACCGACATGCCGGCACCCGTGCGTTTCAGTGGACCCCGCCTCTGGAAGAGGTGGGGCTTTACCGCTGCGAACAATATAAACCGGTGCCGCTGGGCGGCGGAAATTACTCACTTTCAGCCACTTTTATTCAGGCATTTAAACCATGAGCCTTAACGCGAATTATCAGAAGTTAGAGCCAGGCGATGAGGTTCGTCTCCTGGAGATCGATGGTCAGGCGTTTGGCCTGGATGAGGTTTTGTATTTCCACGGCTATAACGTTCCCCATACTGCAGCCGAAATCCTCGCCGCTGGCGGCGACCTGGATAAGCTGCCGGCGAAAAGCATCTGGTGGCAGGGGCGGGAATATAAAGCATGGCCATGTGAAATCGAAGGGATCGAGTCCTCCACCACGGGCAACGACGCGCAGCCAACGCTGCGGGTAGGGAACATCGACGGAAAGATATCCGCGCTCTGTCTCCATTACGACGATCTGGCTCTGGCGCGGGTTGTCATCCACGACACGCAAAAACAGTATCTCGATGCGAAGAACTTTCCGGACGGGAATGCCTCAGCTGATCAGACTCAGGAGAAACGGCGCCTTTTCTTCATTGACGTAAAGCATTATGAAGACGATGAGAAGGTGGAATTTACTCTCTCCAGCCCGTTTGCCCTGCAGGGGATTATGATCCCCACTCGCCAGCTGCATGCGATTTGCACCTGGTGTATCCGCAATCAGTACCGCAGTGGTAATGGGTGCGACTATGCCGGCACCCGGTATTTTGACAGGAACAATCAGCCAGTTGATGACCCGTCGCAGGATGTCTGCAATGGAACGCTCACGGCCTGCAAATTACGTCATGGTGAGAATAGTGAACTGCCGTTTGGCGGGTTCCCCGGTACCTCATTAATCAGGAGCTGATATGCGTCAGAAAACGATTAAGGCCATCCAGGAACATGCGGCGGCAGAATATCCGCGCGAGGCCTGCGGCCTCGTCGCCCAGAGGGGGCGAGCGGAGCGTTATTTCCCCTGCCGGAACCTGGCCACAGAGTCGAAAGATAATTTTGTGCTGGCGCCGGAGGATTATGCGGAGGTTGAGGAATGGGGAACGATCACCGGTATTGTTCACAGCCATCCTGATGCCACCACCCAGCCGAGCGAACTGGATAAAGCGCAATGCGACGCGACCCTTCTCCCCTGGCATATTATCAGCTTGCCAGAAGGCGATCTCCGTACTATCCACCCGCGTGGTGAGTTGCCGCTCCTCGAGCGACCATTCGTGCTGGGCCACTACGATTGCTGGGGCCTGGTGATGAGCTATTTTCGGCAAACCCACGGCATCGAGCTGCACGATTACCGCGTCGATTATCCGTGGTGGGAAAAGGAGTATCCGGACAATTTTTATCAGGAATGCTGGTATGAATGCGGGTTCCGTGAGTTTGATGGTCCACCGCAACCGGGTGATATGGTGATCATGCAGGTGCAGGCAGATAAGTGGAACCACGCCGGGATTCTGCTGGAAGGGAACCTGCTGCTGCATCACCTATATGGCCATCTCAGCAAGCGCGTGCCGTATGGTGGGTACTGGATTGAAAGAACAATGAAAATTGTTCGACATGTTTCATTTCTGGGATGAACAACTTTAATTTTATTAACATTGACACCTGCTTATCCAAGGCTTAATATCAACTGTACTGTATATATGTACAGTATTTTTTTGATATTTTAACCGTCAAAGAGGAATTATTTATGTCTGGCGAAACAATGACTGTCACCGCATCTGTCCCTCCTGTTGGCAACCTGTCATATGGTGGGGGCATGTTTAGTCCAACCATTTCTGGTCCATCTGAAGGGCAAATTTTTCTACAAGTTACTCTTCCTTATTATCAGTCTGAAAAATTTTGTGCGGATCAGTTGAACTGGCTTGTTCAATATATTAAAAAACATGGAGCCTCAGACCCCATGACGATTCAGGTCGCGGCTAATAATATTCGTTACCTCTGTAATGCTGATACCAATCTGGTAAAAAACCCGAAAACTCTTGTTTATGACGCTTTTCATAGTCGCTCTCCAGCTCCAGCTAATTATGATTATCGTTCGATGAACCTTAAGCAAATGAGTGGTAGTGTAGTAACGCCGGGAGCAGCGTTTGCACATTATCTTTGGGGTAATGGTGAAACCCGATTTGTTAATTTACCTGATGTAGGTTTAAAAGTTACACCACAACAAATTCCTGAGCTAATGAAACTGGTAAACAGTGGTGTCACTGGCGCGATCCCTGTTTCTGTTAAATTCAGTAGGGATACATCAACGGATAGCATTACCGCTGGTGCTTATCTTGGGCATATTACACTTCAGACAGAAGGTACCCTGAATGTCACGGGTAATGGTGCATGGACTTACAATGGTGTGATCAGAGCGTATGACGACACATATGACTTCAATCTTGGAAACTTCCGCGGACCGATAGCTGAGTCTTTGACTTTCTTGGGCAGTACATTCTCTGGTAAGCCATACCAGATTTCACTGCCCGGTCAGATTAACATTTCTGGTTCAGGAAAACGCTAAGCATTCCCAGGGGCGGGAAACCGCCCTAAGGTTCTGAGGAATACTCAATTTTACCAGTATCACAGGTGTAGATACCTGTGAAATTGATCGTTCCTTTGGTACCACTGGCAGTAAAAGGTACCGATATTGTCTTGTCGGCGGTGTCCGTCCCTCTTTCAACCTTATCCCATGTTAATTCTGGGGTTAAAGTTCCTAGCTTCTCCTGTGCAGAAGGGTAGCGAGGTAATAATCTATTAAAATCTGCCTGTACTTCTTGTAAGGCCTGCTCGTCCGTGACTTCCTGGCATAGTCTTACTGGTTTGAATGGCCATTCAATCAAAACGTATAATATAGCTATTATCGCAATGACACTTATGCTGTATTTTTTCCATTTCTGCATAGAGATACCCTTTCGCTGTTTTATCCTATTAAGCATGGTGCAGGCTGAGTGTAAGATAAAGTAATCGCAAATTCAATGTACGAGGGCATTAGTTTAAAATAATTCGACGATGATTATAGGGCAGGTGACCATTCTGTTAGAACATTGCATTGTAAGTTATTGATTTATCTTTCGCTTAATTATTTACGGCGTGGCGTAATGAATGGTTTTTAAAATGGTAAGTTCGGTGCTTTTTTTGATATACATTTCATCGATCTACATTTTTTATGTCGCTGTACCTGTCTTAATATCGAACGCTAATTGGCGATTTTTACTGGTTCCAAGGGGGGCGTATGAAAAAAATAAAGCTTTGTGGTGTTCTGGGGAAACGTTTGGGAAATATCACGAGAGATTAATTGACACGCCAAAAGAGGCTGTGCAAGCGCTATGCTGTACGGTAGATGGGTTTGAAAAATTCTTGATTCACAGTAAGGAAAAAGGATTAACTTTTGCTGTCTTTAGAGGAAAGCGAAATATTGGTCTGGATGAGTTAGGTTACCCTGTTGGGGAGGAGTTGATCCGCATCGTACCGGTTATTATTGGCAGCAAAAAAGCCGGTTTTCTTCAGACTATTTTGGGTACGGTCATCGTTGCGGTTGGAGCTATAGCCACTTTCGGATTCGGCCAGGCGTGGGGCGTAAACGTGATGATGGGAGGCGGCGCTATGATGCTCGGCGGCGTCGTTCAGATGCTTTCTCCACAGCCAGCTGGCCTGGCACGAAAAGAATCCGCTGACAATAAAGCGTCCTATGCCTTTGGGGGCGTGACGAACACTGCCTCTCAGGGATACCCAGTCCCTTTGCTTTATGGCAAACGGCGAATTGGCGGCGCCATTATATCTGCCGGTATTTACGTAGAAGACCAGCAATAAGTTTTAATCAGTAAACCATCCAATTCAGGCCACCTTGCGGTGGCTTTTTTTATGGGCGTAATATGGCAAATAACATAATTAAAGGGCGCAAGGGTGGCGGCTCAAAGCAGCGTACACCGACGGAACAGCCGGATGATTTACAGTCCGTTGCGAAAGCCAAAATTCTGCTCGCATTAGGTGAGGGTGAATTTGCAGGTGGTTTAACCGGGGAAGATATTTATCTTGATGGCACCCCGCTTGAAAATGCTGATGGTTCGCAAAACTTCAGTGGCGTGTCCTGGGAATTTCGCCCCGGCACGCAGGCACAGACTTATATTCAGGGTATTCCCGGTACTGAAAATGAAATCAGTGTAGGAGCGGAAGTTTCCAGCAAGACAGCCTGGACCCATACCTTTACTAATACCCAGCTTTCTGCCGTTCGTGTTCGTCTGAAATGGCCGTCCCTGATGAAACAGGAAGATGACGGCGACGTGGTGGGCAATACCGTCAAGTATGCAATTGACCTGCAGACCGACGGCGGCGCCTGGCAGACGGTACTGGAAACCGCTGTCACGGGTAAAACCACCTCCGGTTATGAGCGGAGCCATCGTATTGATCTGCCCCAGGCCGGCAGTACCTGGACGCTACGCCTGCGTAAAATCTCTCCGGATGCGAACAGTGTAAAAGTTGGCGACGTGATGACGCTGCAGAGCTATACCGAAGTGATTGACGCGAAGCTGCGTTATCCCAACACCGCGCTGCTTTATATCGAGTTCGACTCCAGCCAGTTTAATGGCTCCATTCCGCAAATTTCCTGTGAGCCGCGTGGGCGAGTGATTCGTGTGCCGGATAACTACAATCCGGAAACCCGCGAATATACCGGCGTCTGGACTGGCGGGTTTAAATGGGCCTGGACGGATAACCCGGCCTGGATCTATTACGACATTGTTATAGCTGACCGTTTTGGTCTCGGTAATCGTCTGAGCAGCGCCAATATTTCGAAATGGACGCTGTACCAGATTGCACAGTACTGCGATCAGCTGGTTCCTGACGGGCGCGGTGGTGACGGCATGGAGCCGCGCTATACCTGTAATGTCTATGTCCAGGAACGCAACGATGCTTACACCGTGCTGCGAGACTTTGCCGCCATTTTCCGGGGCATGACCTGCTGGAACGGTGAGCAGATTGTTGTGCAGGCTGATATGCCGCGTGATGTCGATTTTACCTATACGCGCGCCAATATTGTCGGCAAACCCCGTTATTCGAGCAGCAGCAGCCAGGTTCGGTACACCAACGCCCTGGTTTCCTGGTCTGATCCGGATAATGCTTATGCTGATGCAATGGAGCCGGCGTTTATCCCGGAACTGGTTTCCCGCTACAGTTTTAACCAGCTCGAAATGACGGCGATTGGCTGTACGCGCCAGAGCGAAGCCCACCGTAAGGGGCTGTGGGGCATACTGACCAACAATAAGGACCGCATGGTCGAAATTGATGTCGGGCTGGACGGTCGCATTCCTCAACCCGGTTATATCATTGCCCTGGCGGATGAGTTGCTGGCTGGACGGGTCAACGGCGGGCGAATCAGCGCGGTGAATGGCCGGGTGATTACGCTGGATCGTGATGTGGATGCCAAACCTGGCGACCGCCTCCAGCTAAATCTGCCTTCCGGGAGCTCACAGAGCCGGACTATTCAGGCTGTTAACGGACGCCGGCAGATTACGGTCACAACGGCGTACAGTGAGACGCCAGAACGGGAATGCGTCTGGGCCGTTGAATCCGATGACCTCTTCCTGCAGCAGTACCGGGTTACAGGGGTAAAAGAGAACAGCGATGCTACCCTCACGATCACCGGCGTGGCACATGACCCGGATAAATTCGCCCGCATCGATACCGGCGCTATTATCGACCAGCGCCCGGTTAGCGTATTGCCGGCGGGCAACCAGTCACCTCCTGACGATATTGTCATCACATCCCGCTCGGTCGTGAATCAGGGGATCAGCGTCGAAACGATGCAGGTTAACTGGTCAGCGGTCAGCGGTGCTATTGCCTATGAGGCACAGTGGCGCCGTAACGACGGGAACTGGATTAATGTACCGCGCAGCTCGACCACCTCGTTTGAGGTCAGCGGCATTTATGCCGGTCGTTACCTGGTTCGTGTCCGCGCGATAAATGCGGCGGAGATCTCGAGCGGCTGGGCGTATTCCGAAGAGAAAACCCTGACCGGCAAGGTCGGCGATCCGCTGGCACCGCTGGCGCTGGCAACCCGTTCGCTGGTTCATGGGGTCCAGGTTAGCTGGGAGTTCCCGACCGGCTCCGGGGATACGCTGCGCACCGAACTGCAGTACAGCAAAAATCAGGACGGTAGTGCGCCGATGCCGTTATCAGACGTGGCCTATCCGGGGAAAAGCTATCAGCAGATGGGCCTCAGTATGGGCGCAGAATTCTGGTATCGGGCGCGCCTTGTGGATCGTCTTGGCAATGAAAGTCCGTGGACCGGCTGGGTCCAGGGGATGGCCAGCGATAACTTTGATGACTACTACGAAAACCTGACCGACGCGATCAAGGATACGGCTGCCTGGGAGGAAACGCAGCGCACCATTAGCGAAACGCAGGAAGGTATCCGCAATACGCAGCAGGAACTGGAGCAGACCGCTGAAGCTCTGCGTAAGGAAGCCGCAGACCAGGCGAATCAGGTCAGCCAGGATATTGATGCATCGGCGAAAAGCATCACTGCTGATGTTGACGGGAAGATCTCCGCCGTGAATAAAACCATCACGGATGAGATCACCTCGGTCAATGAGGCTCTCGATTCTGGTCTGGCTCAGGCAAACAAAGGCGTTCAGGAGGCAAAATCCGCCGTCGCAGATGCGAACAAGCAGATCGCAACTGTGAACAAGTCGCTGACCGACAGCATCACCCAGGTAAGACAGTCAGTCACCGATACGGCTGCGGAAATCAACGCCACCATCGACCTGGAGATTGCCAGGGTCAGCAAAACGCTGGCCGACGGCGATGCCGCATTGAATGCGCAGATAAAGACTGCCGAAAATGGCCTGAAGCAGTCGCTGTCTCAGGTCAACACCACGCTGACCAATGCGGTGAAGCAGGAGACCGCGGATCGTATCGCCGATGTTAACGCGAAGGCGTCACAGGCCGCTGATGAACTGCTGGCGGCAACGCAGGGGATTGAGGCGAGTATCGAGAGCCTGACTCAGGTGATGAAGACCGCCGATGAAAATCTGGCGCGGGAAATGTCCAGCCTCGCTGCCGGCGCTAATATCCAGTTCGATTCGCAGGTTATCTGGCATTTCAACAATCAGACGACCGAGGGCTGGACCGGCAGCGCCGGCGTACCGGGTGTGTCACAGGATGGCTGGTTACGCCCGGCGGACAGCGCCACCGATCCGTACATTACCTCTCCTGGCGGACTGGCTGTCGATGGTGCGGCGTACCGCTTCATCATGCTGCGCTTTCGTAAAACCGGCAAACCAGTCTGGGCTGGTGAGATCCGCTGGGTGTCTGCCGGCGAAAACTTCAATAACACGAAGCGATACATTGTTGCTGAGCCGGAATATGCCGATGGGGTGGCAACCCTGACGGTGCGTGATATTCCGTGGACAGGGAACATTGATCGTATTCGCCTGGACCTGACGAACCAGCAGGATGCCAGCAACTTTATCGAATTCGACTGGATCGCCGTTGGCCGGCCAGCACCCGGCGCCAGTACGGCTGCTTTGCAGGATGTGCGCAGTACGCTGAGTAACGCGCTGACCGCCGAAGCGCAGGCACGCAGCACGCTGGCGGCGCAGATGCGTGGCTCCTATGATGGGAGCGACCTGGAGAAAGTCACCTCCGGGCTGCTGTACCAGGAAAAAACTGCGCGCGTTACCGCCATCTCGGCGGAAGTTAAGGCCAGAGAGTCCCTGCAGACGCAGTTTAACGACAACAAAGCTGCTGTTTCTGGTGAACTGAGTTCTCTGACGACAGAGCAGAGCGCGCAGGCGAGCCGTATCGGTGGCCTGGAAACCAGCCTCGGGAAAAAAGCCGATGCAGCCGCGCTGACGTCCCTGACGCAGAAAGTTGAGCAACAGGGCGCCACGCTGACATCGCAGGGCGCCGCGTTAACATCGCTCACTAACCGGGTTGGCCAGACGGAAACGGGCCTGGCTGGTACGAATGAGGCGCTGAGCGGGCTGCAGTCTGTTGTTACCCAGCAGGGTGACAGGATAACCAGCCAGGGTCAGTCCATCACGAAACTGACGAGCGATTTGGGCACGACAAATGCCGCGCTGGCGAAGAAAGCCGAAGCGGCTGCGGTCACTGCCTTAACGCAGCAGGTAGAGCAAAACGGGCAGGATATTCGCAGCAATACTGACAGCATCACCAGCCTGTCGAATCAACTGGTCAATGGCCAGCCGAATCGCTGGTCCCGTCGACTCTATCCTGTGCAGCTGGCTAACGCCGGGACAGTCCCGTCATTCAGCGATGTTCGCGCCGTGGCGCCAACGGTCGTGGATGAGGTGGCCGACGCGGCCAAACTGGACTTTACGTCCGCCGGCAGCTATCTGATCGCGCTGTATTCCTGCCAGGTGAAAGTGGCCGCAGATACCACCATCACACTGGCGCCCGGCGCCAGGGTTTTTGATGATACCGGCGCCATATTTGTGAATGGGGTTCAGGTCGCCTGGGGTAACGCCAGCTGGAATACCGTCAGTTTTGAACTGAAAGCCGGCTGGAACACCGTTGAGTTTCTGGTGAATCAGTGGACCGGCCAGGCGTATATCAACCTGGGCCTGAAGCTGTCAGACAAGGTTGCTGAGATGTACTCCGGTCTCGGGGTTTCCGCGCTGGCAAACGCAGCCGGCGTGCTCAGCTCGAATGTCAGCCAGATTGGCAACGATGTGGTCAGCAATTCGCAGAACATCACCCAGCTCCGGAATGCGCTGACGCTGACAGACGCGAACGTGGCCAGCAAAGCGGATCAGACGGCGATGAACTCGCTAACCGGACGAGTGGAGAAGACGGAATCCGGGCTGACGGCTGCTAACGCCAACATTACCTCGCTGAAATCCGCTGTACGGGCCGGAAACGCATCAGGCGGGGATTTAATTCCCAACCCGACGTTTGACCCGGCGTATGACCAGATGGGGTTCAGCGTGGTATCCACGACGGCTGAGGAGGTCCCGCCGGGCTGCCCGTATGGTTATGCGGCCCGAATTGCCAGCCGGGATCACCATCCTAACTTTGCCGCGTTCCCGGCCACGCTTAACGATGTGATTGAGATCAGCGCACTGGTTGCCTGCGGCGCCGGCACGGCGAATTTTAATCTGTATGTTGGCACCGCGGTTCGGCCAGATACGAGCACCGGTGCGCCACTCATGGCGGGGGGCGGGAAATCACCCTCCGCGACCTGGCAGAGAACCACCTGGCGCTTCAAGGTCACGCAGGCGATGGTGGACAGGGGTTATATCCGCCCGTTCCTGCAGATCTCGCAGAACAGCCCGTATGGCACCGTATGGTTCGTTACGGACTGGCATATGCGAAATGTGACAGCGGCGCAAAAGGTTCAGGATACTGCGGATGCCACCGCGGCGGCGGTTGACTCCCTGACCACCACCGTGACGCAACAGGGTAATCTGCTGACCTCGACCGGCAACCGGACAACTCAGCTGGAAAACGGGCTGGCAACCACCAATGCCGCAGTGGCCAAAAAGGCTGATGCGACAGCGGTGCAGGATTTGACCAATACCGTCACACAGCTGGGCAACGACCTGACTGCTGCGAACAGCGCCATCACGAAACTGACCGGAAATCTGGCGAATACCGATAAAGCGCTGGCGCAGAAAGCCGATGCGACAGCGCTGGCCACGCTCGACACGAAAGTGACGCAGCAGGGCAAAACGCTGGAGAGCCAGAGCAATTCGCTGACGAACCTGTCGAACAGCCTCTCGCAGGTCGCGGCAGATATCGATGCCAGCGGGCAGATACCGGGTAACCTGGTCGTGAATCCCTCGTTTGAACGCGGGCTGGATGGTTACACCGGACGGTCAACCGCGACCAGTGTGGTGGAGGTTTCCGTTCCTCACAGCGGGACGCGGGCGCTGAAGGTTGATCCGGGGAATGTGACTCCGGGGCAATACATCCCGTTTGTTCAGGGGCGAACCTATGAAATCGGGGTGTGGGTCAAGGAACCCGGAGCGACGACGGATAATGGCGCGGGGAACAACAAGCTGCGGATCGGCAACTCTGCCGGCCAGCCGGTTTTTGAGCGTCCATACAACAGCGGTACGGTGGGGACAAACTGGACCCTGATTTCCGGTCGCTGGAAAGCGACGGAGACAGCCAGCCTGCCGGTGACGCTGAGTAACTATCTGATTAGCGGCAGCCGCTACTTCGATGATTTTTACGTCACTGACGTTACCGACCGGGTGGACATCGATGCCACCGCCGGCGCCGTTACCGGACTGACGAGCCGGGTCAGCACAGCGGAAGGGGCCATCACCTCACAAAGCCAGCAGCTGACGAACCTGCAGAACAGCCTGAACACGACCAACAGCAATGTGTCGAAGAAGGCCGATGCAACGGCACTGACTTCGGTCGATAACCGGGTGACAGAGGCGGAAGGGAAACTGACCACACAGAGCCAGCAGCTGACAAATCTGGCGAATGTGCTGACGGCCACCCGCAACGCCGGCGACAACCTGATCCCGAACTTTGATTTTCTGCAGGGCAGCACGGCCTGGGATATTCAGTATCCAGCCGGTGTGACCTTTGGCGACTTCGGAGACGGGAAAGCGGGGGTCCGGCTGAACCGGACGACTAACACCAGTCCGGGCATTTTCTCCAACAACAACAAGCCGGTGCCACTGAATGGCCAGCGCAAGTATCGGGTGGTGGTGAAGGCCAAAGGTATTTCCGGCGCGATGAGTCTGCTGATCCGTCGCCAGAACAAAATCGGCCAGACGGACAGTACGTATGAGGATAAAACGGTCACGCTGACCACTGACTGGCAAACCATTACCTGGGAAACCGGATTGACGGCTGCCGGCGCGGACGGGCAGAACTTCAAACTTTATTCTCATCCGACAAACGGTGAAATCTGGCTCGATTCCGTCCGGGTGTTTGATATCACCGATGAAACCAACATCAAGGCGACCAGCGATGCTGTTTCGTCTCTGACCGGGACGGTGACGAACCAGGGGAACACCCTGACATCGCAGGGGCAATCCATCACGGCGCTGAATAACGCGCTGGAAGGGGTCAAAGGCGATGTGGCGAAGAAGGCTGATGCGTCGGCGGTCAGTTCACTGACCAACCGGGTTACCCAGACTGAAAAGGATATCCGTAGCCAGGCCGACAGCCTGACCAGCCTGAATACATCGCTGAAGCAGCAGGCGACACGGGGAGCCAACGTACTGCCGGACGGCAGTTTTGAATCCTATGCCGTCGGCGATGTTCTCAGTAATGCCCGCGCCGTTATCACCAGTGAAGCTGCTCACAGCGGGACCAAAAGCCTGCGTGTTACGCGCAGTACGGAGTACAACCCGAACGCGACGGATAATAACGATACCCATATCTTTTCAGGCATGCAGGTTCGCGATAACGCGGTCTATTACGTGGAGGCGTGGGTTAAGTTGCCGGCTGGCTCGACCGCCGATCCGACCGTTTATATGGTGCTCGGATTTTCCTTCCAGGATTCTGCCAATGGCTGGTCGTGGCCTGGCCTGAACGTGAAAGTCTCCGAGTTGTCGGTGGACAACTGGACAAAAGTCAGTGGCTATCTGACCAACAACCGAACCGCGCTGAAACAGGCAATGGTGAGGATCTCCATCCCGAATACACCAAAAGTTCGCCTGGGTGACGCCTTCCTGATTGATGATCTGATCATCACTGACGTGACCGATGCGAAAGCGGCGCTCGATGCCGCCGATGCGAATGCGCAGGCGCTTTCCAGTTTGTCCGCGTCAGTCACGCAGAACGGGAAGAATATTACGTCTCAGGGCAGCGCGATCACGAAACTGCAGTCGGATGTGACGCAACTTGGTAAGGATATCAGCGGCAAGGCCGATGCCAGCGCGCTGACGAATCTGACGACCCGCGTGACGGCTACCGAAGGCAGCCTGAAATCGCAGGGAGACAGCCTGACCAACCTGCAGAACAGCCTGAATACGACTAACAGCAATGTGGCGAAGAAGGCTGATGCAACGGCGCTGCAGAGCCTGCAGAACACCGTTGAACAGCATGGCAGGGATCTGACCACGCAAAGCAGCGCGCTGACGAACCTGGAAAACAACTTTTCCTCCCTGGCCGTGGGCGGGACCAATCTTATCCGCAATGCGGACACTCTGGAGGGATGGAGCAGCCGCCACGCCACAGAAACCTATCTGGGCGACCGCGTGGCCTACACCCGGCTGGCGAAAGGTGCATCCGGCTATACCCAGCTGGATGAACAGACGCTGGACGTTACCGGGCGTACGGAATTTGTATTCAGTTTCTATGCGAAAGGGGCTTATGACGGGCAGGAGATGGCGAGTTATTTCTATAACCCGTCGAACACCACCACCACGGAAACCAGCCAGGGCGTTAAAGGCGGGGCCGGTGACGGCAAGGCGGTCACGAAACTGACCACCGCATGGGCGCGTTACTGGGTTAAATGGGTTATTCCTGCCACCAGTGGCACCAAACGGCTGATTGCCGCGCGTCTGGAAAGCGCGACGTCTGCCGACAAAGAAGTCTGGCTCTGCCGCCCTCAGCTGGAAACCGGGACCGTGATGACCGACTGGTCACCGAGTCCGGATGATGCGGCCAGCGGTATTACCGCGAACACATCGGCCATTAACAGCCTCACCAGTCGGGTGACGAATGCCGAGGGGCAACTGACCGCGCAGTCTCAGAGCATCACGAATCTGCAGAACAGCCTGAACACCACCAACAACAACGTGGCACAAAAGGCCAGCGCGCAGTCGGTGAGTGATCTCACCAGCCGGGTCACCAGTGCGGAAGGCAAAATCACCTCCCAGGGGCAGGCTATCACGAAGCTGCAGGGCGATTTGAGCAGCACCACCGATAAGGTCAACACCAAAGCGGATCAGACGGCGCTTAACGCGCTGACTGGCCGGGTGGAGAAAACCGAGGCAGGCCTCACGGCAGCCAACAGCAACATCGTCAGCCTGACGGCGGCGGTGAACGCCGGGAATGCTGCCGGGGATGATTACATTCCAAACCCGTCATTTGATCCGGAGTATGACCGCATGGGTTATGACGTGGTGGAGACCACCGCCGATGGTGTGCCGGCTGACTGCCCGTTCAGGTATGCCGTCCGGCTGGCCGGGCGAGACCATGTGCCAAAAATCAACAACATCGCCGTGACACCGGGCGACGTTTTCGAAATGTCTGCTCTGGTAGCGTGTGGTACCGGCAGTGCTGACTTTAACTTCTATATCGGTCGGGCCACTACCGCCACCGGTGGCATCGGAGCGAAAGCGTCCGGGGGCAACACCAGGACCACCTCCGCGTGGAAACGAGCCACCTGGCGCTTTACGGTGCCATCCGATACCAGCTTGCTGCGGCCGTTCCTGCAGGTTAATCAGAGCAGCCCGTTCGGCACCGTCTGGTACGCTGCCGACTGGCATATGCGTAACGTGACGGCGGCGAACAGTGCGCAGAAAACCGCAGATGCGACTGCAAAAGCGGTGGATTCACTGACCACCACGGTTAGCCAGCAGGGCGATACGCTCAGCAGCATCGGCACGCGGACCACCTCGCTGGAGAACAGCCTCCGGTCGACAAACGATACGGTGAGTAAAAAGGCTGACACGACAGCGGTGACGCAGCTGCAGGGCACGGTGACGCAGCAGGGGAATGACATCGCGGCAGCTAACAGCGCGCTGACAAAACTCAGCAGCGATCTGGCCACGACGAATGCGAACGTGAACAAAAAAGCGGACGCAAGCGCGATGAACACCCTGCAGAACCAGGTCACGGAGCAGGGCAAAACACTCAGTGCGCAGGGGGATTCTCTGACGCAACTGAGTAACAGCCTGAGCCAGACGGCAGCGGATATTGACGCCAGCGGGAAAATGCCGGGCAACCTCATTGTCAACGGCAGTTTTGAGCGCGGCGCGGCGGGCTTTACCGGCTGGAGCAGTACCGCGACGGTGGCCGATTTACAGGTTCCGCACTCGGGTAACAAGGCGCTGAAAATGTCCGCCGGCCAGTCGAACCTGGTCGGACAGGAAATCAGTATCACGCAGGGCCGTACCTACCGCATGGGGGTATGGGCGAAGCAGGACTCGGGGACCACGATTAAAGATGCGGGTAACACGAAGTTTCGTGTGGCCGACAGCACTGGCCTGCTGGTCGGCTCAAACTACGGACCGTTTAGTTCTGGCTGGCAACTGGTAACGTTTGACTGGAAAGCCACGAAGACCACGACGGCCAGTTTCCAGCTGACAACCTTCCTCAGCGCGGGGGCAATGTATTTTGATGATTTCCATGTCCTCGATGTTACGGATGAAAAGGATATCGCGGCTAATGCCGGGGCCATCTCTCAGATGAATACCCGCGTCACCGCTGCTGAAGGGGCTATCACCACCCAGGCGCAGCAGCTGACGAAACTCAGCGGCGATCTGGCCGTCACGAATGCGGCGGTCAGTCAGAAAGCTGAGCAAAGCGCTGTCACCGGGTTGACCACCCGGATGACGTCTGCCGAGGGTAAACTGGATTCGCAGTCGCAGCAGCTCACCAGTCTGCAGAACAGCCTGACCACGATGAATACTGAGCTGGGTAAAAAGGCTGACACGTCCGCGGTGAGTTCACTGACCGGTCGCGTAAGCCAGGTGGAAAACACCATCACCAGCCAGTCGCAGAGCATCACGTCGCTGACCAGCACCATCAATACCATCCGCACTCAGGGAGCTAATCCGTGGGTTGACGGTACGTTTGAAAGCTACAGCGATGGCCAGGTGCTGGGCGGGAGCGGCACCGCCGTTGTGGTGGCGTCTCAGAAATTCACCGGCGATAAGAGCCTGAAGTTGAGACGGGATGAGAACAACGGCGGCAACAGCGATAAACAGCTTGGCACCTGGCAGTCAGTCCGTGAGGACGCGAAGTTCCGGTTTGAGTTCTGGGCCATGATGCCGGCGGATCAGGCACCCTCCTCCGGGTGGACAACGCTGGTCGGTATCCAGTCGCAGAATGCTGCCGGGCAAAATGCCTGGCAGGCGGCGGTCACTGTCAGCGAAGCCTCTCTGGGCGCGCGCGATAAGTGGGTGAAATTCACGGGGATCGCCAGTAACAACGGGGCAGGCAGAACACGCGCGGTGGTCTGGATCTCCACCCGTGGCGCCACCGGCAACGGTACCCCTGGCTATTCACTGTATATCGACGATCTGGTCATCACGGATGTTACCGATGCGAAAGCGGCACAGGATGCCTCAGACGCGACGGCGAGTGCCGTGAGCGGCCTGACGGCGCGCGTAACGGATGCCGAAGGGAAAATCACTGCCCAGGCGCAGCAGCAGACGGCACTGGCCACGAAAGTGGATAACGCCAACTCCCGCGTCGATAACATGGCGAAGACGCTGAGCGACAGCCAGAGCACACAGGCCAGCCTGAATACCTCGCTTCAGTCGCAGATTGACGCGCAGGCGGCCGCCAACATCAAAAACCAGACGACGCTGGACAACACGATTAAATCGGTGGCCAGTATCACCAGTACCCAGCAGACGCATGCAACGGCACTGGAGGCGCTGGCAACGCAGCAGACGACCCTGACATCCAGTGTCGGGGATCTCAGCGCTTCCGTTCAAAACACCGCTAAAACCGTGGCGGATGTGAATGGTACGGTGAGTTCGCTGTGGTCGATGAAGGTTGAGACGGTTAACGGGAAGAATGTTGGCGCGGGGATTACGCTGGGCAGCAATGGTGAAACAAGCGACATGATCCTCTACGCCGACCGCTTCTCGCTGTTTAACCGTAACAATGCGACGGCAGTGCCGGTGATGATTGCCGAAGGCAATGAACTGTATATCGATACGGCACGTATCAAAAACAGTTCCCTGACCTCAACCAAAATCGCGGACGGTTCCATCACGAACGCGAAGATCGGCAACGAGATCCGCTCGAATAACTTTGTTGACGGGTCGCAAGGCTGGCGTATCGCCAAGGATGGCTCTTCGCAGTTCAATAACGTGATCGTTCGTGGCAGGGTCGAAGCGAATAGCGGCGTGTTCCGTGGCACTGTCCAGGCGGATGCGTTCATCGGTGACATTGCGGTGGCAAAAGGTTACGACAGCCTGACCTTCCGCCGCAACCAGACGGTACAGCGGAACGGTGCGTATCAGAACAGGGGGTATAGCATGACAGTGGTTCTGGCCTGCACCCTGGTGTGCCAGACCTATGGGACGGGCAGTGGCCTGGGGTATACCTCTGATATTACGTTCAACATTGGTGGGCAGGAGGTAACCCGCCGTATCTTCGTCGATGCCGGTAATATCACAGCTGGCACCACGGCCTTTGAATTGCGGTTTGCCGCGCGCCTGGATGCTGACTACAACAATGTCGGCTTCTTTATCAAGGCTACAGGTCGAAATGCCGCGATTGATTACACCTGCACAGTCGAGAACATCACCGCAACCGCCTTCCGAACGGACAGCAGTTCATTTAGCTAACAAAGGCCCCGCCAGGGGCCTTTTCTTTTTCCAGGGAAAACCATCCAGGAGGAACTTTATTATGGCGATGTATGAAGTCGGCACCGTCACGGGTGCAGCGTCGCAGGCACGGGTGACAGGTGCGACAACAAAATGGTCACAGGAGGCGCTGGGGATACTGCCCGGGTCGATTCTGGTGGTCTATCGCAGCGGTAGTGCTGACCTGTATGCGATCAAATCTGTGGACAGCGACACGCAACTGACGCTGACCCGGAATATCACCACCGCATTTTCCGGTGCCAGTTACGGCATTATTACCGCTGAAACCGCCAGCACCTCGTCGTTTGCTAACCAGCTGGCCAGCGCATTTGCATTCTGGCGTAGTGTGGTGGAGGGCTGGTCGATGGCCCTGACCGGCAGCGGCAATATCACCCTGACTGACCCGAGCACCGGAAAGCAGGTGACCGTACCGGCGATAGCCGGGATGGCGAAGGCATCGGATCTTAACGCACTGGCAAAACTCACTGGAGGAAACGACCTCGACGGCTCGCAGGTTATAACCAGCGATAATGCCGGTTTTATTCTTGGCAGGAACAACGATATTGGACTGGTCAAAAAATCAGGCACCTACGGGAAGCTGATGGTGGGCAGCGGAACGCGCTTCAGCGTGGTGAAAGGAAATAAGGCGACCATCAGCCCTGAAGATACCCAGACGGAGATTATGGGGGTCGATAGCGCCGGCAATCTGGCTGTTCCGGGCAACATCAGCGCGGGGAAATATTTTGCGCAGGCCATTGAGCTATCGATGAGTACGCCATACATCGACTTTCATTTCAACGATAGTACCGCCGATTACACAACACGGCTTATCGAGAACGTAGCAGGTGAGCTGACTCTCGAAGGGGCCTTTATGTGTAAAAAGCATCTATACGCCTGGGGAGCACTCATGGCGAGAAGCGTTGCCCCGAGCAATCCAGCGAATGGACAACTGATCACCGGCGCACCGTTCCAGTCGATGATTCAAGGGCGTGGCGGCTTTGGCGATGCCCGTGGTGCGGTAGCAAACTATTATGTTGAGGAGTCTGTGGGTTCGGAGCACAGGGCGGTTGTCTATCTCGATGGTTATGGCCGAACTGATGCATGGATCTTCCGTGCTGGCGGCACCATTTCCACTGGCAAAGGGGACGTCCTGACCACCGGCTCAGACGTGCGGCTTAAAGAGGATTTTACGGAATCTCGGGAAGGTGCCTCCAGGCGCATTAACGCGCTGGGGGTATGCGAGTTCAACATGAAGGGTGAAACGCGCCGGAGGCGTGGATTTATCGCCCAGCAGGCTGAAAAAGCTGACGATCTGTATACTTTCCTCGGCATCGAGCAGGAGATTGATGGCGAAAAATTCAGCGTGATGAATGTGGATTACACGGCAATCATCGCCGATTTGGTGACCGTGGTACAGGATTTGCTTAGGCGAGTTGACGCCCTAGAAAGTTGAGGAGCATAAAAAATCCCCCGGAGGCACTTGCCGGGGGCAACTGAAACGACATTAATTGCTGTGTACATCACAGAATAATTTGAAGTAAACGATAAGTAAGTTCAAGTAAACTTCTACTGGTCAGATGTTGTGTCGTTTTTTAATAACCTACCAAAATTAATAATGCAATAGTGCTAAATCCTGTTGGGTTTTCATGTTTAAGGATTTAAAACTAAAGTATTACTTTCCATCAGATAGAAATCATAAAGATAGATTCAGGGTAATGGATGCTAAATATTATTATTGACACGTTGATAATTAATTGAGGTGCAATCTTGTAATTTTTACACCTATGTTATAAATTTGTAATGCAGGGCGGTTTTATCTTGTTATTTAATGGGTTGTAGTGATATCGGTTCTTAGCGATTTTTAATAGGCTTTCTATGTTAACAAATTTCCCGGATGAAAAATACATTTCTGATAGAAATTCATCGTTTATTAAACGAGTATATTTTTTACGTCAGATAGGTGTCGTTCTTTGCTTTCTCCCTATATACTCTGTCCTCCAGGAGCAGTCACATCAAAAAATAACAATAGCCTTGTTAATTCTTAATGCACTCATCTGGCCATCGGTTGCTTATCTGGCAAGCATGATGTCGAAGGATATGCTGGGTACTGAAAAAAAGAATATGATACTTGATTCATTCTGGGCTGGTATCTGGATAGCCGTAATGCAAGTTAGTCCAATTCCATCATTATTCATAATTTCAGTTCAAATAGCTGATCGCTATGCTGCTGGTGGATGGAAAATTTTAAAACCAGCATTAACGTGTATGATGATTAGTTTCCTGACAGTTTGGTTAGCAAATGATTTCAGATATACGATTGAATTCAGTACCCGAACGGTATTGCTTTCTTTACCCTTGGCAACCTGCTATCCCATTGTATTGAGTGTAGTTTCAAGACATTTATCTATAAAGTTGAGGAAAAGAAGGGAGTTACTGGAAAAGCAGGCCCTGATGGATCCTGGTCTAGATCTTCCAAATCGCCGTTTTTTTGAGCAGAAAATGGAAAGTGCTTTTCGTGCGACGCGTAAAAAAAGAATTCATTCATATCTTATGCTCATTGATGTTGATAATTTTAAAAAAATTAATGATACCTATGGTCATGAAGTAGGCGATGCGGTGTTATCTCGTATATCAACAATATTACGAGAGTGCGCTGGTGTGAAGGACGTGCCAGCAAGGATTGGTGGCGATGAGTTGGCTATTATTGTTAACAACAGTAATAACAAGCTTGTTATAGCTATGGTTCATTTAATTCAAAAAAATATTAAAGATCTTTCATTGCCTTCCCACAAAGATATGTACTGTACTGTCAGTATCGGTATTTCTTGTGCAGAAAATAAAGAATCAATCATCGAGTGGATCAAAGAGGCTGATGAAATGCTATATGAAGTTAAACGTAACGGAAAGAATGGATATTGCATGCCAAATAATTGAAGAAGATATGATTTCTTTTCTCATGATTTTATACATATATATGTTTAAGAACGTTTATTATCCATAATTATAACAAGGATAAATCTCTTCGAAACCATAAGCGCCTTTCAACTTACATTGGACATCTGCCACCCAAGTCACTCGCGTAATGCAACTATCTGATCCAAATAGCTTTAATATTGAAATCATGTTTCTTTTTTAACCTTCCTTTTCATTTGATTTGAATAATCGATCGATACTCAAAGTATGATAGTTTTTGCCTATCATTAGATCGTTATCGATCATTTTAAACTATTTCTCTTTCATATTTAATTATGACACGATTAGGATTATTCTTAGTTCCGGTGTTTTTTTAATGATAAAGAACAGTGTGGAAATAGAATCCTGTAGATTTGTTTTAGAACCATCTTACAAAAAAGATGGTTCTGTACATTCTTGGGAAATTCTCACGAAAAATGTCAAAAAAAAGAATGCTAATGGTTATCTTGCTAATGAAAGTGCTTTTTGTTTCAGCACACTAAGTGACAAAGAAAAAATCGATTTGTTTAATAAACAGATATTGACAATTGAAGAAATTGATGCTTCTAAATTGAAGTTAAAGCCAGTTTCGTTGAATGTTGACAGTCTAATTAGCGATTATATCTTGAATGATAAATATATTAGCGATTACTTAAAAAAACAAAAAAACATTGCCTTTGAGATTAACGAAGAGTTTCATGAATTTAATACTAAATGCTGTATGATTGACTTAAAGTGTCTTTCGAAATTGTGTCCAGTATGGCTGGATGATTTTGGGAGGGGTTTAACAAGTATTACAATTATTCAGATGTTTAATTTTGAATGTATAAAAATCGATAAAGATTATTTCTGGGAAATACAGTATGAGAGTAAATTATTTAAGATATTAAATGAAGTAAAATCATACTGCAATTTCGTAATTGTTGAGGGAGTTGAGACAATAGAACAAAAAAATAAAGTACATTCTGTTGTTGATTGCGCTTGCCAGGGAAGGTTGTGGATGAGCGATTACTATTATGTCGAGATTTAAAATAAATGATAACAAAAGATAAAAAATGTCCATTTTGTGGTGCATATTTAATTGCTGAGGACCACTGCCAAAGTTGCCATGCATTTCAGATTAAAGGATATGTATCAAGAGACGCTCGCACAAGAATTAATTTGGTATCTATCGGCACGTCTTTACTGGTTGCGCTCTTTGGAATCTTAGTTGTGTTTCTGGTATCTTTCGGTATCGGTGCATATATTGCTATAATTGCGTTTTCTCTTGTTTTTTATTTTATTATGAAAAAGATTCTGTATTTAAAAGAAGAGAAAAAAGGGAAGATGGTTTGGAAAAGAGCAATAATCACATGGTAGATAATTATTAAAATAATATTATAGTGATGGTGCTTTCAATGAAAGCCTCGAATTTCGAGGCTTTTTTATAGTATTTTTATAATGCTTTCAAAGCATGAATTAGAACATCCGAAATATTTAACCCGACTCACAGGGAGTGAGTATTATTGGCTAATAATTCACCCTCCAGATGAGCTGAAAAACTCAAAGCCAGTTATCAAAACTGAAAATATACTAATGAATTTCAATAGGTTAGGGCTTAGGCTAAAAACATTAACCACATATCAAAAACACCTATTTTTCTTTTTAAATCAATAAGTAATGATGTTGTTAGTTAACTACTGCTGCGCCATATGCAGTGGTTCGAAGCCGCAGACCTGATCGTCAAAGGCATGGAAGGCGCTATTGCCGCCAAGACCGTGACCTATGACTTCGAACGTCTGATGGAAGGCGCTAAGCTGCTGAAATGTTCAGAGTTTGGCGACGCGATCATCGCGAACATGTAATCCCGTTGGTGGATTAAGTAAAAGCGGGAGCCGATGGGCTCCCGTTTTTTTGGCGTCTGGAAAATCTTTTCCAAAACTCACCCCAAATTTCTCCCCAAAACTGATTGAAAATCACACTGCTTTTTTCCCCACTCCGTCAATAAAGAACGCACTAAAGCCATGACTGTTCTAGAACTTTATGTCTGGATTTCCAACAGTCAAAGCCTTCATCCCTGTAGAGGGGCAGACAGACAGGATTATTTGTAATACAATTAAAGGCGTAATTGTTATGAGGTTTTTGTATGAAAATTTATCAAGCCCAACCACATGATGTGGATACCCTCCTTCCTCTGTATCTCGGTTATCGTCGTTTCTACGAGGTCGAAGAAAATGCATCGCAAGCCAGAGATTTTATTCTCAAGCGCCTGCAGCTTAATGAATCCGTGATTTTTTACGCCGAGGTTGATGGAAAAGCGGTAGGCTTTACGCAACTCTATCCTTTGTTTTGCTCTCTCGAGATGAAGCGTATCTGGTTGCTTTATGATCTGTTTGTTGATGAATCCGCTCGCAAGCTCGGTGTCGCACAGACGTTAATCTCCCGGGCAGAGCAACTGGCGAAGGAGAGCGATTCGGCATTTATTATGCTTAGTACCGCGACAGATAATACCCGAGCACAAGCGCTGTATGAGCGTAATGGCTTTGTACGGGATACTCAATTTTACGTCTATAACAAGCTGCTGTAATTTGCCCGCGCTATAACGCGAGCCGATGGGCTTGCGTTTTTTGCACGCGTTAAGTGATATTGCATGATCGATTTTGCAGGCATGATGGCAGAGCAAACGCCAGGGATATTATTCGTTTTCTGCTAAGGAGCGAGAATGGCTTTGGCTATCCGCTCACTTTCAGATTAAACAGCCGGGACAACGCCGCTTTGCCGCTATCCGTCACTTGCACTTCCCGATATCCCGGCGTGCGGGTTATCCATCCTTTCTGCTCAAACAGTGCCATCAGCGCCGATCCGGCATCGCCTCCCAGATGAAAACGTCTTTCGCTCCAGTCAAGACAGGGGCAGCAAGGCTTACGCCGTGGGCGGGCATTAAGCTCTGCGCCAAGGCGTTCAAGCTGGGCTTTACCGGCTGGCGTCAGGGCCAGGCCATCGGTCGCCAGCCATTTTTCCCGCAACATAAATTCATAAATGTTCACCGCCAGTTCGCCAGCCAGATGGTCGTAGCAAGTTCGGGCGTAACGAAGATTAACTGGCGTGCTGGGGAGAAGCGTCTTATGCGCTTGCATAGAGACGCCCATCAGGTTTTCCAGCAGCGCGGCGATATGCGGGCCCGCCAGGCGGTAATAGCGGTGGCGCCCCTGCGCGAGACACACCACCAGCCCGTTGCTGAGCAAACGGGCAAGATGCCCGCTGGTGGTGGAGGCAGACACCTCGGCGACTGTGCTAAGCTCCGTGGCCGTCCATGCGCGCCCGTCCATCAGCGCGCACAGAATACTGACCCTTGACGGGTCAGAGAGGGCTGAGGCTACCATCGCCATAGAGGTTTCCAGCGCCTCCTCTGGCTCACTGTCTTGCTGCGTTTTCAGGCGATTCATTCAGAAAGTATGGCCCATTTTTTGGTCACTTCCGCTGCCCGGGTGTCATCATCGGTAATGAGAATGAGCCGGTTACGGTGGTCGCTGTACTGTACCAGAATATTAATGCCGTTGCGGGCAAGGGTGTCTGCGATGTCGCCCAGTTCCCCTGGTCGCTCCTGAGGTAACTTTCTGATCAGAGGATGGCATACGCTGCTGACGACAAAGCCGGCCTCGATCAGTACCCTGCGGGCTTTCTCACCGTCTTCCACCAGAAAATGCGCATGTCCGGCCTCAGGCGTGGTGAATACGCCACCGCCTTCGAGGCCCACGCCGTTGTTACCCAGTGCCATACCCATTGCGCCTAGTGAGCCCGGCGTGTTGCTGAGAATTACGTGAATGTCATACATCTGGCTGCGCTCCCCGATCCGATGCGTAATCCCGGAACACGCGGGCAACGCGTATTCTGTAGTAAGAAAAAATCGATGCTTTGCCTTCGCGCTGAGCAGCCAGATGCCGCTCATTTTGCTGCCAGTTGGCCACCGATGCTTCATCTTCCCACCAGGATAGCGAGAGGATTTTGCCGGGCGTACTCAGGCTCTGAAAGCGCTCAATGGCAATAAACCCCGGCGTGTCTGAAAGCAAAGGCGTCAGCCCGGCCGCAAGCTGTAAATATCTTTCCTGTGCTTCTGGTAAGGCGTCGGCCTCAAAAAGTACCGCAATCATCAGTCTGCTCCGTGGTGAATTTCCCCTCAGTCTACTGACGGCCCGAGCAGGATGCTTCGGTCTGTAGCGAAATATGCCTGAGGGGGATACCCTCAGCCACAGCGCCTGCGCGCCGAATTACCGTCCCAGAAACGCGTTACTCTGCGTTAAAGATAATAAATTCAGGCTGGTAACTGACCGGGAAATTGACCGAACGGGCGATAAAACAGACGTGATGGATCTGCTGATGAATGGCCGTGGCGGCGTCGAGATCGGTACCTGGTAGTACGGTGATTTTCGGCCTGAGGGTGGCAGAAATAAAGCGACCCGCGCCCCCTTTTAACACTTCACCCATTGCCACCGGCGAGTCCTGATATTCCATGACCGTAATGCCGGCATCGGAGGCCAGATGTAAGTACCACAGCATGTGACAGGCTGAAAGAGAAGAGAGCACGAGATCTTCCGGGTTCATTTTGCCGGGATCGCCGCCCAGCAATGGGTCATTTGAGCAATGAATGGGTTTTTTTCCCTTTACCGCGATATCCCAGGTCCGGGCATAAGCCTTGTAACCCGAAGTACCCGTGCCCTGATTGCCGGTCCATGTGATATGGCTGGTATAAGCATGTTGCATAGGTTTGCCTTTTCTCTGTGGAGGGGGGATTTATGCGCTGGCGGCTGCGTTGATCGCGCATAAATTGCCATCCGTATCTGCTCAATGCTATAAGAAAAGAGCCGTTTTAATGGTGCTTATGTTTTATCGGTAAGGAATCAGTGAAGGTCAGATAATGATTACGTCAGTTCAGCCTACCACCACCGTCACCACCACCACGACCGTAACCTGCGGTGATGTGGGCGTATCTGTGACCGGCTCCTGACAAACAGATCCTCACTCCCCGCCAATGTGGACGGGGAGAGACCTCTCCGTTCGTGACACACTGAATGGAGACCCATCATGATTTCATCTGAGCATGCCCTTTTAATTATCGATATGCAGCAGGGGCTTTTCCATAGCCCGGTTTCTCCGTATCAGGCCGATGCGCTTCTGGCGAACGTTTGCCTGCTGATTGAAAAAGCGAGACAGGCTGAGGTGCCCGTCTTCTTTGCCCGCCATACCGGGCCGGACGATTCTCCGTTCTCAGCACAAAGTCCATTAACCCAACTGCTGCCTGAGATGGGTGTTAACGGCGAGCGGGATATCGTCTTTATTAAAAAGTACCCTTCCTGTTTCCAGCACACTGACCTTGCACATCGGCTCGCCCAGGCCGGCGTAAAACAGCTGGTTATTGCCGGGATGAAAACCGAATTCTGCGTGGACACGACCTGCCGTGCGGCATCGGCGCTGGGATGGCGGACGGTGCTGATCTCGGATGCGCACTCAACCATGGATAACGAACGGTTGTCAGCGCCTGACATTATCGGCCATCACAATATCACGCTTGCCGGGCCATTTGTGACGCTATCGACCGCCGCAGAGTGGCACTTTTCTGCAGAGAAATAAGGGTGAAGAAAGGGAGCTCGATGGCTCCCGTTTGCCACGCCAGTTCATCCGATTTTACTGTGCATGGCGGCGCAGGGTGGAGGCGGGGTGCCGCCGCAGCGCCTCTTCCGGACGCACAGGGCGCCGCACCAGTTCGCCGCCACAGTTTGGGCAACGACCGTGCAGCCGCGCCGTCATGCAGTCCCGGCAAAAAGTACACTCGAACGAGCAGATAAACGCCTCGGGTGAGTCTGGCGGCAGATCTTTATCACAGCATTCGCAATTCGGGCGTAACTCGAGCATTAACTTCTCCTGTGGTTAACGGCTGTATCAGCGACGGCGGGTCAACGCATGCTGTTTTTATATCACGGCCCGAACTGGCTGCCGAGAAGGGCGGATTAACTTCCGCCTCAAAGCGTTGCCTTCCCGGGCCGCATCCCCGGCACAAGGATGACTTTGCGGCATGCCTCTTCGCGTTTCTCAAAGATCTGATAGCCGCGCGCGGCCTCCTCCAGCGGCATATGGTGAGTGACGATCTCCTCCGGGGTGAGCAGCCCTTGCTCAATTAGCGCCAGCAGGTCCGGCAGCCAGGCATGGACGTGGGTTTGCCCCATCCTGAAGGTCAGCCCCTTATCAAAGGCATCACCAAACATAAACCCATGAATGAAACCGGCGTAAACCCCGGGCACGCTGACGATACCGCCGCGGCGCACGGCGGCGATGCACTGGCGCAGGGCTTTTCCGCTGCTGCCCTCGATTTTCAGGTTGCTGAGGACGGTTTCCGTGAGGCTGCCTTTCGCCTCGAAGCCCACGGCGTCAATCACCGCGTCGACGCCGCGATGTCCCGGCGTGTTATCGATAATCCACTGCGCCGGGTCGTCATGGGTGTCGAAGTTTATCGGGATCGCGCCATAGCGCTGCTGCGCGAAATCGAGTCGGTAATCGTTATGATCGATGATAAATATCTGCTCTGCGCCATTGAGCCTGGCGCAGGAGGCGCACAGCAGGCCTACCGGGCCGGCGCCAAAAATAGCCACGCTGCTGCCGGGTTTGATCTCGGCGTTTTTTACTGCCTGCCAGGCGGTGGGCAGAATATCTGACAGAAACAGCACCTTTTCATCGGGTAAGGTGTCAGGCACTTTAAATGGTCCGGTATTGGCTTTGGGGACCCGTACATATTCTGCCTGGCCGCCCGGGATGCCGCCGTACAAATCGCTATAGCCAAACAGGGCCGCCGGTGGCGAAATGCCTTTTCGGTTGAGCGTCGCCCCCTGGCCGCTATTGGTGCTTTCGCAGGCGGCATACTGCTGCAGGCGACAAAAGAAGCAGTCTCCGCAGGCGATCACAAACGGGATAACCACCCGGTCGCCTTTGCGGACCGCGGTGACCTCGGAACCCGCTTCCACCACTTCCCCCATAAATTCATGGCCGAAAATATCGCCGTGGTGCGTGCCGGGGATCTTTCCGCGGTAAAGATGGAGATCGGAACCGCAAATCGCCGTCGCGGTGACGCGCAGTATAATATCGTCCGGCGCTTCAAGGGCCGGGTCGGGCATGGTGTCGACGCTGACATGATGGGGACCATGATAAGTGAGTGCTTTCATAGCGTAGTCTCCTGGAGAGAACGGCTGACCGCATCAGGCACAAAGGCATATTGACCTGACGCGATGGCCACCGATAAACCACCGTAAAAATAAAGCGTAGAGTACAAATAATGGAAGCGTGTGATATTTAAGTTGCTGAATGGATTTTACGCTTCGCTTATTTTACGTTTGGTTTGTTGGGCTATTTGCATATTCGGATGAAGAAGGCTAGCCTTAATCATGCATGATATTCGCTCCATTTTTTTATTTGATAGCCGCTCCCCCAGCGGCTTTTTTTATTGGTCATCTTTAGAAAAGTTCTTAATTTCATGCCGACGAAGCCTCGCCGCGCCGCTTCGTTATATACCTCAACAGGGGTACTTCGTCTGTATAGATAACGTGAGGACTGCAGGTATTATTTTCCTGAACACAGTAAGTTAGCGGTGATGTGCCGTCTGGTTATTTTTAATGTGTGTTGTAGAATTATTCAGAATTACTGCTGAAAGACGTCGTGAAAACGGAATAATAATTTGACTAACCAGCATTACCCGCTAGAGTTAAATATCGAACGACGAGTGATACGGAATATTTTCGTATCGTACTGACATAACCAATATACATGAGGTGAAATATGGCAGAGCATCGTGGTGGTTCCGGTAATTTTGCTGAAGACCGTGAAAAAGCTTCTGAAGCAGGTCGTAAAGGTGGTCAGCACAGCGGCGGGAACTTTAAAAATGATCCGCAGCGTGCGTCCGAAGCGGGTAAAAAAGGCGGACAAAACAGCCACGGCGGTGGCCGCAAGTCCGATAATTCCTGATTATCCTTTTCCTTGCACCCTGAAGTGAAAGTATCTCCTGCGAGTCTATATAGACTCGCAGTTATTTTCTGACTCCAGAAGGTATTTCTATGAATATGAAAAGCATTGAAGATGTATTTATTCACCTGCTCTCAGATACCTACAGCGCAGAGAAACAATTAACCCGCGGGCTGGCTAAACTGGCCAGAGCGGCGTCCAGTGAAAAACTCAGCGCGGCGTTCAATGCTCATCTCGAAGAAACCCAGGGCCAGATTGAACGTATTGACCAGATTATTGAGCAGGAATCCGGCCTGAAAATCAAACGCATGAAATGCGTGGCCATGGAAGGATTAATCGAAGAGGCCAATGAAGTTGTTGAGAGCACGGAAAAAAATGAGGTACGAGATGCTGCGCTAATTGCCGCTGCGCAAAAGGTCGAGCATTACGAAATAGCCAGTTACGGTACCCTGGTCACCCTGGCAGAACAGCTGGGCTATAAAAAAGCGGTCAAATTGCTGGCCGAAACGCTGGAAGAAGAAAAGCAAACCGACGTTAAATTAACCGATTTGGCGGTAGGTAATATTAATAAAAAAGCGGAAAAATAAACGCTCCCTGACACGAGGAAATGACGATGAATCACGTTGAACATTATCATGACTGGCTACGCGATGCGCATGCCATGGAAAAGCAGGCAGAATCCATGCTGGAATCGATGGCTGGCCGTATCGATAATTATCCGGATCTCCGTGCCAGAATTGAACAGCATATTAATGAGACCAAACGGCAAATTACCGTGCTGGAAGAGATCCTCGACCGCAACGACATTTCGCGCTCGGTGATTAAAGATTCGATGAGTAAAATGGCGGCTCTCGGCCAGTCCATCGGCGGGATCTTTCCTTCCGATGAAATCGTCAAAGGCTCGATCAGCGGGTACGTCTTCGAGCAATTTGAGATCGCCTGCTACACCTCTCTGCTGGCGGCGGCTGAAAAAGCGGGCGATACCGCCTCCATCCCGGCTATCGAAGCCATTCTGGCAGAAGAGCAGGCCATGGCTGACTGGCTGATCAAACATATTCCTCAGACCACGGAACAGTTTCTCCTGCGTTCAGATGCTGACGGCGTAGAAGCGAAAAAATAACCCAGGAGGCAGGCCTATGTTTCGTCATGTGAAACAACTGCAGTATACCGTGCGCGTTGCTGAACCCAATCCGGGGCTCGCGAATTTACTGCTCGAACAGTTTGGCGGTCCTCAGGGCGAGCTGGCCGCCGCGTGTCGTTATTTCACCCAGGGATTAAGCGATGACGATCCCGGCCGCAAAGATATGCTGATGGATATCGCGACAGAAGAGCTGAGCCATCTGGAGATCATTGGCACCCTGGTCGGCATGCTGAATAAAGGGGCCAAAGGAGCTCTGGCGGAGGGCACCGAGAGCGAGGCGGAACTCTATCGTTCGCTCACCGCCAACGGCAATGACAGCCATATTACCTCGCTGCTGTACGGCGGCGGTCCCCCGCTGACCAACTCGGCGGGCGTGCCGTGGACGGCGGCCTACATTGATACTATCGGTGAACCCACCGCCGACCTGCGGTCGAATGTCGCCGCAGAGGCGAGGGCGAAGATCGTCTATGAACGCCTGATCAACGTGACCGACGATCCCGGCGTGAAAGACGCGCTGGCGTTCCTGATGACCCGCGAAGCGGCGCATCAGCTCTCTTTTGAGAAGGCGCTGCAGTCGATTCGCAACAACTATCCGCCGGGCAAACTGCCGCCCATTAGCGAGTACGCTAACACCTACTACAATATGTCTGAAGGTGGAGAAGTACGCGGCAGCTGGAACAGTGACAAACACTTCGATTATGTCAAGGATCCGCAGCCGGCCGTGGATGGCGGAGATGGCAGCGCTTCTGTCGGCCTGACGCCAGAGCAGGAAGCGCTGTGCAAAGCGATGCTGAAGCGAACGCAGTCTGACCCGCAGGGTGATCCTTTGACCGGCGCCGAACTCGGTGCTGGTAAGCAAAACACGTCATCATCGGCTAAGTGATGTTCGCATGAGCCCCGGCTGCCGCCGGGGCGATTCACAATGATGGGTGCGGATTATGTTTGAATTTGACGCGTTTCATCTGGCCCGACTGCAATTTGCCTTTACCGTTTCCTTCCATATCCTGTTTCCGGCTATCACTATCGGCCTTGCCAGCTACCTGGTGGTGCTTGAGGGGATGTGGCTGCGAACCCGGGATAATGTCTGGCGTTCACTCTACAATTTCTGGCTGAAAATTTTTGCCGTCAATTTTGGGATGGGCGTGGTTTCCGGATTAGTCATGTCCTATCAGTTCGGCACCAACTGGAGCGGATTCTCCCAGTTTGCCGGCAGCATTACCGGCCCGCTGCTGCTGTACGAAGTGCTGACCGCCTTTTTCCTCGAAGCGGGATTCCTCGGGGTGATGCTGTTTGGCTGGAATAAAGTGCCGCCGGCGCTGCATTTTTTTACCACCTGCATGGTGGCGCTTGGCACCCTGGTCTCCACTTTCTGGATCCTCGCCTCCAACAGCTGGATGCAGACGCCGCAGGGTTTTACCATCGAAAATGGCCATCTCATTCCGCAAGACTGGCTGGCGATTATCTTTAACCCCTCGTTCCCGTATCGTTTGTTTCATATGGCGATAGCCGCGTTTCTCAGCAGCGCCATGTTCGTCGGGGCCTCTGCCGCGTGGCATCTTCTGCGTGGCAACGACTCGCCGGCCATCCGCAAAATGCTGTCGATGGCGATGTGGATGGCGCTGCTGGTGGCGCCAATCCAGGCGGTGGTGGGGGATATGCATGGTCTTAACACCCTTGAGCATCAGCCAGCGAAGATCGCCGCCATTGAGGGGCACTGGGAAAACCGACCCGGCGAGGCCACGCCGCTGCTGCTGTTTGGTCTGCCGGATATGGAACAGGAGCGCACCCGCTATGGTCTCGAGATCCCCGCTCTCGGCAGCCTGATCCTCACCCACAGTCTGCATAAGCAGGTGCCGGCCCTGAAAGACTTCCCGAAAGAGGACCGACCCTATTCGCCCGCCGTTTTCTGGTCGTTTCGCATCATGGTTGGGATGGGCGTGTTGATGATCGCCCTAGGGATCTGCAGCGCCTGGCTGCGCTATCGGCGGCGGCTGTATCACTCGCGTCCCTTTCAGTGGTTTGCGCTCTGCATGGGGCCTGCTGGCCTTATTGCCCTGGTCGCCGGGTGGGTGACCACCGAGATGGGCCGCCAGCCGTGGGTGATTTACGGCTTGCTGCGCACCCGGGATGCGGTGTCGTTGCACAGCACGCTGCAGATGGCCATCAGCCTGCTGGTGTTTATCGTGGTCTACTGCGCGGTATTTGGGGTGGGGTATTACTACATTTTCCGGCTGATTAAAAAAGGGCCGCAACCGGTGACGGAGCTGACCTCGCAAACCGCCGGCACCCCGGCGCGTCCGCTCTCGGCGGCAGAGCCGGTGCGGGATGAGGAGAACGCATCATGAGCATCGATATCTCGGTGATTTGGTTTGTCATCATCGTCTTCGCCACGCTGATGTATATCGTGATGGATGGTTTCGATTTAGGTATTGGGATGCTGTTCAGCGTGGTGCATGATGGCGAAGAGCGCGACGTGATGGTCAACAGCGTGGCGCCCGTCTGGGATGGAAATGAAACCTGGCTGGTACTCGGCGGGGCTGGGCTGTTCGGCGCCTTTCCGCTGGCCTATGCGGTGATCACCGATGCGCTGGTCATCCCGCTGACGGCGATGCTCATCGGCCTGATTTTTCGCGGCGTGGCGTTTGAATTTCGTTTTAAAGCGGTTCCCTCGCATCGCACCTTCTGGGACTCTGCCTTCGCCGGCGGCTCGCTGCTGGCGACCTTCAGCCAGGGGATTGTCGTCGGCGCGTTTATCAATGGCTTTGCGGTGGCTGACCGCCGCTTCGCCGGTTCGACGCTGGACTGGCTTACCCCCTTTAACCTGTTCTGCGGTCTGGGGCTGGTGGTGGCCTATCTGCTGCTCGGCACCACGTGGCTGATCATGAAAAGCGAAGGCGCGCTGCAGCAGCGGATGCGCGAGCTGACCCGCAAAGTGCTGCTGGCGCTGATGGTGGTGATCGCGGTGGTCAGCGTCTGGACGCCGTTGGGCTGGCGCTACGTGGCGGAGCGCTGGTTCATGCTGCCCAATTTCTTCTGGTTCGTGCCGGTACCGATTCTGGTGTTGGCGCTGAGCCTGTGGATCTGGCGCCTGAGCGCGCGTCCCGCCAGCCACGCTCGTCCCTTTATCCTGACGCTGGGCCTGATTTTCCTCGGCTTCAGCGGGTTGGGGATCAGCGTCTGGCCGAACATTATTCCACCGAATATCTCCCTGTGGGATGCCGCCGCGCCGCCCTCCAGCCAGGTATTTATGCTGCCGGGGGCGCTGCTCATTATCCCGGTGATCCTGATGTATACCGCCTGGAGCTATTACGTCTTTCGCGGCAAAGTCTCCGGCAGCGAGGGCTATCACTGAGCCTGACTCGCGCCGGCAGGTGAGGATTTGCCGGCGCGTCGCGCCAACCGCGTGGGAATGACCGAGACAGTCGCGGACAAACCGGCGACCCGTTCCACCCCCTCGGGCAGGGTATCGATATGGATGCGCACTGGCACACGCTGCGCCAGCCGCACCCAGCTGAAGGTCGGCTCGACCTGCGGCAGGCCCAGGGCGCCGGTCTCATCATTGGTATCGCCGATCCCGTGTCCGATACTCTCCACATGGCCGGTAATGACCGGATCATACCCCATCAGCGTGATGTGTGCGGTATCGCCAACGTGGATGTGGCGCAGGCGGGTCTCTTCAAAATATCCCACCACCCAGAAACTCTGGCCATCGATAATGGCCACTTTCGTCACCCCGGCAGTGGCATAGTCGCCCGGGCGTAGCCGCAGATGGGTGACGTACCCGGCCACCGGCGTCCGCACGGTGGCATGCGCTAAATTCAGTTGCGCCAGCGCCAGTGCCGCCAGCGCGCCCTGGTAGTTAGCGGCCGCGACGCTGGCCGCGCTGGTGGTCTGTTTCAGATCTTCGCTGGAGATGACGCCCTGGATCTGCGCCCGTCGTCTGGCGGCATCCTGGCGCATCGCCATCTCCTGGCGTCGGGCTTCCACCTCCGCCTGGGCGCTACTGACCGCCAGCTTCAGCCAGCGCGGATCGATGGAATAGAGCACATCTCCCCGATTGACCCACTGGTTGTCTTTCACCGCCACGCTGGCCACCGGCCCCGAGACATCGGGGGCGATCTGCACCACGTCGGCCCGCATCCGACCATCGCGGGTCCAGGGCGTTTGCGCCTCCTGTTTCCAGAGAATGAAAGCCAGTAGCGCGGCGGCGGCAACGGCGCCTAAGGTCAGGGCGTAGCGGCCCAGAAGAGTGAGATAAACTGTCATACGGCAAACCCCAGCGTGTTAACCTCCTGCAGGAGCAGGAAAAAGAGTGCGATATAGAGGGAAAACCCCCACAGCGGGCGGCAGGGCAAGCGGCCCAGTCCCCGGGTGGAGAAAATAAGCGGTTGCAACAGCAGCGTCGCGAGCAGGGCGATAAGGCCGACAACCAGCAGGCCGGGGAAAAATACCCCGCCCATCGCGAGATCACGCATGGCTTTGGCTCTCCTCAGGCCGGTGTAAGGCGCAATACAGGGAAATGAGCGCTTCCGCGCGCTCATGTGAGGCGGCATCAGCCGGTAAACCGTGGGCCAACAGCGCGTCAACAGGCTGCGCGAGGGCCCCTATATCAGGCTCCTGCTTAAGGGCGTCAAGCAGCGTCTGCACAGCGGTAGCCGCTTCTCGATCCATCGGCTGATAGCTACGGCGCAGGTGGATCACCGCCAGGCCGGTACGAATATCGTGCAGCATCTTGTCCAGCAGTTGACCTGCGGCCGGCCCGCTCTGCGGTAGCCGCGGCAGCAGTAAAGCGGTCCGGTCGATCATCAGATTGGTCCAGTGGTGGGCATTGTGCGCCAGTCGGCCCCGCGCGGCGCGGCGGATATCGCGACGGCACAGCGTCAGCAGACGATGGACAGCGGCATCGGCCTGCACGGTTTGCAGCAGGCGCATACCAAACGCGGCATAGCCGATGGCGACAAACAGCGCGATAGAGGTATTCATCGCCGTCGCGAAATCCCCCTGGTAGCTGGGGCCCAGTTCGCACATTATCGGCAGCGTCAGGGTGATGCCCATCGCCATAAAGGTGGTGGGCGGTCGCGCCTGCAGCGAACCGGCCAGCAGATAGACCGGGGCGAGCATCGCCGCCAGCAGGGCAAATTCGCTCACCTGCGGCAGCAGGGCGAAACTATACAGCAGGCTGAACAGCACGCCCCACACGCAGCCGATCAGGTATTTCACCAGATGCGCCGCCGGTGCATCGAAGCTGGCGAACAGGCTACAGCAGACCCCGAGGATCGAGACCGCGGTGCCGCCATCGGGCCAGGCAGAGCCTATCCAGATAAGGCAGCCGCTGAGGATGATGACGAAGGCACCGAAGGCGGTCCGCAGGGCGCTGAGCGGATCGCGATGGAAAACATAGCCCTTTGCCGAGCGGGCGTCAGGGGGAAGGGCTGGCGAGCGCCGGTGATAAATCGCCTTCGCCAGCCGTTCGATCTGCTGCAGGAGACGGATGGCTTCCGCCAGGTGGCGCACCAGGCTAACGCGCAGCGCCTCGTTCAGCGTCTGCGCAGGGGCGTACCGGTTGATGAGCGGCTCGCAGCGGGAGAGTAGCTCGTCGGCGGAGAGCGCCGTTCTGTTGGCTTCCTGGCCTCTCAGCCAGCTCTCTGCTTCCGCCAGCAGCATCTGCAGGTCAGCTGGCCGCTTTCCGGCTCTCTGTAAACGGTCGTGCAATTCGCCATTAACGATCAACAGTCGTGCCAGCCGGTCGTGGATCGATTTTCTGGCCTGGCGGTGGGGAACCGAGAGGTCGTCATCCCAGGGAAGATGGTGGTTGATGCCCTGCAGAAACTGCAGGCTCAGTGCCAGCCGCAGCGTTTCCGCCGCCACCGGCTTACCGGCCAGCGTATCGGCGATCCGCTGCCGGGCGGTTGCCAGCGTCTGTGCCAGCGTGCTGTTAAACCGCCCGGCGATGCGCACCGGCAGCACGAAGCGGTGAATCAATCCGGCGCACAAGATACCGATGGCGATCTCTTCCACCCGAGTGACCGCGAGGTCAAAGATCGTCCCGGGCGCGGAGACGGCGGGAAAGCCAATCAGGCTCGCGGTGTAACCCGCCAGCAAAAAAGCGTATCCGCGCGGCGTGCGCTCAAGCAGCGACAGACACAGGCAACCCGCGATCCACAGGGCCAGCATGGCGCTACACAGGATCGGCTGGTTAACGAAGGTGGGCACGATGAAGACGGTGGCCGCCGCGCCGACGAGGGTCCCGACCAGGCGATAGACGCTGCGGCTTAGCGATGCGCCCACCGAGGTCTGCGACACAATATAGACAGTGATGATGGCCCACGAAGGCCTTTGCAGACCGATGGATAGCGCAAGATAGTACGCCAGCATCGCCGCGGCGAAACTCTTTGCGGAAAAGAGTACCGCCTGGGCATCACTGCGCAGGACGGCTGAAGTCGATTGCGGCATGAAAGGGCGCGCGACGGCGCCTGCGGCACGCAGCCAGGAGGCCTGGCGAAAGCGGTTAATGTTCATGCCGCGGATTATTGCTGGCTTGCGCTTGCGGCGAAATACTCTATTCTGTCAAAAAATACCTGAATCTGGCCAATCGTATGCCATCACCTTTTGCCAATACGCTATACGATCCGGACGCCGCGTCCTGTCCGGCCGTCGCCTGTCATCTTGATTTTGTCGAGTATGAAGCGGAAGTGCCGGTGCATACCCATCGCAAAGGGCAGTTGATTATTGTGCTGTATGGTGCGGTGAGCTGTCGGGCGGAAAATAACCTGTGGATTGTGCCGCCTCGCTGCGCGGTATGGATCCCGGGCGGTATTCCGCACAGTGTGTCCGCCACCTGGAACGCGCGCCTCAATTATCTGTTTATTGAACCCGGCGCTGCCGCGCTGCCTGGCAGCTGCTGCACCCTGGCGCTCTCTCCCCTGATCCACGAGCTGGTGGAGCGACTCACTCGTGAGGGGGCGGATTATGTGGCGGATAGCCATGCCGGGAGACTCACCCGGGTGACCCTTGACGAACTGGCGACCATGCCGGCGCAGCGCCTGAATCTGCCCGTCTCAGCACATCCCAAAATTCGTGCGATGGCCGACCGGCTGGTCAGCCATCCTGACGATCGCAGTACCCTGTCGGTGTGGGCGAAGCGTCTGGCGCTGAGTGAGCGCTCGCTGGCACGGGTGATGCTGCGGGAGACCGGCCTCTCCTTCGGGCGCTGGCGCCAGCAACTGCATTTGATTATTGCCCTGCAGGAGCTGGCCAGCGGCGTTTCGGTACAAAACGTGGCGACTAAGCTGGGGTATGAATCGGTAAATGCCTTTATTACCATGTTCAAAAAAACGATGGGGGCGACACCGGCGCACTATTTTGCCGAACGTCAGACCGCGGCTCGTTAAGAAAACCTTGTCGGGCCGCGGCGGCTGGCGTGACGCCCAACAAGGTGGCAGGGGGGCGCTTACGCTTTCGGCGGCTTGATCTTAATAATAAATCGCTCGTTGACCCGGGTGATCTTCGCGCCAATATCGCCAAACTCGGTGGCGATTTTAAAAAAATCGTCCGCGTCGACATCAAAATCGAGTTCGATTTTCGGGTGTTGTCCTGTCGCCAGTAATTCATAGAAATGGTCAAGACTGCGGGCTTTTTCGCTGGGCATCTTATTTCTCCATGGTAAACCAATCAGCAGGGCGTTTATTGTTTAAAGCGTTTTCCGGATTATTCAGCAGGATGACAGTGGCGCCTGATATAAGATGATGCAATGTCATTAAGGATACGGTGGGGCGATATTATTCCATGTTGTTAAACCTGTGGCCGCGCGTTTCTCCTGGATGCCATGAGGCGCGGGGCAACCCTGCGGCGCGGGTTGATGATAGACATTTTATGATGACAAATTGATGACAGTGAAATGAACGTACAATAGCGCCGGGGTTTCTTTTCACTAAATAATGTTATTCGGTGGCTGTTAAGGCAGAACTTAACTACTTTATGGTGATAGGGCGTCATTTGGCGATGGCTAACAGTGAGGGAGCAACGATGCAATTACTTGATTTATTCGCAGGTTTATTGTGGTTAAGCAGCGTTATTTTCCTGCTGTATGTCCTTGATGTGGTCATCACCCGTTATCTGTATCGTAAATAACCGGGAAGGGGATGCGCGAGGGCGCTCGGCATAGGGTACTGCGCCAGAGGATGTTATTATGACGCCGGACTGATTCAGAAAGGAATGCGCGGTGGCCGGGAGAATTGATTACGATATTGAAAAATACCAGTTTACCGAAGCCGGTGAGTCGCCACGGCTCAGAGCGCAGTGGCGTGAGGTCTATCTGGAGTGTCGTCAGCTGCAGGCTGGGGCTGAGGAGCGTCTGCGCATTGCGCTATTGAACGTCGACTATGTCACCAGCTTCGAACTGCCTTTTCGCCTGCTGCTGGTGCGCGCGCCACAGCTGATCGCGGATTTGCGCGAGGCGCTGCAGCTCAACCGTAAAGCCGCCGTTTTCAACGGCAAACGTTACGGTTGTGTCTACAGTCTGAAGCAGGATTTACAGGCGATTCCGGAGACCTTCCAGTACCACCTGTCAAACCGTATCCGTCGCGTCGATCCGCAGGGACCGACGGCGGCCCCGTACCAGCAGATTGCCCGCGAGATAAAGCCGGCCCGGGAGCGACTTCGCCATGCGCTACTTGCCGGCTTGCCGGTTACCGCGCTTGATGCGCTATTCTGGTTCGGCAGTCAGCGGGTGGCGGCGGACATTGCGCAATTGCGCCGGTCCGGCATGGGAATTGTCACCGAAGAGGTGGAAGTCAGCGACAATCTGTTCAATAGCCTCCGACGGGTACCGGTTTATCGTCTGACCAGCGAATGATGCGGTGAGCCTTCGCCCAGCCGTTGCTTTTGCAGGCAGCTCACCATTGCCCCGTCAAACCAAACGCACTGCATTCTGCCGGTGTGCCGCGGCGCAGGTCCCAGCCACGCGCTGGCGATGAGCATGAATAGCATCAGCCCCAGCGGAATCACGTTTATTTTTTTCACTGCCTGTCATCCACTTCACTCTTCCTCGTTGCAGGGTAGCGGGAAAGTATGACGTTTTGTCGACGGGATCACATTTTTTTATTGAGGATTCATGACATGCCAGGCGAAGAGGCGCCGCAGAGACCGGCGTTATTCATATTCGGCATAATGATATGACTAAAATTGGCGGCTTGTATTTTTCATTTTTATTACACCTCACTTTTTTACCTGGCGGGACAACGCGTGAAGTGACCATGCTTTACGCAGATTGCTCTGGTAACTGGCTGGTTTGAAACGATATTTTAATTGACATTTAAGAGGGTGTTACAGCAGTGGCTAATTTATATTAATTCAATTTACCGATCAATAAATTATATCTTGATAGCTTTTAACTATCGAATGATTATTATCGATCACTTTAAACTATTTTTGTTGGCGGAAAATATATGACATGCTTTAACCCTTTCTTATTTTTGGTATTTTTTAAATGGTTGAAGAAAACGTGAAAAATACCTCTTATCGCTTCGTTCTGGAGCCCGCTATTAGCGACGATGGCGGCTACCACTCGTGGGAATTGCTCACTAAAGATATTATAGCACCTGCACAAAATACCACCTCTGCGTCGACGTTTTCTTTCTCCACGCTCACCGAACGCGACAAGCTTGCTCTATTTATTCGGCAAATCGAGTTACTTTCCGTATTTGATTTCGCCCGGGTCGATAATAAGCCGATATCGCTGAACATTGATGATTTATTAAGCCACTTTATTCTGACGGATCGCTATCTCTGTGATTTCCTGCGCTCCTGTAAACACATTGCTCTGGAAATAAATGAGAACTTTCACGAGTTTATCGCCGGACGTGAGCTGACGGCGCTGAGCACGCTGGCGGCGCTTTGCCCGGTCTGGCTGGATGATTTTGGCCGCGGACGGACGTCCTTCCCGCTGCTCGAGCGCTTCCGCTTCGATTGCGTCAAAGTGGATAAAGATTACTTCTGGGATAAAGAAAACGACCCCGCTTTTCCCGGGCTGTTGCAGTCTATTCATACCCTGACCAGCCATGTGATCGTTGAGGGTATTGAAACCGAAAAGCAAAAACAGTTAATCAGCGCCGCCGGGGATATCATTGGACAGGGCCGTTACTGGAAGGATGAATATATCTTTCTGTGCTGCTGACTCGGGATCTGATTTCTGTTTCTTACCATCCTTTTTTTATCCAGTTTTAAATTAACCCTTTGTTACAGATAGTCTTTATTAGCGCAGTGATAATCGCCTCTCATTTTCTTTTCTGAAGGATCATTCACTGTGAATACTTGCTTGCGTAACACCCTGCTCGCCATTGCGCTGACCACCTGCTTTACGGCAGCCAGCCAGGCGTCGACCTCCGCCGACGTACCGTCTGTCTCGCAGGATCCGGTCGTCCAGCACCTGAAGCTGAGTGAAGAGCAGGTCGCCAAAATCCAGGCGCTGCGTCAGGGATTCGAAAATAATGTAAGCCAGATTAAAATCAGAGGCTATCAGGATGGTGCCCTGGCAGACGTTATTCACTCCGGAAAATGGGATGACGCTAAGGTCAAACAGCAGCTGGCCGCCTTTGGCCAGCTGGACCAGCAGGTGCGGTATTATCGTGTGAAATACTACTTCGACGTGAGCCAGGTGCTGACCCCCGAGCAGCGTGAGCAGGTGAAAAAAGACCTCTCCGCTGCGATCAACTAACCCTGCCTCAGCCACCCGCTGCAGGTGATACTGGCTCGGAAGATGCCGCCGTGCTCCGGCGGCTATCACCTGATTTTACTGACCGTGGTTTTTTTCCAGCCGGGCAAAATACTCCGGCGCAAACGGACGCGGATCGACATCGGCAAACGGTGCGCGTTCGAAGTGTGATTTTAACGCCCACGGCACCGTGCAATCGAAAATCGTCTTGCAACTGATACCCTCTCCGCGGATCGACGGGCTGTATGCCGGGGTCTGGGAAGGATCCAGCTGGTGACCACGGATGCCGGGGATCGTCGTGATGCTGACATCCCCCTGCATGCGGGTGGTCATCGCCCACAGGATATCGTCGCTGTCAAAGATATCGACATCTTCATCGACCAGAATGATATTTTTCAGCTCGGAATAGGTCGCCAGCGCTACCAGCGCGGCCTGCCCCTGACGCCCTTCGTCGGCGGGCTGGCGTTTTTTCACCTGCAGGATCCCGAGGAATTTGCCGCCGCCCGCGGTGTGGGCGTAGACATTTTGTAAAAAGCCCGGGATAGCGGCTTCAACGGCATTCCAGATACTGGCTTCCGTTGGCAGCCCGGCGAGGGTGGTATGCTCTTCGCCCGGCCCTACCAGCGTCTGCAGAATCGCATTGTTTCGCATGGTCACCGCTTTGACTTTAATGACTGGCAGCGATGGATTGGCACCGCCGCAGTAGCCAGGAAACTCCGGCATCGCGTGGCCGCTGTTGGTGTGCTGATCTTCTCTGACGCGTACGCCCGGCAGCAGTTCCCCTTCGATAACGATCTCGGCGCGAGCGATGGCTTTCTCCGGGACGCTGACGCCCTGTACCAGCTCTACCGGACGCTGACGCAGCGCGCCGGCGACGCCCAGTTCGTTATAGCCAAACGGGGTGGTCGGCGCTTCAAAGCAGGCGCCGATATAGATAGCCGGATCGAGACCCATATTGATGGTTATCGGCAGCGGTTTGCCAGCGGCCTCGGCTTTCTGACGAAACACTTCGATATGGCGGCCAGCGGCGAGAAACATCGACAGCTCATCCCGGCCCTGGACGCACAAGCGGTGGATGGTGACGTCGGTGAGCGAGGCGTCGTCGGGATCGCTGGCCAGCGCCAGGCCCAGGCAGAAGAAGGGACCGGCGTCGATCGGGGTGTTGGTGGGCGCCGGGAGCAGGGTGCGCAAATCAAAATCCGGATCGTCGGCCAGAAAGACCTGTTCCTGACAGGGGGCGCTGCTGGCCGGAACGACCACCGGCGCGACGGGTTTTTTCACCGCTTTGCCTACTTCCAGCGCCAGCTGTGAGGCTTCGCAGCCCAGCAGCAGCGCGGCCCGCTGGCGGCTGGCGTGCATGCCCACCAGGATGCGCGAGTGCGGATAGCCCTTAATATTGTTAAACATCATCGCCGGGCCGATGCGGGTGGGGCGCTTCACGGTGCCGCCTGCGCCGATGTGGCGATAGACGCCGGCCAGCTCAGCGTTAGGGTCAACCGGATGATCGGTTTCGAGGTACTGATTGTCATGCTGTTGCAGCAGCGCGATAGCGTCGCGCAGATCCTGAATCGGTGCGGTCATGATGTTCTCCTTAGCGTGTCGATGCGGATAGTATGCTTCGCAGGCTAATGGTTATCAATTGCATCATTCATGCGTTATTGATAAGATTTTTATTATCAATTTACTCCGCGGAGTTCGGCCATGTCTTTTCGAGCGTTACGCCATTTTGTGGTCGTTGCTGAAGAATTACATATGCATCGGGCGGCGGAGCGGTTACATATCGCCCAGCCCGCCCTCAGCCAGCAGATTAAACAACTCGAGCAGCGCCTGGGCGTGGTGCTCTTCTCTCGCGCTAACCGGCGCTTGACCCTTACCGCCGCGGGCGAGGCCTTCTTGCAGAAGACGCGGCTGGCGCTGGAGATGGCCGATCAGGCGGTCCTGGACGCCCAGCGCACCGCGCGAGGCGAGCAGGGGAGATTGCATCTGGGCTATGTCTCCAGTGCGATGTATGACAGCAAACTGCCGGGGCTCCTGCGCGAGCTGCGCACCGACTGGCCGGGGATTGAGCTGTCGCTGGTGCAGGGTGATGTGCAAATGCTCTACGAAGCGCTGCTGGATCTGCGTCTGGATATCGCTATCATCCGCGCGCCGCTGGCTTCACCACCGGACGCGCTGGTGGTCAGGCCATTTGTGCGGGAAAAACTGTGTCTGGCGCTCTATCAACAGCATCCGCTGGCAGGCGTGGGGGCGCTCAATCTGGCCTCGCTGCGCACTGACAACTGGATCTCGCTTGACGATCCGCAGGGCACCGGACTGGAGCAGGTGTTTATTGACGCCTGTCGCGTCGCGGGCTTTACGCCGCAGGTGGTGCAGCGAATTAACGACGTCACCTCGATGATTAGCCTGGTCTCCGCTGGGGTGGGGGTGGCGCTGGTTCCGGTCTCGGCGCGGGCCTTACGCCTTGATAACGTGGTGTATATCGATCTCCAGGACCGGCTGGCGGAGAGCGAGCTGAGCATGGTTTACCACCGCCATATCCGTTCGGCGGTGGTGCGGAAAGTTATCTCGCTGCTCAATGCCGCTGAGCCATAATCCCGTTTAGCCGGTCTTCAGGCGACCAAAGCTGACAATTCTTGAGCGGCCCAGCTCTTTCGCCCGGTACAGCGCGGCGTCCGCTGCGCGCAGCAGGCTGTCGCTTTGGGTGTGCTGCGGGTAGCTGGCGATGCCAATCGATACATCCACCTGGCCTATCTCGGTCAGACCATCGCGCAGCGTCATATTGTGCACCTGGGTGTAGATCTCGCTGGCGCACTGGTGTGCCTCGGCTTCGTCAATGCCGGGGAGCAACACTAAAAACTCCTCGCCGCCGTAGCGGAAAGCCATGCCGATATCGCGCACCGCGCGCTGCACAATGGTCGCGACGCTCTTAATCACCAGATCCCCGGCCTCATGGCCGTAGCGGTCATTGATGGCTTTGAAGTGATCGATGTCAATCATCAGGCAGCTCAGCGGGGTGTGGGTATGGACCGCCAGCGCCATCTGCGAGTGCAGCGCTTCGTCAAGATGATGGCGGTTACGCAGGCCGGTCAGCGAATCGAACAACGCTTTTTCCAGCAGGGCGCTGCGTAAACGCTGATTGGCGAGCGCCAGTCCCAGCGCTTCGGCCATCAGCTCCAGGTAAGCCCGGGAAGGGGCGTCACTGGCGGTGACGTTCTGAAAGCTCAGCAGACCGATCGCTTCGCCCTGGGCGATGAGCGGTACGCAGAGCGACTGGCCGGCGTGCGCCTCCGGCAGATGATAGCAGGTGATATCGGGCTCACCCTGCACCGGCGGATGGCTGAGTCCCCGACGTATCGCCCAGCAGTCGTCGGGAGCAAAGGGCGTCGTCTCCTCGGCGGGCGACAGCCACTGCGCCACGCAGCGCATCTGCCACGGATCGGTATCCAGAATATACAGTTTACCGGGGATCGTCGGGGCGATGTTCGGCGCGAACAGCTCCGCCACCTTAATCACATCCTCAATGGTTTCACAGCCCTGCAGACGCTGGGTCATACGCGCCAGCAGTTCACGGATCGCCCAGTCGGCGTCGCGTTGCTGTTCCAGCTGCTGGCGGGCCAGACCGTTCTCGCGAAAAATGCGGATAGCCTGAGCCATATCGCCAATCTCATCCACCTGGGTGAACTGCGGCGTCTCCACCGCATAATCCTGGGAGGCGAGACGCTGCACCACATCGCTCAGGCGCACCACCGGATACAGTACCCGGCGTTTGAGAATGAAGCCGAGGACAAACAAAAACATCAGGGCGGTCAGGCCGACCATGATTTCCGACAGGGTGCGCCAGGTCCGCGAGCGCTCGGTGGCCTGGTCAATGGCGGCGGCGGCGCGATGCTCAAGCATCAGGCGGAAGTGATCGATCTGCGTCTGCATTCGTTCCAGTTCGGTCTCATACGCTTTGCCGTACAGCACGGCGATGGCCGCTGGCGCATCGCCGCGGGCGACATGCGTCAGGGCCGCCTGCTGCTCATCCTGCAGCTCATCGGCGATCTGCAGGCCATCGTGCAGTAGCGCCAGCTCCTCGCGGCTGGCGCCGTTATCTTTCAGCCTTGCCAGCCGCTGCTCAATGCTCTTGTTGGCCTGCTGCAGCTGCTGATATTGCGTAAGCGTCTCCGGCGCAGGCTTAACCACGTACAGCCGGGCGAGGTCAGACTGCGCCCAGGCGTCGTTTTCCACCTCGTCGGAGAGGGTATCAAAGACCTGGCGCTGCTGTACCGCCTGGCGTTCGACGCGGTCGGCGCTGGAGGCCATGAGCATGGCGCTGCCGGATGCCAGCGTCAGGCCGACGGTGATCCCGTAAGCCCAGTTGGTGATGGTGGCGATTCTCACCCTGTATTTCCTTGCATGCAGATGAAGCTGTTTTAATTATAGAACTCGCCCCCCGCCTTGACGGGGCCCGCTTCAGGGGCGGTGCTCGCTGCGGGGGTGTTCGAGGGCCTGAAGAATGATGGCGTGCAGCGTTTCTGCATGGTGGCGCAAAACGAGAAAGACATCGCTATCCAGAGCGCCATTTATAACATCCGCTTCGATGATCTGTAAGGCCTCCTGCCAGGCCATCCCTTTGCGATAAGGGCGATCTTCGGTCAGCGCGGTGAAAATATCGGCGATAGAGATAATACGGTCGGCGAGGGTCAGATGATTTTTTTCGAGATGCAGAGGGTAGCCGCTGCCGTCCAGTTTTTCATGGTGATTCGACGCCCAGTTAATAATGTCGCCAAGTTCGCTATAGTCTCTGAGGATCTCGCCGGTCATATAGCTGTGCTCGCGCACCTGGTTCAGTTCGTCCTCATCCAGCTCGCCCTCTTTTTCGAGGATGGAGAGCGGGATATAGACCTTGCCAATATCATGCAGGTAGCCGGCAATCTGAATTTGCTGGCAGGTGGGCTCCGGCAGCGGCATCCAGCGGGCAAGCTGGCGGGCAATTTCCCCCACCATGATGCTATGGCTGGCGGTAAAGCTGCTGTAGGTGTCGACAATTTTGGCAATCAGCAGGCAGACATCTTTCAGACCATGAATATCCAGATACAGCGTGTTGATAGGGGCAATGATCTCCAGCAGCCGTTGAATATGGCCGGGATGAAGATGCTGCCAGAAGTTCGCATTTTCAGCGACCTCACACAGCATATCGCACAGCGGCGGATCGATCTCCCGGTGCAGGGAGACGAACTGTTCCACCACCGCCCGTGTGGGCCAGCCGGCCACGTGACTCCCGGCAGGCAGCAGCCGTTCAAAGGCATCGGCGAAATAGACAATATGCTGTTCGCGGCTACCCCGGTGGTCCGGGCTAAAATGGTGATCGCGAATGAAGGGGACAATGGGCAGAAAGGTCACTAACCCTTCCAGCATCGCCGCCCCCTGGCGCTGATGCGGATCGTGGATGTTATCGATGGCATCCAGCGAATGAATGGTGCGTTTATCTCCCAGCACGCCGATATCGTGCAGCAGCGCGGCGCAAAAAATGGTCTGTTGCCGCTCGGCAGGCAGCCCCAGCCTCTGCGCCAGCGTTAGGGCGATTAAGGCCGTTCGTTGCATATGCCGGTGCAGTTCAGGGTTAATGATCTGAATGACTCTGGTCGTCAGCATCAGCGCTGACTTCAGGGCAATACGCATTTCTGTTCTCCGTACGCGTTACCTGGCGGGCAAAAATGACCTCGCGGGTGACGGAAGTGTCGATAATCTGATCGCAATGCGTGTTGTGTTATTTGTTGCTGAACAGGTTAGTACCCAGAATGTATCAGGTTCATAGCGCCTGCCCGGTTCAGAGCTAGCCGTGCACCAGATTTGGGCGATGTTGATGCGAGAACCTTATTATTGTCTGATAGTTAACCATTTCCCCCCAAAAAAATAAATAAATTCTGGCAAGCCCTTTGCATTAAGCAAGCGTTAGTTTGATTAATGTCTATGAAGGGAGTGGCCTGTATGAATTTTAGAGCATTACTTACCATTGCGTTACTGACGATGAGCAGCCTGGCGTTTAGCGAGACGCGTCTACCGCATATCGTTATTTTAGCCACCGGCGGGACGATTGCCGGTTCGGCTGCCAGCAATACCCAGACAACGGGTTATAAGGCCGGGGCGATTGGGGTGCAGACGCTGATTAACGCCGTACCGGAAATGAGTAAAATCGCCCACGTCGAAGGCGAGCAGGTGGCGAATATCGGCAGTGAGAATATGACCAGTGACATTATTCTGGAACTCTCGAAGCGGGTGAATGCGTTATTGGCCCGGGATGATGTCGATGGCGTAGTGATCACCCACGGCACGGACACCCTCGATGAAACCCCTTATTTCCTCAATCTGACGGTCAAAAGTAATAAGCCGGTGGTCTTTACCGCGGCGATGCGTCCGGCGACGGCGATCAGCGCCGACGGGCCGATGAACCTGCTGGAAGCGGTCACGGTCGCTGCCGATCCTGATGCCCGGGGACGCGGGGTGATGGTGGTGCTGAACGACCGCATCGGCGCGGCGCGCTTCGTCACCAAAACCAATGCCACTTCGCTGGATACCTTCCGGGCGCCGGAGGAGGGCTACCTTGGCGTCGTGGTGGGCGGAAAACCCCAGTTCGAGACGCGCGTGGATAAAATTCACACCCTGCGCTCGGTGTTCGATGTCCGCCAGCTGAAGACCCTGCCGAAGGTGGTGATCATTTATGGTTACCAGGACGACCCGGAGTATATGTACGATGCGGCGATCGCCCATCATGCCGACGGTATTATCTATGCCGGAACCGGGGCGGGGTCGGTGTCGGTACGTAGCGCTGCGGGCATCAAAAAAGCGCAGCAGGCGGGTATCGTGGTGGTTCGCGCCTCCCGTACCGGCAGCGGTGTCGTGCCGCCGGATGACAGCCAGCCCGGGCTGGTGTCCGACTCCCTCAACCCAGCGAAAGCGCGTATTCTGTTGATGACCGCGCTGACGCAAACGAAAGATCCGCAGCTGATCCAGCAATATTTCCACACTTACTGATCCTCTGCGGCCAGGGCGTCGTTCACGCCTTCGCTGCGATTTGCCCCACAGTGACCCGATGTCGGGTCACTGTCCGCGCTAAATGCCGCGCTTTATGCATATAAGGCGTAAAGAAATATTTTTTTTACGGCGGGTGAGGGCGGTATTAAAGTGCAAACAACTGGCAAGACGCTTATTTTTAAAGCATCTTTAAATAAGTCTATTCTTAATTATTCCCTTAAGGCGATTTTAATATTCCTTATGCCGACGGATAAAAAATGTTTCACTCTGAAGCTGGAGCGCTTTAATTCTTTCGCGGTACAGCCGACTATCCTGGTGAGGCGGGCAGGCTGCGGGCCACGTGGCTGAGCGGGCTCAGACCCCGGCAGACAAGGCGTTCTCGCGGCGGGTTTCGGTTATTCTGATAGTAACGCTGATGATTAGCGTGAAAATGATATGCACGATGAATATATTAAGAGAGGGGTAAGATTTAAGTTTACATTTGGTAACATATGTGCCGCAATTATGTTTTTTTGTCAGCAAGTTGTTTTTTACTTGCCGGAGTGAATTTCAGCGGATTAGTATTGTCGAACTTGCTGTACGTACCGCCTAATGATGATAAATGGATTCTGTTTTCCTTAAGCGTTACCACATAATGAATGTTTACAGGAAAAATCATGGCCTGCGTATTTAATAAACAACTTTTACACCCGCGCAACTGGCTGACCTGGTTTGGGCTCGGCATCCTCTGGTTAATCGTGCAACTGCCTTATCCGCTGCTGCATTTTATTGGCACCAGCGCGGGTCGGCTCTCCCGACGCTTTCTCAAACGCCGCGAACATATCGCCCGGCGCAATATTGAGCTCTGCTTCCCGGACATGTCGCCGGCGGCGCGCGAGACCCTGATCGATCAAAACTTTATGTCGCTGGGAATGGGGCTTATCGAAACCGGCATGGCCTGGTTCTGGAGCGACGAGCGGGTCAAGAAATGGTTTGATGTCGAAGGATTCGCCAATCTTAATCATGCGCTTAGCGGCGGCAAAGGGGTGATGGTGGTCGGTGTGCACTTTATGTCGCTGGAGCTGGGCGGGCGCGCGATGGGGCTGTGCCGTCCAATGATGGCCACTTATCGTCCGCACAACAGCCCGCTGATGGAGTGGGTGCAAACCCGTGGTCGCCTGCGTTCGAACAAAGCGATGATCGATCGCAACAACCTGACCGGTCTGGTGCATGCCTTAAAATCAGGCGAAGCGGTGTGGTTTGCTCCCGACCAGGATTACGGTCCTAAGGGCAGCGTGTTTGCGCCGTTTTTCTCTGTCCCGCAGGCGGCGACCACCAACGGCACCTATGTCCTGTCCCGTTTATCGGGTGCGAAAATGCTGAGCATCAGTATGGTACGCAAGCTGGGTCGCAAGGGCTACAGTCTGCACATTAGCGAAGTGATGAATGATTATCCGGGTGAAGATAAGCAGATCGCGGCCGGCTATATCAACAAGGTCATCGAGCGCGAGATTTTGCGCGCCCCCGAGCAGTATCTGTGGGTGCACCGTCGTTTTAAAACCCGCCCGCTGGGTGAACCTTCCGTCTATTAACCTTCCCGCACAGGCTGCGCTTTCAAAATCCCGACAGTTGGGGTAACGTGAGCCGGATCATGTTTTAGTCGTGCGCGAAGGAGTGCAGAGTGTTCGCTGAGTTTGGTGTTCTGAATTATTTGACCTACCTGGTCGGGGCGGTGTTTATCATCCTCGTCCCTGGTCCTAATACGTTTTTTGTGCTGAAGACGGGCATTGCCCACGGCGTGAAGAAAGGCTATCTGGCAGCGGCGGGCGTCTTTATTGGCGACGCGGTGCTGATGTTTCTGGCCTTTGCCGGCGTGGCGACGCTGATTAAGACCACGCCGGTGCTGTTTAACGTCGTCCGCTACCTCGGGGCGATCTACCTGCTGTGGCTGGGGGGCAAAATGCTCTACGCGGTGCTGACCCAGCGCGATGGCCAGACCGATGCCAGCGCGGAGCCGGCGAGCGCGATCCTCAAGCGCTCTCTGACCCTGAGTCTGACCAATCCGAAAGCGATTCTGTTCTATGTGTCGTTTTTCGTGCAGTTTATCGATGTTAACGCCAAAGCGCCCGGCGTGGCGTTCTTTATTCTGGCGCTGACTCTCGAGGTGATTAGCTTCTGCTATATGAGCTTTTTGATCCTCTCCGGCTCGTTTGTCACCCGCTACGTCAAAACCCGTAAGAAGCTGGCAAAACTGGGCAACAGCCTGATTGGTCTGGTTTTCGTTGGGTTTGCCGCGCGCCTGGCTACCCTGCAGTCCTGATCCCCACGGGCCGGTTACCCGCTGACCGGCCCGCCGTCTCTTATTCTGCCCTGTAACAAAAACCCTTCATTTTTTATTGCATTGGTGTTACATATACAGCCGTTTATCGCTCAGCAAAAAGGAAGCCCCGATGATTCTGCAAAAACTCCTCAGCAATAAAAACTGCAAAAAATACTGTCTGTCGCTCGCGGCGGTGTTTGCTATCGCGCTGGCGGTAGTGGGGCGGGCGACCTTCGGGGGCGTGGTGAGCGAGTATAATATGCCGTACTCGGAGTGGACGACGTCCATGTTCTTCCTGCAGGGGGCGATGGTGACGGTTTACAGCATTGTCTTTACCGCGCTTTTCGCTATTCCTCTCGGCTTTATTTTCCTCGGCGATGAGCGTCAGGATTAAGCGTCAACGGGCGAACCGTGGTTCGCCCTGTCTTATCGGCCCATCAACAGCCTGAAGGATTAATCATCGTCATGATAGTGATGATGGTGGTGATGGCGATGGGCGTGGTACCCATCGTCAATAATGCATCCCGATAACAGCGTGCACAGCGCAATAATCAACGGTAACACGATCGGTTTTTTCATCCCTTACTTCTCCCGCTATTCTGCTTTCCCCGGGGCAGAGAATGCCGCGGTGGATAACGTGAGTGTAAAGGGTTAACTTGTTGATGGGATAGGATAACTCCGCAATATCGCCGCCGCGATCACCACCAGCCGAACTGGCTGCCAGCCACCGCCACGATGGCGACAACCAGCATGATAATGGTGCTTTTTTTCATTATGCCCCACCCGGCGCCGCATAGCCGCCGACGAAAAACCAGCCGAGAAAGACGACGGCGATGATAAAGATCGCCACCGGGAAAAGAATACCCAATTTCATGATAGTGTCCCTGTACCCACGAATGATGCCCAGCATGATACTGGATATCACGGTACTTTAGTCAATATGAATGAAATTCTCCTGACGGCGGGACTTCTTATCCTGGTACATCGCCTCATCGGCGGCGCGCAAGGCCGCTTCAACATCGATACTCTGCGGATCGCAGATGATCACCCCGAAACTGGCTCCCTCATAGTCGATACGCTGCTCGCCGAGGAAGTAGACACCGCACAGGGCCTGGCGCAGGATCGCGACATACGCTTGCTGCGCCGCGGGCTCCTGGGCGCTACCGACGATCAAAAACTCATCGCCGCCAAGACGACCAACGATATCCTCACGGCGCGCGACGGCGGTGAGTCGTTCGCCGACCTGCACCAGGAAGCTGTCGCCGCACGGATGACCGAACCGATCGTTAATGGCTTTAAAACCGTCGAGATCGATAAAAATCAGCGACACCTGCTGCTGCTGGGCGCGGGCGGAGGCAAAGCGTAGCGCCAGCTGCTTAAACAGCGCACGGCGATTAGGAAGCTGGGTGAGCTCATCGGTCGACGAGTGCAGCTCCAGCGCGACGTTAGCCGCCTGCAGCTGTTGCACCAGGGTGTCTTTTTCCACGTAGTGGGAAATGAGCTTCGCGAACAGGCCCATCACCTGTTCACCTTCGAGATTATAAGGTTGCTTCTGTCGGCTGGTGGCGCAGAGGGTACCGAACAGAGAGCCATCGGCCAGGCGGACGGGAATGCTTAAAAAGGTGGCGATCCCCAGCTCCTGGGCGGCGATGCAGGAGTGCCAGCGATGGGCCACGTCGTTGCTAAACGTGCACTGATCCTCAAGGGCGCGTTTGCACAGGGATTCATCCCAAGGGACGGAGAATCCTTCCGGGATCTGCATTTCGCTGCTGTTGTGGGCGAACATCACCTGCTGCCGCTGGGCGTTGATATCGATGCGGGTAAGATAGGTGGACTCCATTCGGGTCACCGCCTCCAGCATCTCCAGCAGCTGGCGCACCAGGGTTTCCAGGGACTGTTCCGCAGCGAGGGTTTGCGACACCCGGGCAAGAATAAAATCTGACATGAATAATACAGCTCCAGCACGCCAAACGTCACCCCAGCATAATGGGCTGCAAACGGACATCAGCGTCGAATAAACAGTGATATTTTTAAATTTATCACATCTGTTTGGGGAATACTTGTCCACGCGGCAGGAAAAAAAGCCCCGTCGGGGGCGACGGGGAAAAACTCATTGATTATGGAATGATCTGTTCTCTGGTCAGTTCGAGAACAGGAGCTACTCTACGGGGGAAAAGTGCAGGCAAGATGGAGAAAACGTGGAGATTCAGGCTAAAATCCCCGGGCATTCAGGAAAGGGAGAAACGATGAAAAAGTTACTGGCTATTCTGCCACTGGTATTAGCCGGCTGTACCCAGCCGCAGTCCACCGCGCCGACGAAAACCATCGGCATGGCCAATCCCGCGGCGGTGTACTGTCAGCAATCCGGCGGTACCCGGGTGCCGGTGCAAACGCCGCAGGGCGTCAGCACCCAGTGCAAACTACCCAGCGGCGAAACCCTCGACGAGTGGGCGCTGTGGCGCCGGGATCATCCGACTAAATCGTAACCGGCAGGGCCGCCAGCCAGGCGGCCAGCACCCGGGCATGATTCTGCTCGGTGTTCTTCGCAGCGTACAGCAGCGTCAACGGCTGGCGCTGCGCCAGCGCCGCCAGCCGCAGGCCCGTTTCACGATGGGCGTCGAGCTCCTGGCGATAGCGCTGACTGAAGTGGGCGAAATCGATCGCCTCGCCGTGAAAGGCTTTTCGCAGCTCAGCGGAAGGCGTTAACGCCTTACACCATTCATCACAGGCCAGCGCCTCTTTTTTCATCCCCCGCGGCCAGAGACGGTCGACCAGCACCCGGTAGCCGTCGCTGCTTTCCTGCGGGTCATACACCCGTTTACATTGAATCATCATCCTGCTCCCTCTGTGCCATCCAGGCGAGCAACTGCGGGATTTGCCCGTCGGAAAATACCGTGATGCCGTGGGCGCGCAGCAGATCGGCCGCGACCCCGGCGCCCGCTTTGCGTCGTCCGCGAAAGGAACCGTCATAGACAAACTGGCTGCCGCAGGTAGGGCTGCCATCGGTGAGTAACGCTGCCTGACAGCCCGCTTCCCGGGCGGCGCTGAGCGCCAGCCAGGCGGCCAGCTGGTAATGTCCCGTGACGTCGCGGCCGTCGCTTTCCACGATCCGCGCCCGCCCGGCAAGTACATCCCCGCCGGCGCCGCCGACGATCTCCGCCGGCAGACGGGGCGTGGACAGACCGGCCGCCAGCTCCGGGCAGTGGATCACCAGCCGCCCCGTCTGCTGCCAGCGGGACAGCGTCGCCGCCAGCTGTGCCTTCTCGCTACCGTTATACCGCACCTGGAATCCCATCAGGCAGGCGCTGACCAAAAGCTTACTTTTCATCCTTTCTCCCTTTCACGCTTGCTCCAGTATACCTTACCCGCCGGCGGGGGCGGTGGGGCGAAAATAAGGATTGTGTTCCACAGGAGGGATCGCTATCCTGACGTGCCTTGTGCTGCTCGTCTCGTCCAGACATAAGGAACCTGCTATGAAAACCCCTTTACGCCTCGCCCTCGTCGGCGATTATCACCCCGATATTGTTGCCCACCAGGCCATTCCCCTGGCGATAGACGATGCTGCCGCCGTGCTGGAGCAGCCGGTGAAATATGACTGGCTCGCCACTCCGTCGATCGTCTCCGGCGAGGCGCTGGCCGAGTACGATGCCGTCTGGGTCGTTCCCGGTAGCCCGTATCGTCATCCGCAGGGGGCCTTTACTGCGATCCGCTATGCCCGCGAAAACGGCATCCCTTTCCTCGGCACCTGCGGCGGCTTTCAGCACGCGGTGATTGAATACGCCCGTAACGTGCTCGGCTGGCAGGATGCCGGCCATGCGGAAACTGACAGCGAAGGGCGGATGGTGATCGCTCCCCTTAGCTGTTCGCTGGTGGAGACCTCCGCCGTCGTCGAGCTGCGGGCGAATACGCTGATTGCCCGCGCCTATGGCCGGGAGAGCATTGAAGAGGGCTACCACTGCCGGTACGGGGTCGACAGCGCGTTTGCCGGGGAGCTGGAGCAGGGCGATCTGCGCGTCACCGGCTGGGATGAAGAGGGTGAGATCCGCGCCGTCGAGCTGGTGACGCACCCGTTTTTTGTCGCCACGTTGTTCCAGCATGAACGCCACGCGCTGGATGGGCGTCCCTCGCCGCTGGTACAGGCGCTGATTCGCGCCGCGGCACAATAAACCCACCGGCAGCGGGCGCTGCCGGTCATCTTCAGGAATGGATTTCCCGGTCACGTCCGGCGAGGGCGCCGCAGACCGCCATCACCAGCGAAATCAGCGCCACCGCCAGCAGCGGAATATGCCAGTCGCCATTAGCATCGTGGATCTTACCCATCAGCGGCGGCCCGCAGGCGGCCAGCAGATAGCCGACGCTCTGCGCCATCCCTGACAGCGCCGCGGCCTGGTGCGCCGAGCTGGCGCGCAGGCCGATAAACGTCAGGCCGAGGATCATGGTAGCTCCGGAGCCAAAGCCGAACAGCAGCGTCCAGCCGATCGCCAGCCCTGGCAGCAGCCACAGCCCGGCGGCGCTGATGGCGCACATCAGGGCGACCAGCACCGCGATCCCGCGCTGGTCGCGCAGCCGATGCAGGATCAACGGTATCGCCAGACCGGGGGCGGCGGTCGCCAGCTGCAGCAGGCCATGCAGCGAGCCGGCCTGCGCTTCGCTATAGCCCATACTCTGCAGAATCGACGGCAGCCAGCCGATAATCACGTAATAGACCAGCGAGTTGATGCCGAGGAACAGCGTCACCTGCCAGGCCAGCGCCGACCGCCAGATCCCCCGGTTGTGCATGGCGCCTGAGCCGGTCAATGGCGCCTCCGCCCGGCGCCGGGACTGCGGCAGCCAGCTGAGGATCGCCAGCAGCGGGAAGATCATCAGCAGCAACAGCGCGCCACGCCAGCCGAATCCGGCCATCGCCACAGGCACCACCAGCGCCGAGCCGAGCGCCGCCGCCGCACCCATCGTCAGGGAATAGGCGCCGGTCATCCGCGCGACATGCTGCGAGAAATCGCGTTTAATCAGTCCGGGCAGCAGGACATTGCCCAGCGCAATACCGCAGCCGATCACTGCCGTGCCGATAAACAGCAGTGCAGCGGAGGGCAGGGAGCGCAGGGCAATGCCGGCGCAGATCAGCAGCATCGCCAGCAGCAGGCTGCGCTCCATGCCGAACCGGCGGGCAACCCCTGCCGCCAGCGGCGAGACAAGGCCAAAGGCCAGCAGCGGCAGGGTGGTGAGCAGCCCGGTCTGCGCGGTGGTCAGGCCATAGTCGCTACGAATCGCGTCCAGCAGCGGCGCCGCGCCGGTAAAGACCACGCGCAGGGTAGTGGCGATGAGCAAGATACCGGCAATCAGCAGCGCGGGGCGGCGGCCGGTAGAGGAGATCACAGAAGACATATCATTCTCAAGGTAACTAACGAGGGGGTTACGATAGCGACTTTGTCCTCTGTTTAAATCAAGCTAAAATGACAGATTATCGCTAATATCGGACAACATGATGATCGGACTGGGTCTGGATGGTTATGAACCGGACAGTGGCCACGAATCGGCCATTGCCTTTCGTATTCAGGTGGTGGAGGCGGAGCAGTATATTCCGGCGCATTCTCACCGTAAGGGGCAGCTGATCCTCGCCCTGCACGGCGCCTTGACCTGCGAGGTGGAGAACGCGATGTGGATGGTGCCGCCGCAGTATGCGGTGTGGGTCCCGGGACAGCTTTCCCACAGTAACCGCGCCACCCCCGGTGCCCAGGTGTGTTTCCTGTTCATCGAGCCGGGCGCCGCGCCGATGCCGGACCGCTGCTGTACGTTAAAGATTTCCCCACTGGTGCGGGAGCTGATCCTCACCCTGGCGGAACGCGGCGGGGAGTTGCTGGCCGCCCCTGCCACGGCCCGGCTGGTGCAGGTTCTGTTTGATGAGCTGCCCCGGCAGCCGCAGGAGCACCTGCAGCTGCCGGTATCAAACCACCCGAAAATTCGTCAGATGGTGACGATGATGGCCGAGGATCCGGCGCGCTGGCAGACCCTGAGCCAGTGGGCGGCGGTGTTTGCGATGAGCGAGCGCAATCTGGCCCGCCTGGTAGTGCGCGAAACGGGGCTGAGCTTTCGCCGCTGGCGCCATCAGCTGCAGCTGATCCTCGCGCTACAGCTGCTGATCCGCGGGCAGACGGTGCAGCAAACGGCTCAGGCGCTGGGCTACGATTCCACCACCGCCTTCATCACCATGTTTAAAAAAGGACTCGGGCAGACGCCGGGCCGCTATCACGGCAGCCTGGCTACGACTTCCCAATAAACAATGAGATGATCCCGGCGGCAATCAGCGGCCCGACCGGGACGCCGCGAAACAGGGCGACGCCGAGTACCGTGCCGACCAGCAGCCCGGCCACCAGATGCGGCTGGGTGCCCATCAGCGCTACGCCGCGCCCGCCGAGCCACGAAACAAACACCCCGACCGCAATCGCCAGCAGTGATTTCCAGTTCATAAAGGAGTGGATCAGCGTCGAGGGCGGCAGCGTACCGCTGGCGATAGGCGCCATCACGCCGATGGTTAAAATAATGATCCCGACGGTCAGCCCCTGTTTCTCAATCCAGGGAAAGAAGGTATTCAGCGGTGTAACGCGCACGATAATCAGCACGAGGATGGAGATCGCTACGGTGGTGTTATGGCTGATAAAGCCGAGCGCCGCCAGACCCAGCAGGATCAACAGGGTGGTATCAAACATGTACAGAGGTCCTTGCCAAAAAAAGAAAGCCAAAAAATATCCCGCTTACTCTACGCATCGTGGCGTGAATAAACAGGATTTTTACGCCATGCGGCGAAAATCAGGGCGGATGCCCGGTTAGCTAAGGCGGCGAAAGGTCGCGATCTCCGGTCGGGCGATATGTAAATAATCCTCGGTATCGAGAATGATCGACCGGTCCAGGCGTCCAGCGTTAAAGGCGATTTGCGGAAAGCGCTCAAACAGCAGCGGGTCGGCCACCAGCCGCAGCGCCGGATGGAAGCTGAAGGGGGGAATGGCGCCGAACACGCAGGCGGTGAGGGCATCCACTTCCGCCGGACTGGCCAGCGAGGCTTTGCTGCCGCCGATATGCCGGGCCAGGCTGGCGAGATCGGCCTGCTGATCGGCGGCGAGGATCGCCAGCACATGCTGGTTGACGCCGTTTCCTTTTACTTTACAGACTAGCGCTTTCGCGCCCTGGCCAAGCGCGGTGCCGCGGATCGCCGAGACGGCTTCGCACTGGCCGACCGCGTCATGCGCCATCACCCGGTAGCGCGCCTGGTGTTCGTCGAGCAGCGCGCACAGGCGCTGGTGGATATTACCTTCTACTGCTTCAAGCATAGCGTCCTCCTGACATCATCAAGCCGCCAGCTTAGCGCTGTTGCGTCAGCCTGCCAACGGTGGGCCGGGAAATTCACCATTCGCTCATTATTGCTTCACAGTGCTGTGGTGCAATCTCGCAGGCGCAGCAGATGAGTTTTGTAAATAAAAAAAAGAATGATTTTCATTTTCAATCGAACTTTTTTTATTTCGCTCAGTCTCTATCGGACGACACAGAATATTAATAATTGCCGTAATGAGGTTAGGATGATGCACGATGCAACCATGCAGGGTTCCCCACGCAAGAAGTTTAATAAAATAAGGGAGCTCAACAGACGGCGGAATTACTTTACTAAGAAAGTACGTAATGCCCTGCGGGTGGGAGTGGCGAAAGCGCTCTGGGACCGCCGACGCCGTCAGCCGGTGGATTTGTCGTCCGCGAAAACTGTCTTACTCATGCGTAATGAGGGGGCGGTCGGCGATGTGGTGGTGGATTCCGCGCTGGTAAAATGCCTGCATCAGTCAGGTTATATCGTTGATTTTCTGCTGACGACCTCTAACAGCCAGGTGATGCGCTATAACCCGCGGATCCGCCATATTTATGAAGCTGAGCCGGTCAATTCCGCTGATTTTTTGCGTAAATTTAACCATAACGTTCCCCGCGACGTCATTAATGAACTGGCTAATAATAAGTACGATATTATTATTGACCCTTCGCTGTTCGATATTCCCGTGCATCGCCTGCGGCTTTTTCGACAAATAAAAGCCAAATCAGTGCTCGGGTTTAATAAATGGCCATCGATTAAACATTACTCTCACTCTTTTGATTTTGACTGCCAGCGCTGGCACGTAACGAAGACGTTCGCGTTGATCGCCGACTATCTCCAACTGGACACCCGCGCTCTGGACACTTACGACCTGGCGGTGCCCGGGCCGATTATGCAGGAGGTGGCGCAGTATCTGGCGTCGCTGAGCGGAAAAGCGGTAGTGATTAATATTTTTGCCGGCCATGCCGACCGGAGTCTCTCCCAGACGCAGCTGGCCGAACTGCTCGACAAGCTGCGGGCTCGCCATCCGGGGCTGGCGGTTATTCTGCTCGATCACCGGCGTGAGATCCGCATCTCGCTGCCGCCGGAGGTGGTGATTAATCCGTTTAACACGCTGCACCATGCGATGGCGCTGATTGCCCAGGCGGAGCTGATTATCTCTCCGGACACCTCGGTGGTGCATATGGCGGCGGCGTGGAACAAACCGCTGATCGCGGTCTATAAGGACGTTCTGCTCAATAACCGGCTGTGGGCCCCGGGCTATGACAACGCCAGGCAGATCATTGTTAAATGCGGGAAGGTCCATCAGCATCGCGAGCTGGTGGATAGAATTATAGCGGCGCTACCGGAGACGCTGTGAGGGCGATGAGGGGAGGCTGGTAGGGCTCACCTGCTGACCGTATGCAAGAGCCAGCAGGTGAGCGAAGGTTGCATTGCCAGTCTGCAACCGCCGCTATTGTACTGTTGCCCGCTGCTCTGACACATCCGGGAAAGCTCTTAAAGAGATGGCCGCCGCCAACGACGGGCGGCATCACTCTTCAGTGAGCCACATATCCGCTTCTTCAAACATCTCCTGCACCGTACGGCTGATCAGCTCTTTTTCATGCTTGCTGGCGTCGGTGTTGATCGCCGGCAGCGTCATCATCGGCTTCACCCGCACTTCCGCTTCCGGGAAAATGCGCTGCATGCGTTTGGTCAGTTCGTTAAGAATGGCCTCTCTGGCACCCGGCAGCCCGGCAAAATTGCGCTTGTCATAAATCAGTTCCACAAACATCTTCTGTCCTCTGTATGCTGATCGCGGGCGATAGTTTTACTGTATTAATGTACAGTGTCAAGCGAATGCCGCGGTGCTGCTCATCCGCAACCTCGTGCGGTAGACGGGCTGCGCGCAAAAGCAGCACCTCGTCCGCCGGCGGTCAGGCAGGCCTCACTGACGAGCGGAGGGGATTTCCGCGCTGCAAAGGCGTTATCGCTGATTGCGTAGGCCTGGTAAACGCAGTGACCTTCACCCGAAGCGATGTCATTACCTGCGTACATTCATTTCGCGACGGGTAGGTCTGAATATCGGGTGGTGTAAGCCGGGGAAAGCATTTCACGCTTCATCGCCCAGGATTTTTCGATCCCCTGACCGGCAAACCAGACCTTTCCTTTCCCGGATTGATTTAATTGGTCGATAACGTCCATTAACGCAGCACTATTTTTGCGCGGAGCGTTATCGTCAAATAAGTTTAGCTGCGCTATGCCATTACTGAAGAAATCAGCAAGCATAACACCGGCTTTCATATATCGATAACCATCAATCCAAATTCTCTGCAGGCAGTTTGTGGCACAATTTATAATGTCACGGGTATCATTAGACGGCGTTAATAGCTTCATTGACGCTTGGTTGCCATAATATGTTTCATTAACGGCGTGCGGACTCGTCCGGACAAATACGCTAACGAAGCGGCAAAATTGATGCTCACTGCGTAATTTTTCTGCTGCTCGCTCAGCATAGGCGCAAATGGCTTGATGCATATCTGAATACTGCGTTACCCGGTTGCCAAAAGAGCGACTACAAATAATCTGTTGTTTTGTTGGGGAAAATTCTTGTAGCTCAAAACATGGCTCACCACGCAGTTCGCGAACGGTCCTTTCCAGCACCACATTGAAGTGCTTTTTTATGACCCATAATGAGCTTTCTGCCAGATCCAGAGCGGTATTAATACCCATTAAATTAAGTTTTTTACTCATTTTTCGCCCAACGCCCCAGACCTCTTCAACAGGGACAAGGGCGAGTAGCCTGCGTTGGCGCACAATATTGGATAAGTCGACAACGCCGCCCGTGCCGCGCCATGTCTTGGCGGCATGGTTAGCGAGCTTGGCTAATGTCTTGGTTTGCGCAATACCTACGCCCACCGTTAAGCCAGTATTTTTCAATACGTGAGTTCTTATTTCATGGCCGAAGGAGGATAAGGAGACGCAATTCATTACTCCGGATAAATTAATAAAGGCTTCATCGATGGAGTAGATTTCTATTGATGGAGACATTGCCGTGAGCGTTTGCATAACACGGTCACTGAGGTCGGCATAAAGCGCATAGTTAGAACTGAAAAAATGAACACTGGAATAATAAGGATTATTTTTTATTTTAAAGAAAGGCTCACCATTTTTTATACCGAGGGATTTTGCTTCGGCTGAGCGAGAAATAATGCAACCATCATTATTGGACACGACCACAATAGGCTTCCCCTTTAAATCAGGGCGAAAAACCGTTTCACAAGAAGTATAGAAATTATTGACATCGACGAGGGCAAACATAATTATTTATGCGCTTTAATGCTAAAAATGACCACGCCAAATATTTCTAACTCTTCGGCATTATGAAACGAAATGGAAGCGTAATCGCGATTGTGCGGCACTAGCTGTAAAAAAGGATGAGTGCGAAGTTCTTTCACGGTGAATTCACCTGCGATAGCCGCAATGACGATATCACCATGTACGGCAGACAGTGAGCGGTCAACCACTAAAAGGTCTCCATCACTGATGCCGGCATCACGCATAGACTCTCCGCTGACTTTGATGAAGTAGGTAGCACTCGGATGTTTTATCAATAATTTATTGAGATCCAGCCTGTCCTCAACATAATCCTGAGCGGGGCTGGGAAATCCGCAGGGCACCCTCTCGGAGAAGAGGGGGAGCATGAGTGGGGGCGAAATCTCAGTTGGCCGAGTAAACTGCATGGTATCGATCCTCGAATACTGTTTTTATATACAGTATTATTGAATGTGCTGATGGATCAAGGCGCATGTGACGTTGTTTTTATAACTACATGAATATAATGATGATTTATGTAAAGCATGCCATGTGGTGCTGTTACTGAACTGCAATCGCTGTGTAGCGAGACCAGTACGTCAACGTTGACGTTTGCCCGGTAAGACGACCGCGGTATTACATGGAGCATGATCGACTATTTTTTCACCCTCTCTTCAGTATTTAATATTATTGAGAAAGCTAAGGATATGAGGATGTTTCATTGGAGGATGTTTATAAAATATTGTCACATTTACTTTACAGAATAAAGAAACATTATTTATTTTAATTAAACGGCTTGACAAATTTGAGGTTGAGGATAAATTTGAGCAAGTGCTCTAATTTATCGTCATCATCTGCGGGATCCGAAAGTGATACGCTGTGATTAACCATGACACTACATAACCAGGGGATCTACTGACATGAAAATTTTTTTCCAGGGCACCAGACTTAAAAAAGCAAAAATACTAACGGTTGCCTTTTCTTTCGCCTTTTTCACCGCATCGGTGCAGGCAAAGTCCTCGCAATCAGAGAGTTATAATGTCGCCGTTTATCGCGGGGAGGCCGGGTGCCCAGGCTGTTCTGAAATGGTGGTAAAATCGCTGGTCGCGACAGGTCTGCCTCTGCACATTTCTTATATTGGTGAAAAAGAAAAGCTGAAATTAAATGCGCAAACACTGAAAAAGTTCGATCTCTATATTCAACCTGGCGGCGGTCAGGATATACCCGGATCTTATCAAGCCCTGGGTGATGAAGGGGCAGAGGCTATCCGTAATTTTGTGAAAAGCGGCAAATCCTTTCTTGGTCTTTGTATGGGGGCCTATCTTGCCGACAAAGACTGGATAGGGCTTATTGATGCGCCTTTAGAGTCAGAGGTGGGGAGACCCGGTTCGCAGGCCGTTGATGAAGGCGATTATACCCTGCAACTGACATGGAATAATAAACAAGAGCCTTTTTACTACCAGGATGGGCCTTATCTCAACAGTAGTATCTCAAGTACTGGATTCCAGCCGATCGCTTACTACAAGAATGGAGATATCGCCATTGGTAAGTACCGGTATGGCAAGGGAAATATCATCCTGTCAGGTCCGCATCCTGAAGCCGATGAGACCTGGATAGACAGCACTGCGCCAGGAAATACGACGGCAGCAAGTAAAATGCAGCGTATTTTGAGTTATCTCAATATAAAAAAGGGTTAACTGATACGGTACCTTGCTTCACCCACTCAGAAATCCTTTTTAAGTATTTTAAAGGCAAGCTCAGATATTTCATTAAGAAAAATGCTGCGTCTGTCTTCTGAATAATCGAGGATCAGCAAGCTGGAATACCCATCAATTAATGTGTTTATTTGTCTGGCTGAGGTAGCGGCGTTTTCCGCAAGGAACTCGCCTTCCTGCATCCCTACGCTAATGATGCCTTCAAGAATAGTGATCCATTGCAGGGAGTGATCGTGCACTAATTTAGCATAATCCGCATCGCGTGCTGCCATTGGCCATAGTTCAAGGTAGAGCAGCCAGTGTGCCGAAGGTGCATCGGGTAACAGCGTTCTGATATAGAGGTTTACTCTTTCACTGGCGCTCATTTTTTCTGACGCATTTAAAAACGCATGACATTCTTGTATGTCATTTTCAAACATATACTGAATAGTGGATTTCTTGAGTGTTTCCCAGTCTCGATAATAGTGATAGATATGACTTCTGGAAATATTCATTTTTTGCGTCAAATCACGGGTTGAGACATTGCTAAACCCTTTTTCTCTGAACAGTTGTAGCGCTGCTATTTTTATCAACTCAGAAAAATTGGCCGTTTTCAATATTTCAACCTTAATCACTATCCATTAAAGCGCAAACTATATCATAATTTCTGAAACCTTGCACGTGTTCAACATTCGGGGATAGCTGTTAGCATTGTGTTTTATATAGCATAAACAAAATAACGAAAATCTATTTTGTGGGTCTGGTATAAATTCAGCTGCAAGGAGGTTGCTTTATTATTAGCTATGCGCAGGATGCTATTCCTGCCGCGTGCGGTGGTGGCCGCAACGGTGGAGTGGAAAACCGGGAAAGAGAATGTCGCGATGACCCGGCGAGCTATCGTGATGACAACGTGCTTATCGGCAAGGTAGGCGATAAGCACGGCATTTTTCAGACCGAGCGTGGTTTGCCGCCGCGTGGGTAGCCGCTGCGCCAGCACACGCCTTTAACGCAATTGCGCGCAGGCGCCCGCTATCCGCTGGCAGGCTTGAGTCAGCAGGCCATCTTCTACCGCATACGCAATACGCAAATACCCCGGCATTCCAAACGCGGAGCCGTGTAAAACGGCCACCTGGGTTTGTTCTAATAGCCAGTTCGCCAGCGCGCTGTCGTCGCGAAGGATTTCGCCGCCAGGGGTTACCCGGCCCATAAGCGCCTGGCAGTTGGCAAACACATAGAATGCCCCCTGGGGAGTGGTGGCGCTCAGGCCATCGGTGGCGGCAATCATTCCCAGCACCTGTTGGCGGCGTTTATCTAACACGTTGAGCCAGCCGTCGAAGAAATTGGCTGAATGGGTAAGCGCTGCGACCGCCGCAGCCTGCGAAATACTGCTGGGGTTGGAGGTACTTTGTGATTGCAGGATCTGCATGGCGGCAATCAGCCATTGCGGCCCTCCCGCATAGCCCAGACGCCAGCCGGTCATGGCGTGGCTTTTGGACACACCGTTTACCGTCAGGGTACGCGAAACCATCTGCGGGGCGGCCTGAGCAAACGTGGTGAACGGGGTATTGTCGTAACGCAGCGGCTCATAAATGTCGTCGGCCATCACCAGCACCTGTGGGTAATCCGCCAGCACCGCAGCCAGGGCACACAGCTCCTGCTCGCTGTAAATCGCCCCCGTCGGGTTGCCCGGCGAGTTGAGGATCAGCCAGCGCGTTGACGGGGTGAGGGCGGCGGCCAGTTGTTCCGGCGTCAGCTTCCAGCCGTTTTGTTCATCACAGGGCACAATCACCGGTTCGCCATCGGCCAGAGAGACCATATCCGGATACGAGACCCAGTAGGGGGCGGGAATGATGACCTGCTGCCCGGCGTCGAGGGTGGCCAGAAAAGCATTGAAAATAAGCTGCTTGGCGCCACTGCCAGCGATGATCTCTTGCGGACGGTAATGCAACTGATTGTCGCGAGCGAATTTGGCGGCAATGGCCTCCTTTAACGCGGCGGTGCCGGAAACGGCGGTATACTTAGTCTGATGATGCACGATCGCTTCAATGCCCGCATAGCTAATATGGGCCGGGGTAGCAAAATCCAGTTCTCCTTCGCCCAGGTTGATAACCGGCTTGCCTGCGGCTTCCAGTGCCCGTACCTGGTCAGAAATGGCCGCTGTCGGTGAAGGGCGTACAGATTGCATACGACGGGCGATTTGACTGTTATTCATAAATCCTCTTTTGTATCTAATGATTCAATTAATACAATTAGGTCCCCAACCTCAGCAGGAAACTCGCCGTGTCACCGATCTTTATTCTCGATAACACCTCTGTGCCCGCTCGCTACGGTATTACCGCCAGCCTGTGGGCTAATCGTCTTGGACTGCCTCTCTGGAGCCTTCGCCCCGACTTCGCCGGGGATGTTCCCGACAGCCATCAGCACGTCATTCGGGCCGGGTACTGCGTGACCAGCGGCCTCTGGCGCAGCGATACGCTGCGTGAAGAGGTACGCGATATCGCCTGCCTGCCTGAGTCAGATGCTGTCATTGTGCTGGCGTCCTCGCAGGCAGCGCTTATCGCCGACCTGCCGGGCCAACGGCTGTTCAGCGATGACCGCAACCACCGCCTGACGCTCAGCGACGGACAACATACGTTGTTAGACCTCACCGCCGATCGCTATGGTCGCTGGGATGCCGGGGAGCCATCGTCTGCCGGGACGTCCTTGCGCATCGCACTGATTGGCCGTGAGTCAGACCACCGTCTGGTCTACCCCGCCACGCTTGGCTCACTGGGTGATGCCGCGGCGTCGCTGGGGCTGAACCTGGATGTCCATTTCTTCGCGCCAGTCAGCCTGTCCCCTGGATTACACGTCCTTCACGACGTCCAGGGCGTCGTGTTGCCAGGCGGTTCCTCGATGGCGGCCGTCAAGGGACAAATCCGCGTGGCGGAAGATACGCTTGCCCGCGGACAGCCCACGCTGGGGTTATGCCTGGGAATGCAGAGCATGATGACCGCAGTCGTGCGCCGGCGTCCGGGTTGCGAATCGGCCATTCCCGCGGAAGTGGCTCCGGATGAGGCTCTACACAGCTTTGTTCCCTTTGTCGATGGCCGTCATCGCTGCGGCGTCTTCCCTTTTTCCTTCGGGTTGATCTCCGGTGATATCCGCGAAATGCACTACAACCATCGCTACTGCTTTAACACCGACTTATTGCCGGCGCTGGATCGCAGCGGGGTCAGCGTCAGTGCGCAAACGGACGATATCGTGGAGGCCATCTCCCAGCCGGAACTGCCGTTCTGGCATGGTGTGCAGGGGCACCCGGAACTGATGTCCCGCCCGGATGCCCCCCATCCGCTGTTCGTCGCCTTTTTACGGGCGGCGCTTAACGCACAAGCGTAACGCCGCTACGGCTGTCGCTGGCAAGCGCCGACATGACGTGAGTCAGCTCCACCAGCGCCGCGTCGTCGATCGGTTTTAACGGTGCGCGTACGGTGCCGCCGTTAAAACCGCGCAGCGCCATCGCCGCTTTCACCAGCTGCGGCTGACCATGTTTGCGCGCCAGCGCGCGATACGCGTACCACAGCTGATGCAGATCGCGGGCCGTGGCGGCATCGCCCTGTTCCACGGCACGGAAGGTATTGATAATCAGCTCCGGCAGCGCGCCGCTGTTGGTGGTGCTGATGCCGTCAAACCCGGCCATCATTGGCCCGAGGAAGGCCAGATCGGATGCACAGAACAGGCGCAGACGTCCACGCAGGCGGTTGGCAATCTGGTCGATGGCGGTGGGGTTGAGGTCGCCCTGTTTGATGCCGACCACGTTGGGGATCTCTGCCAGTTGTTCCAGCAGCGCCGGGGAGAGGGTGATGCCGATGCCCGGCGCGTTGTACACCAGGATGCCGGTCTTGGATAAGGGAGCCATCTCTTTGAAGTAGCTGACGATCTGTTGGTCAGTGATTTCGCTGACAAAGGGCGCGGTCACCATCGGCAGGCCGCCCAGCTCGCTTGCCAGCAGCGTCAGCTCACGGGCATCGCGCGGGTCGGCGCTGGCGCTGCACAGCATGACCGCCACGCGGTCATCCACACAGGCCATGACTTGATGAAACAGCTCACGGCGTTCTTCGACGGTCATCACCGGGAATTCACCGTAGGTGCCGCCAATCAGCAGACCGTCATAACCCAGACCAATCACGCGTTCAATATTTTCACGTAACGCCGGAAAGTCGATCGCACCGCTGGCGGTGAACGGGGTGACGGTGATGTTGAAAATACCGCGCAGGCGTTCACGGCATTCATTGATATCTTTCATTTTTCTTTCCTTACAGCAGTGTGAGAGGGCGAGCCAGGGAACCCAGCTGACGATATCCGGTTTCGGTCACCACCACGGTTTCACTGACGCCGACGGTAAATTGACCGTAGATCCGCAGAGCCGGTGGAATGTGGAAGGTCATTCCTGGCTGCAGCTCAGTGGTGACGCCACGATACAGACTGAGAATGCCGCCTTCGCCCCAGTCCGGCGCAAAGGCGATACCGATGGAGTAACCGGTGCGTTTTTTGAAGTTTTCGGTGAACCCGGCGCGATCAATCACCTTCTGGCAGGCCAGGTGCGGCGCTTCGCAGGTGGCGCCCGGACGAATGGCATCAAGGGAGGCCTGCAGGGCTTCCTGACACACTTTTTCCATTTCGATGGCGATAGCGGGCGGCCGCCCCAGCCAGGCGGAGCGCATCATCGCGGCGTGGTAGCGGTCGTGAGCCGCTGACATTTCGAGAAATACCGGGTCGTTATCCTGCATCACCCGACGACGCCATGTGCCATGCGGCACGCCGCTGCGTGGGCCGGTCGAGACCAGCGGTTCCATGCCGACATACTCGGAACCGGCGGCAATGGCGGCCCCCATCATCGCCGAGACCAGCGCGTTTTCGTCTGCGCCGCTGCGAATCGCCGCCATGCCCGCGCGCATGCCCGCGTCCACATAGCGCGCTGCGATGGCGATTTTTTCCACCTCCGCCGCCGATTTCACGGCGCGCAGCGGCTCGATGACGCCCGCGGTATCGGCAATGGTGCCGAGCCTGGCCTGCAGGGCTTCATACACGGCAACCGGCAGGAACCAACCGCGTTTGTCCAGCCCAATCCGTTTGTGGAGCCAGCCGCGCTGTTGCAGCATGCCCACCAGAAAATCCACCGGGTTATCGCCATCCTGGTAGATGGCGGCGTCAGAAATAAAGGTGTTGGCGATAAAGTTAAAGTATTCGAGCTGGCGAATCACAAACACCGGATCCCCTTCTACCGGCAGCAACAGCGCCTGGAAGGTGTAATAGCCCGGTGTTTGCTGACCGGTGAGCCAGAAAATGTTTTCCGGGCCGGTAACGATCATGACGTCCACGCCCGCGCGGCTTAAGCGTTCGCGGGTGCGTCGAATGCGTTGCGCATATTCATCAGCGCTAAAGGCGGACTCACTGCCCTGAATCACATTGTTAACATCTTGCATGAGTAAACTCCTGGAGTAAGTTGGCCTGCGCGGCATCAAACTGCACGCCCAGACCGGGTGAGTCATTGACGGTGACCAGGCCATTGCGGTATTCCAGCCCGCTGACGGGATCATCCGTTAAGCCATCGGCGCCATACAGCTCGGCAAATGCCGGTTGCACGACACGACACAGCTGGAGCGCGGCGGCGGTGGCAGCATGGCCTTCATTCATCTGGCCAATCATGAATGGCACGTCGGCGAGTCGCAGCCGGTTGGCGGCGGCCAGCGTCGGCGCAAGGCCACCCAGTTTCACCAGTTTGAGATGCCCCCACAGCGCACCTTTGGCGGCGATCAGCCGGGTGATGGCGGCGTCACTGTTGAGGCTTTCGTCGAGCATGATCGGGATGCCGTAGGCGTACAGCTCCGCAAGCTGGCTGTCGTTTGCCGGGCTTAACGGCTGTTCGATGTAGCTGAGCTTCAGCTCGCGCAGAGACGGGAATGCCGCGTGAGCCTGCGCCAGAGACCACTGGCCGTTCACGTCAATCGCCAGCGAAATCTGCTGGCCGAACCGCTGGCGCAGCCGTTGCAGACGGGCCAGGTCGGTAGCGAAATCTGCCACGCCTGTGCGCAACTTCAGCTGGGTGAAACCGCGATCGACATAGCGTTGCGCCTGCTCCAGCATCTGTCTCTCGCTGCCCCAGAACAGGGTCTGGTTGGTGTGCCACGCAGGCAGGCCATCCCGCGCCCCCAGCCAGGCGGCAACGCTTATCCCTTGCTGACGCGCCAGCAGGTCGTGCAAGGCCATATCCAGCACCATGCGCGATGGCGGCAGGAGCGTGCAGTCTCCATCATCTAACGCGGCGAGTCGCGCGGCGGGCGCCTGGCGCCAGTCCCAGCGGCGAAGTATCTGAAGCAGGTTGTTCAGCACCTGCTCTTCGCGGTAGCCATGCAGGTAGCGAATGTTGAGCCGCACTTCGCCAATCCCGATCACTCCCTGGTCTTCCAGACGCAGCCAGAGCGTATCGAGCGCCGTTACCGGACCAGAGGCAGCGGTATGCAGCGTCACATCGGCGTAATGCAGATCTCCCCGAAAGAGCTGTGCTTTCATAAACCGGGCTCCGGCGGCAGCATGGCGAGCGCAATATCGAGATAGAGGTAGGCCGCGGCGATAAATTCATCGACAGGGACAAATTCATCGGGTTTGTGAGCCACGGCCAGCGAACCGGGGCCAATCACGACGCCTTTTGCGCCCAGCGAACGGAAATGCACCAGGTCACATCCCCCCTGAAAACCAAACGGGCCGGGTTCGCTCTGCCCATGACGGCGACAGGCAGCAAGGCTTTGCTCGACAATCGCTTCGCGGCTGTCGGTTTGCGTCGCGCCGCCGGTGGTGGGCTGCCAGGCGATAATTTCGGCTTCCACACCTGCATGTGCGTACGCGTGGTCGAGCAGTTGCTGCAGTTCGGCTTTGACGACCTCTTCGTCTTCGCCCGGAACCATGCGACGGTCAAGCAGCAGCTCACAGCTGTCTGGCACCACATTGTCCGCATGGCCGCCGTGGATGCGGGTTACCGTCAGGCTGGCGTTGCCGACCAGATCGTGGCAGCGGCAACGCACCTGCTGGTGGTGGGCTTCTTCAATCAACCCTAAAAGGCGCGCCGACTGGTAAATCGCGTTAATCCCCAGCTCCGGCGTACCGGAATGCGCGGTGACGCCTTTAACCCGCACGCGAGGACGTAAGCTGCCTTTGTGGGCGGAGAAGGTGGCATTCGAGGTCGGCTCGCCAATCACCGCGAAATCAATCGCCGGTGGATTATCGCGGACGTAGAATTTCGCCCCTTCGCTGGCGACCTCTTCATCGGCGGTGAACACCCCCATCAATGTGCCGGACCACTGCTGACGGTTGGCAGCCAGCAGACGCAGGGCTTCAACCATCGCCACCAGCGGGCCTTTGGCATCGCAGGCGCCGCGTCCGTACAGGCGTCCGTCACGCTCGGTGAGCGTGAAGGGATCGCTGGCCCAGCCGCTGCCCGCCGGAACGGTGTCGAGGTGGGTGTTAAAGGCGAAACACGGCCCCGGTCCATTGTTCAGGACGGCGATAACGTTGGTCCGCCCCGGTGCGTATTCGCTAAAGGAGAGATCGAACCCGGCGGTCAGCAGCCAGCCTTCCAGACATTCGGCGGCTTCGCGCTCATGGCCCGGTGGATTCTCCGTGTTGATGGCAACCAGCGTCGCTAAGTCCTTTTTCATACGTGCGCTGTCAACCTGATAACTGGACATAGGAACTCCGTGATTAATGTAATATTTGCGTCAGGAAGCGCTGTGCGCGGTCGCTGACATGGCCGGCGAAGAAATCACTGGTGTTGGCGCGATCGATAATTTCGCCGTCTTCCATAAACAGAATCTTGTTAGCGGCCCGACGGGCGAAGCCCATTTCGTGAGTCACCACCATGCTGGTCATGCCTTCCGCGCTGAGCTCCGCCATCACTTCCAGCACTTCACGGATCATCTCCGGGTCGAGGGCGGAGGTGGGTTCGTCGTAGAGCATCAGCTCCGGCTTCATCGCCAGCGCCCGGGCAATCGCCACGCGCTGCTGCTGTCCGCCGGAGAGCTCGTCCGGAAAATGGTCTGCACGTTCGTTGATGCGCACTTTTGCCAGCAGGTTGTCCGCCAGTTTGCGGGCATCAATACGGTTCATTCCCAACACCGTCATCGGGGCCAGCATGATGTTTTCCGCTGCGGTCAGGTGCGAGAACAGCTCGTAGTTCTGGAACACCATGCCAATGCGCTGACGCAGTTTGTGCGCCGGCACATCGCCCCGGCTGATGTGCTGGCTGGCGAAGAACACATCGCCGCTGTCGGCGGGCGAGAGCATGTTGACGCAGCGTAGCAGGGTGGATTTTCCCGAGCCGGACGGGCCAATCAGCACCACGGTTTCTCCGCGTTGCACGGTCAGAGAGCAGTTTTTGAGTACGGTCTGGCGACCAAAAGTCTTATCAATGCCGATCATCTCCAGCAGCGGTTTCTCACTCATGGTTCCTCCCGGACGGTTTTCGGTAACTTAAACAGGCGAGTCAGCCGCTTCTGGCTTTTGCTGCGGCGCTGCCTGGGATCCAGCACGCCTTCCAGCCACGACTGGAAGATCATGAACAGGCTGGTGAGCAGCAGGTAATAGATGCCCGCAGCGCAAAGCGCTTCGAAGTAACGGAAGCTGGCGCTGGCGGCCTGGTTAGCGACCAGCAGCAGTTCCTGAACGGCGATAACCGAGACCAGCGCGCTCGATTTCAGCATGCTGATCATCTGGTTACCCATCGGCGGCAGAACGATGCGCGCGGCCTGAGGCAGAACGATTTTTCGCATGATCTGGCCATGAGTCATACCCAGCGCCATGCCGGCGGTGCGCTGGCCGCTTTTCACCGCCTGCAGTCCAGAGCGCAGAATTTCCGCCATGTAGGCGCCTTCATTGAGCGAAAGCGCCAGCACTGCACAGGTAAACGCGGAGAAGCGTAAGCCGAAGCCTGGCAGCACGTTGTAGACAAAGATTATCTGGAACAGCACCGGCGTCCCGCGAAACAGCCACAGGTAGAAAAAGGCCAGCCCTTTCCCGGCGCGAAACGGCGCTTCCTGCAACAGCGCCAACACCAGGCCCAGCACCACGCCACACAACAGTGAGCAGAGGGTAATCAGTAGCGTCATCCACGCACCCCGAATAAATTCGGGGGAGAGGAAGTACTGCCACATTAAATCGATCGACATAGCGTTCTCCGGTTAATGGCAAACGGGTTAGAAAAGGGCAACGGAGTCTGGGAAGTTCCACTTCTTAATCAGTTGCGTGTAGGTGCCATTTTTGACGAGTCTCTGCAGACCTTGCTCCAGCAGGGCCTGGGTTGCGGTATCGCCTTTACGCACGGCAAAGGCGATGTGAGTATTCGCTTCGAACTCGGCGCCAACCGCTTCGAACATGCCAGCTTTTTCGGTAAACAGGGCGACGGTGCCCGGCGTGGAGAGGAACTCGGCATCGGCACGTCCCTGGGCGACGGCCACGGCGGAATCGGTGGCCGCGGGGAACGTCATGACGTTGATGGCCGGTTTTTTGGCCTCCAGGCAGCGCTGATTGTCTGCCCGGGCCTGGCTCTCTTCGATCCCGCCGAGCGTCACGGCGATGTTTTTGCCGCAGAGGCTCAGGTCACGCCCGGTGATGTTGGCCGGGTTACCTTTGCGGACCACCACGCGACTGCCGATTTTCAGATAGGGTACGAAGTCAACCTGCTCGGCACGGGTCGGATTGACGTACATGGCGGAGTTGATGATATCCAGACGTTTACCCTGCAGCGCCGGAATAAGCCCTTTGAATTCCATCGGCATTGGCGCTGGCGTCAGTTGGATCTCTTTGCTTAGCGCGTTAATCAGGTCGATATCGAAGCCGGTAAGCTTGCCTGCTTTCACGTATTCAAAAGGCATGAACGTCGCTGCCGTTCCATAGGTCAACTGGCCCTTGGCGATGGTTTCCACCGCCGCATGGCTGACCAGTGGCAGGGCGGTCAGCGCGAACATCAAGGTACGCACGCGGCGAAACAGAAAAGAATTGCTGGACATAGTCGTCTCCTGGCTAAGGTTTAAATTGAATTTAGTGAGTCAATAAATACAATTATGCGTATGAAAAAAATGTCTCATTCTGGTGCGTGTTGCACGTTAAGCGTGCACTCCTTGCTTTACTTTGCTGCGTTTTGTTGCTCGTGATATTGTATATATCGACCACAACAATGCATTTCAGGGAATCGTGAATTCATGCAGCCTGACTCCACTGCGAGCAGTCGCCGGATAGCCCGGCAAATACTCGACCTGATATCTGAAGCAAGATTCGATCCAGGTCATCATTTACGTGAGCAACATCTTGCCGATGCGTTGGGTGTTTCGCGTACGCCGGTACGTGCCGGGCTCAAGGAACTGACCCGAATGGGGGCGGTTGAAGCGCGGCCAAACCAGGGTTTTTTCCTGCTTAAACGCAGTAATGAGCTGGATCAGCTGGAGATTGAGCAGTCCAAGAGCAATGACCAGAAGTTGTACGAGCAACTGGTCCATGACCGCATTGCAGGTATCCTGCCGGAATCCTTTACCCAGACCGAAATCAGCCAGCGCTATGATGTTGATCGCGGCGTGCTGACCCGTACGCTGGTGAAGCTATCGGAGGATGGCCTGATTGCCCGCAATGCAGGGCATGGCTGGCGCTTTCTGCAAACCCTGAACTCCGATATCGCTCTGCGCAATAGCTACGGTTTTCGCCTGATGATTGAACCGATGGCGTTGCTGACGCCCAACCTGCATGTTGACCGGCAGATGCTTAAACGTCTGCGCGCCCGGCATCTGAGACTCATCACCCACCCGGACATTACGCAGGTCCCGGCCAAAGAGATTTTCGAAACCGATGCGGCGTTTCATGAGTTGCTGGCAGAGGCCAGCGGCAACCTGTTTGTATTACAGGCCATTCAGCAGCAAAACCGGCTGCGCCGCCTGCTGGAATTTGGTAGCTATCACAATAAGCGTCGCGTAAAAGAGTGGTGCGAAGAGCACGTTGCCATCATTGATGCCCTGCGAGAGAACAAACAGGAACAGGCGGCAGAGTTGATGAGAAAACACCTGCAATACGCGTTTGACCAGGTCAATGTAAAAAGCCCACGCGTATAACTGGCATCACTATTGCACATAATGCTCCTGAAAATACAATCAGGAGCATTTATGAATTTGCAGATACAACAGCGTGTGGCACTGGTTTGCGGTGCGGGAAGTGGCCTTGGACAGGCTATCGCCTGCTCGCTGGCGCAGGAAGGCGTGAAGGTCGCCGTGACAGGCCGCAACAGAGAGAAGCTGGCGCAAACGGTGGAACGCATCACTCAGCTGGGCGGTACCGCCCGCGCCTGGCCGCTGGATCTTGCCGTCCCGGAACAGTTTGATACGGTCATCGCCGATATCCGCGAGCACTGGGGCGACATCGATATTCTGGTCAATAATTCCGGTGGCCCACCGCCCACGCTGGCACAGGGGACGGACGGCGCCGTCTGGCAACAGCAATTTTCAGTGATGGTCGCCTCGTTGATCCAGCTCACCGATAAACTACTGCCCGCCATGCGCAGCCGTGGCTGGGGACGCATTATTACCACCACCTCGTCCGGTGTGATTGCCCCGATTCCGGGTCTCGCCCTGTCGAATGCGCTGCGCATGAGCTTGCTTGGCTGGTCGAAAACCCTTGCCGCTGAAGTGGCGGCCGACGGCGTCACAGTGAATGTGATGGTGCCTGGACGCATCGCTACCGACCGGGTGGGTCAGCTGGATGCTATCAAGGCGAAACGGGAACATTCCACTGCGGAAGCGGTCGCGGAGAAGAGTCGTCTGAGCATTCCGGCGGGACGTTATGGCCACCCCCAGGAGTACGGCGCCACCGCTGCCTTTTTGGCAAGCCAGCTTGCCAGCTACATTACCGGGGCGGTGATCCGGGTCGATGGCGGATTGATTGGTTCGATTTAGTGGGGCGTCGCGTGCAATGCCAGTCGCTGGTGTCGCTGACTGGCATTCACGCCTCTCTCGCGCTCATTCAGAATGAGGTGTTAACTATTGCGTACCGGGTGCGGGACAGGACGCCAGACCGGTTATCTTGTTTCTTCCCGCGTTGATGATCCCTGATGGTTCACCATGAAAAGTGCTGAAAGCGTGAGCAGTATGGCGCCGCTGATCAGTATCCACCCGGCATGCTGAAAGGCGGCTAAGCTACCCTGCGTATGCGCCAGTCTGACGTAGCACGCCGTCACCAGGGCCGCGCCAGCCATCGCGCCAACACGCTGCAGGATGTTGAGAATCGGTGCTGCATCAGAAACATGACGGGTACCCGCCATCGCCAGGCCTGCCGCCATCGCCGGCACTGTCGCAAGGGCTAAACCGAATCCCCTGATAGCGAGTGCGCTACCGACCAGGGTGTAGCTACTGCCTCCATCAATCATGGCCAGCGGCCATGTCGCCAACACCGAGAGCAAGCCGCCAACGATCAGCACCACGCGAGGACCCAGCCGGTCTGAGAAATAACCGGCGACCGGGAATCCTATGGCAGAACCGATTAACTGCGGAGTAAGGAGCAAACCCACGTCAGCCAGTGCTTCATGGCAAACGTCGCGGAAATACAACGGGAGCAGGAACTGCCCACCAAAATTCACCGCACCTCCGATAGCCATCAGCAACGCCGATAATGTGAAGCCACGATGTTTGAAAAGGCTGAGATGAAGTAAAGGCGAGTCAATGCGAAAAGAGCGAAAGATAAACAAGCCGATAAACAGTGCGCCCACGCTGAGTAAGATAATGTTCCCGCTATTTTCACCACTATTCAGGCTGACACCTTTAATACCCTCCATGAGCAGGGGAAGGCTACAAAGAATCAGTATTAACCCCATCCAGTCCAGGGAGAGCGGCTTATCATTTTTTATTGTCGGGCGAGGGAGTAATTTCCATCCCGCAAGCCATGCACAGAGAGATAAGGGGACATTAATAAAAAACAAGACTCGCCATCCGCAGACCTGAAGCAGAACGGCACCCAGAGACGTTCCCAGTAAGGGCGCAATGACGATAGCCACGCCTATCGTACCAATGATCCGCCCGAGGCGCTCACGACCGACCACCAGACCCAGGATCGTCTGCCCGGCTGGCACGAGTAACCCGCCTGCCAGACCTTGCATTATTCTGGCGGTGAGCAGCACCTCGATATTCGGGGATAACGCGCAAACTGCCGAGAAAACACCAAATAAAATAAGTGCATAGAGCCAAAGTTGGGTGGCGCCAAACCGTTTTACCGCCCATGCGCTAACCGGAACGCCTGCGGCCAGCGCCATGAGGTATGCGGTGGCTATCCACTGGATGGAGGCGTCCGTCACCCCAAGGCCCTTTGCCATGGCCGGAAGCGCAGCACTGAGCATGGTGGATGAGAGCATGGTAGCGAATGCTCCAAGGGTGATGATGGCGGCTTGCAGCCACAAAACCGGCGGGATGGCATTGATGGGATCAGCATGGTTGGTTTTCTTTACCTGCGTATCTCGATTGATATTCATGGGATGACCTTTAGGTGCGATGCGTTAAAAATCTATCATTGATCAATTTTTCTATCAATGATAGATTTATTTTCATCAATGGCGCCGGTAGGCTCCTGGTCAGGAGAAGATCTCTTTTCATCTACCACGGGCTCGGTTGGATGCATTAACAACAGGATGAACACCATGGCTAAAATTCAGCGGGATCAGGTCATTAATGCTGCATTAGCACTCTTAGATGAAGTCGGGCTGGAAGCGATAACGACGCGAAAGCTGGCGCAAAAGCTGGGGGTAGAATCCGCAACGCTGTACTGGCATTTCAGGAACAAGGCCAGCTTACTGGAAGAGATGGCCGCAACTGTTTTGGCCAGGCACCATTCGCTTCCGCTGGCTGAAGACACGGCCGAGTGGGCAGACTGGCTGGCAAATAACGCGCGCAGTTTCCGCCGCGCGCTTCTCGCTCATCGGGATGGCGCACTGCTCCATGCGGGGACAACACCGGCGCGGGTAGGAGGGGAAACGTTCTACCCAAAGGTGGCTTACCTTATGCGGGCCGGCTTTTCTGAGGCCGAAGCCGCAATGATATTACTCACTATTAGCGAATATACCCTGGGATGCGTATTGGAGGAGCAGTCTCGTACAGACAGACATGATGATGAAAGATTGTCTACACCCTCAACAGAAATCAGTCGTATCGATGCGCTTACCCACCAACATCCGGATACCTGTTTTGAGTTCGGTCTGTCTTTGATCATGAAGGGGTTATTAAAATAACTCGTTCCAGATTTCAGCTATTGCGACAGCGTTTTAATGATTTTATATCCGGAGCGTTATTCTCCGGACATTACTGAACATTGACCTCCCGATGGCGGGAGGGTTATTTGTTCATGGCGCAAGAATCACCGCAGCGTCGGGGATCAGGATCCTGTTTTATACTGGTTAAAAAAATGCAACAACGCGCCGGGTGTCTCGTCCCCAAAGAGAATGCCTGCCATTGCCTGCGCGTCGTTGGCCGCACTTTCGACGCGGATAAACATCTGTTCTTCATAAGCGGACAGCGCGGCTTCAGGATTATCTGCATTGGCCGCAATCGCGAGTCCCAGCTCAGCGCCATCCTCTAACGCGAGATTAGCGCCTTCGCCGAACGGCAGCATAAGATGCGCGGCGTCGCCCAACAGCGTTACGCCTGCTGTTCGCGGCCATCGAAGTCCGGGAGGTAAAAAGTGAATAGGGCGCAATACGGGCTCACCATCACCCTCCGTAATCAATGTTTGCAGTGGATGCGCCCAGCCATCGAATTCATCGACTATGCGTTGCACGTCAACCTGTGCATTAGCGGACGTCACGTCAGCGAACCAGGCCTGGGGTTGGCACAGAGCAATGTAAACGTGGATCACGCCGCCAGGCTCCCGGTGCGCCATGATACCCTTGCCTGGCGAGAGCGCAAAAAATGAGCCGCGGCCTACTGCTTGCGCGCAAGCCAGATGATCGGTGTCGACGTGACTAAGCCAGCGCTCGACATACGAAAATCCCGCATAGGCAGGCACAGCATCGGTGACCAGAGCACGGACACGCGACCAGGCACCATCTGCGCCCACCACCAGGGAGACCCTGGTGGTGGAGCCATCCGTAAAGTACAAACTATGCGTGCCGTCATCATGGGGGACGATATCTGCCACTTTACGGCCCCATTGCACGGTGTCCGCAGGAAGCGACTCCAGCAGCAGCGTGCGAAGCGCGCCGCGAGAGACTTCTGGTCGGCCGCCCAAACCATCATCGAACTGCTCGAACAATACGTTGCCCGCTTTATCGAGTACGCGCGTGGATTGACCACCAGGAAGAATAAGGGCCCGGAAGGCATCGTACAGGCCTGCCGCTATCAGCGCCCGCTGGCCATTATGATCGTGGATATCCAGCAAGCCACCTTGTGGGCGGGCCTCGGGAGAGGCTTCAGCTTCGTAGACCACAGAGGAAATGCCGTGGACATGTAAAATACGTGCGAGCATGAGGCCGCCGAGTCCTGCTCCGACGATGGCAATGGATGAGGTCATTTTTTCGCTCCAGGTAAGGTATGGCGGGTGTCGTTGTCCGGCTGTTCCTGGTTTCGATACCGCGCGAATAAGGGGAGTGGACGTGAAATCTCATCCCGGGGACCGACGGAAGCCTGAGGGTATGCTGAGCGGTATTGCCCATAATGTTCCCGGACAATTGGGGGGCCGGGCCCCCCGCCTGACTGTCCTCTCTGCGCTCAGCTTACACTTAGACGAGTAAGGTTCTCTATATTGACCATTGCTGGTTAATCGTCAAGGCCGTCATTCAATACCCCTCCAGCGGACGCCTGCCTGTGGCCATGGTCACCGAACTTCACCCACTCAGGTTAAACGACGTCGATGACGCGGATCCCTCTGTTTTTCGCCATCTTTATGCACTCCGCCGTATCTTCTCCGCCAGGAAAAGCCAGCAGTACGTCAGGGCGGCTATCTTCCAGCATAAACAAATTGCGCCTTGTCTCTGCATATTTTCCGTGCAGCGCCCAGTTTGCCGGGTAGCGGATCACGTGAACGTCGATCCCGCGCGCCCAGTTTTCTATCGCGCCGCCCAGCGCCTGGTGCCCTCCGTGAATCAACACGTTAATCGTCTGTGTACGGGCATAGAGTTCCAGCACATGGGTGATGGTATGGGTGTCGGCATAAAACCGACCCGAGCAGATTAACACTCGCATTTTTTGTACCTTAACGTTGCTTGCCTTGAAAAGGATCTCGTCCGCGCGCTGGCGGTTATTGTTTTTTAAACATCCGGCGGCGTTTCAATAAACCGCAGCGAGGTATCGCCCAGGCGGTCAATGACCGGGTAGGCGACGGCGGCGATATGGTGATGCACGCGGCGGTAGTCCCGTAGCACCCGCTGGAAAATGTCGCCGGATTCCGCCCAGGCATTCTTGTCCTCCCGCAGTTTTTTGAAGTGCTCGCGGCTGGCGGAGGCCTCCAGCTGGCGGATGGTTTCTTTGCGCTGCACCAGCTGGTGGGCAGCAGACAAGTCTTCACGCAGGAATGCCGCTATGCCTAAGTTCAGGCTGGTGAGGAGCTCCGCATGCAGCAGGCGAATATGGTGTAATTCAAAGTCGTTAAACTGCTCTCCCCGGCGTGCGCGGCGCGTGGCCAGCTGGGTCAGATTGCTGGAGAGAATGTCGCCCGCGTGCTCAACATTGATGATGAACATCAGGATCTCCTGGGCACGATCGGCATCTGCATCATTCAGCCCGTCCTGACCAATGTCGGCGAGGTAGGCGCGAACCGCCGCGCTCAGCAGATCGACCGACTGCTCCAGCTGGCGGATGTCATCGGCAGCCTGTTTTTCCTGGGTCACAAACAGCACCAGCAGTCGGTCCAGCATGATGGTTAGCATGTCGGCGGCGCGCAGCGATTCGCGAACCGAATTGGACAGGCCGATATAAGCCACTTCCAGACCCGCATCGTCGAGATACATTGGCATACCCGGGTCGCCTACGCGCTCTTCTTCCGGAAACAGTCGCTCCAGGAAGCGAGCCATTGGCATGTTCAGGCCGATAAACAGCAGCGCGAGCGCCACGCTAAAGGCGGTATGAAACCACACCACCAGCTGCGGCGTGTTCAGCCCGGATTTACGGGCGATCGCCATCAGCAACGGCAGAAGCAGTAATGCCAGCGCGCAGCCGGACAGGCGGACCATCAGGTTGCCAACCGGCAGGCGGCGGGCCACCGCGGACCCGGCGTTTAACACCGGCGGTAACGCGCCGCCGATGTTGGCGCCAAGCACCAGCACCAGGGCCGTAGCCGGGGTCAGCGTGCCGGTACCGGCGAGGGAGGCGATTAGCAAAATCATCGCCACGCTGGAGTGGCACAGGAGCGTCAGGAGCGCCGCCACCAGCAGGGCAATGAAAATATCGCCCTGTAGCCCCTGCATCACGGCATGAAACACCGGCGTGACCTCAATGTCCTGCAGCGTGCCGCCCAGTAAATGCAGCGCCAGCAGCATCAGGCCGAGGCCAATCAGGGCGCAGCCCACACTTTCAAAGCTGGAATGGTCGCGTAGCTTGAAAACCACAAACCCGGCCAGCAGAAGCAGCGGAATGGCGATTTCCATGTTAAAGCTCATCAGCTGGACCACCAGCGTGGAGCCGATGTTGGCGCCGAGCATCACCGCAAGCGCGGGGGCAAGGCTTAGCGTACCTGCGGCGGTAAATGACGTCGCCATCATACTGACCGCCGTGCTGCTTTGCAGAATGCCGGTAATGCCAATGCCGGAGAGCAGGGCGGTCCAGCGGTTAGTGAGGTGGCGTCCCATCCAGTTGCGCAGCGGCGTGCCGAAGCCGCGCTGCAGCGCCGTTGAAATCATATGGCTGCCCCAGAGCAGCAATGCGATGGCGCCAGCCAGGTTAATTAACAGAGTGGTTCCGGACATCATGAATTCCCCCTCTACAGGGCGGGTAGTGAAATAAAACGCAGTAACCTGATCGAAAAACGATGTATGGCGCTGGCGAGGTTCAGTAATGCTTTAGTGTGTTGATAGTTAATCTTCCCTCCGGCGTACCATGCCAGGGCACGGACGCGAAGGGTGCGGGTTATTTTCATTAAAAATAAGACAATCAACGCGATGGTCTTATTTTTAATCAGGAAAATGATGGAATGTTGCTTTTCCATAATGCTTCCAGCCTGTGTGGCCTGCCTGAAAGGTGCCGCCGAAGCGGCACGTGAATCACCGTCTTTAACGCAGAATTAGTGCCACTGCCTGAAGCGACGGATGTAGAACGTTTTCATGCCCTGGGCCACGCAGCAGTAGGCGAGCAGGGTGCCGACCAGCCACGGGAAGTACTGCCACGGCAGCGCCTGCAGCCCAACCAACGGCCCAAGCGGAGAGAACGGCACGTAAATTCCAATAGCCATAATCAGACCGGTCATCATCAGTACCGGCCAGGCGGCGGTGCTCTGAATGAACGGAATTTTCTGGGTACGCAGCATGTGCACCACCAGCGTCTGCGACAGCAGGCCTTCAACGAACCAGCCGGACTGGAACAGGGTCTGCATGTGTTCGCTGTTGGCGCTGAACACAAACCACATCAGCGCAAAGGTCGTCATGTCAAAAATGGACGAGGTCGGGCCAATCCAGACCATAAAGCGGCCGATGTTTCTTGCATCCCACTTGCGCGGTTTGCTCAGGAACTCTTTGTCCGTTTTGTCCCACGGCAGCGCGAGCTGGGAGATGTCGTACATCAGGTTTTGCAGCAGCAACTGGATCGCGAGCATCGGCAGGAACGGAATGAACGCGCTGGCCACCAGTACCGAGAACACGTTGCCGAAGTTGGAGCTGGCGGTCATGTTCAGGTATTTCATAATGTTGCCAAAGGTCTCGCGGCCTTTGATAACGCCTTCTTCCAGCACCATCAGGCTCTTTTCCAGCAAGATGATGTCGGCCGATTCCTTGGCGATATCGGTGCCACTGTCGACCGAGATACCCACGTCGGCATCGCGCAGAGCAGGGGCATCGTTAATGCCGTCACCGAGAAAGCCCACCGTATGACCGTTGGCCTGCAGCGCCTTCAGCACGCGTGATTTCTGCAGCGGCGTTAACTTGGCGAACACCGTGCGCTCTTCCACCAACTGCTGCAGGGCCGTGTCGCTCAACGACTCAATCTGCGGGCCGAGTACCGGTTCGCCTGGTTCCAGTCCCACCTGGCGGCAAATCCGCGTAGTGACAATCGCGTTATCGCCGGTCAGCACTTTGACTGCGACGCCAATATCCATCAGGGCAGCAATCGCCGGACCCGCGCTCTCCTTAGGTGGATCGAGGAAGGTGAGGAAGCCGCGGATAATCAGATCGTGCTCATCAGCGGTGCTGTACAGTCTTTTCGCTTCGGCTTTCGGAATGTCGCGCGTAGCGACCACCAGAACGCGGAAGCCGTCTTTGTTGTAGTCGTTCGCCATCGCCAGCATGGCGTCACGGCGCTGATCGTCGAGGGGGATAACCTTGCCATTCTCTTCCATGTGGGAGGCGATGCTCAGCATCTCCTCCACGGCGCCTTTGCACACCAGCAGATGATTGCTCTGGCTGTCTTTCACCACAATCGACAGGCGACGGCGCACGAAGTCGAACGGCATCTCATCGACTTTGCTGTACCCCTGAGGTTGCACAAAGCCCGACTCATTTTCAGAGAAGTAAATGACCGCCTGATCCATCAGGTTTTTGATGCCGCTTTGATAGTGGCTGTTGAGCCAGGCCAGCGCCAGCACGGACTGATTTTTCTGACCGTGCGTGTCGACGTGGTGCTCAAGGATGATTTTATCCTGCGTCAGGGTGCCGGTTTTGTCGGTGCACAGCACGTCCATCGCGCCCAGGTTCTGAATCGCGTTAAGGCGCTTAACCACGACTTTACGCTTCGCCATAGCCACCGCGCCCTTGGCGAGGTTGGCGCTGACGATCATTGGCAGCATTTCTGGCGTCAGACCTACGGCGACGGCCAGAGCAAACAGCAGGGCATCCCACCATTCGCCCTTCATCAGGCCGTTAATCAGGAACACCACCGGCACCATCACTAGCATAAAGCGGATCAACAGCCAGCTGACGCTGTTCACCCCGCGGTCAAACGCCGTTTGCGCCCGGGTGCCGACAATCGCTTTTGCCAGTGAGCCAAAGTAGGTCCTCGGCCCGGTCGCCACCACGACCGCCTGAGCGGTGCCGCTGACAACGTTGGTCCCCATGAAGCAGATGTTAGGCATATCCAACAGGTTCTCGTTGTCAACCGCCTTGTCGTGTGCGGATTTCTGCGCCACGTCGCCGAGGGTGTCGTACTTCTCAATCGGCAGCGCTTCGCCGGTCAGGACGGCCTGACTGATAAACAGGTCGCGTGATTCGATCAAACGGACGTCCGCCGGGATCATGTCGCCCGCATAGAGCTGCACGATATCGCCCACCACCAGCTCGCGCATCGGGATTTCACGTGGCTTTCCTTTTTGCCCGGCGTGTTCGCGACGAACGACCGTCGCGGTGGTGCGAACCATCGCTTTCAGCGCTTCGGCCGATTTGGCCGAGCGGTGTTCCTGCCAGAAGCGCACCAGTCCGCTGAGGGCAACCATGGTGCCGATGATTATCACCGTCGTCAGGTCGCCGTCTTCGCCATGGCTGGTGGGCAGCCAGTAGTCGGTGAAGAAGCTGATCCCGGCGAGAATGGCGAGCACATAAATAAACGGGTTGTTAAACGCCATCAGCAGCTGGATCAGCGCGTGAGTCGGCTTGTCATGAGTCACTTCGTTCAGGCCATCCCGCTCCAGCCGGGCATTTGCCTGGGCTTCCTGCAGCCCTTCCCGGGTGGTGTTGAGGTTGACCAGGGTTTCTGCGATACCGTTTTGGGCTTCCTGGGCGGCACGCATAGACAGCGTGCTTTTTTTATTTCGGTTCTTGATTTGTACAGTCATGGTGCTGCTCCTGTCGCCGGGCGGCAGCAGGCTTTTTACGGTAAGACCCGGATTAAGGGCGGCCGAAAATAGCCCGATGTCGCATCAGCGATCGGTTTTAATTAATTTCGCACAGGGCTTCCCGCTGTTTATTATTAAAATAAACAGGCGTGAAGTTTATATTTTGTTTTATTTGGACGTGATTATTCCTGCCGATGTACAAGTATGAATACATCAGTGAATAAACAGGTACCAGCAGTGACTTAACTCAGCGTGACGCACGAAAACGGGCTGCGGCATAGCGCGCAGACACGGCCTACGGCGTAACGGCTGAATCAGGCGACGAAGGGGCGACTTTGTGGGTCTTCGCCATCAGAGAAGCGGCAACGACGCTCCAGCTGGCCGGTGACAGGACTGACGCGCCAGTTAGTAATGCGTTGATTCAACTCACTGATTTTCGAGGAGAATATAGAGCTTTGCTGTTTTTTACGCGCAGACGACACCCGATCGCGGGGCGGCCGGACACGTAGCGTTGATGTCATGGTTTTGACACCAGGAAAAAGGGTAGATTTGAAGTTCATAACACACCTCGGGACCGTGAAAACTCTGGTCGAGGTGGGACAACACGAGAGCATCAAGCTCCGGCGAGACACACCAAAACGAAGAAGTGATCACAATCGATTTTATGTTTACTTGTCCGAATAACCGTTAAGGCAATATTCGGACCGCTACTAAATTCAGTATCCATTAGTCTCTTATGTCAGATTAGGAAAGGCCACAACTTAGGCCCATGAAATCTACCCATAGCCAATGTTATTGTCAACCCATTCATATCAATTTAAATCTTCGTTTATATTTTGTGTAGAAACATCAAATCGTCGATTTAATCAGCGGTGTTTTTCGGACGGTCGTAAAAAGGATAATAGCGGTCAGTGCGTTCATTTACGGACCCCCCTCGGCGCGGCGTCAGATAACGCGCTTTATCCCTGCACCGCAGCCGGAAAAACCGCCGCCAGCCATTCAATAAAGACGCGGAGCCGGGGCGGCACGTGCCGGTGCCGGGCGTAGACGACGTGAAAGGGATAGGGGGCCGGGCGCCAGGCGCTGAGGATCTCCACCAGCTTGCCGCTTGCCAGCGCGGGTTTTAGCGAATAGGTAAAGGTCTGCACAATGCCTAAGCCCGCCTCGCCGGCGGCAATATGCGCGTTGCTCTCATTGATGCCGAGATGGGGCTCTGTCTTGAGCTCGGTACTGACGCCGTGACGCGTAAAGCGAAACGGAAACGCTCTGCCGCTGGCCGGCGACAGATAGCTGATGAGCTGGTGGCCATGATGGAGTTCATCCGGCGAGGCGGGCGTGCCGCAGCGCTGAAGATAGCCAGGGGTGGCGCAGGTGACCAGCGTCGCCTCGCCGATTTTACGGGCGATCAGCGTCGAGTCATCCATCGGCCCGCCGCGGATGGCGCAGTCAATATTGCCGCTGATGAGGTCCGCGGGTTTATCGGCCACCTGTAAATCGATACGGATATCCGGCCAGGCGGTCATAAAGTCCGCCAGCAGCGGGATCAGCACATCGCACGCGGTCGACCCACCGATGGCGATCCGTAGATGGCCCTTCGGCTTATTGTGGGCGGTATTGAAGGAGGCGTCGATCTCTTCCAGGTCTTCCAGCAGGCAGCGAGCTTTTTCATAGTACTCCCGTCCTTCCGGCGTCACGGTAATACGCCGGGTGGTGCGCTGCAGGAGGGAAACCCCCAGATGCGCTTCCAGTTGCTTGATGGTTTTGCTGAGCGTGGCGTTGGGCATATCCAGCGAGTCCGCGGCGCGGGTAAAGCTGCCGGCTTCGACAACGCGGGTGAAGGCTTTGAGGGCTGAAAATCGGTCCATTATTCGCAGTATCCTGGTTAGCGGGCGTCCATTATCCACGGAGGGGAAAAGTGTTTTTCAGATTAGGCCATTTTTCCGCCTCTTTGAGGCGATTACAGTGCTTTCCATACCCGGCGGGGCGCTTTCGCGAGCCTGGCCTGTTTATACTCTAACCAAGGAAATGCACCATGAGCAAAAAACTTGCGGATAAAGTGGCGTTAGTGACCGGCGGCAGCACCGGGATTGGCCTGGCGTCGGCGAAAGCGCTGGCGGAGCAGGGCGCAAAGGTGTATATCACCGGCCGCCGACAGGAGGAGCTGGATGCGGCGGTAAGATTCATCGGGCCCGCCGCCCGAGGGATCCGCGCCGACGCCGCCGTGTTAAGCGACCTTGACGCGGTATTTGCGACCATTGCCGACGAGTCCGGCCGGCTGGATGTGCTGTTCGCCAATGCTGGCGGCGGGGATATGCTGCCGCTCAGCGCCATCACCGAAGCGCACGTCGAGCGGATATTCGCCACCAACGTGCGCGGGGTGGTGTTCACGGTCCAGAAAGCGCTGCCGCTGCTCACCGACGGCGCCTCGGTGATTTTGACCGGCTCTACGGCGGCAGTCAAAGGGACGGCGAACTTCAGCATCTATAGCGCCAGTAAAGCGGCGGTACGCAGCCTGGCGCGCTCCTGGGCGCTGGAGGTGAACGATCGCGGGATCCGCATCAATGTCGTCAGCCCGGGGCCGGTGCGTACCCCGGGTCTGGGAGGACTGGTTGCGGAGGCGGACCGCCAGGGCTTGTTCGACGCCCTGGCCGCCAGCGTACCGCTCGGGCGGCTGGGCGAGCCGGAGGAGATTGGCAGGACGGTGGTATTTTTAGCGTCTGACGAGTCGAGCTTTATTAACGCCGCAGAGATCTATGTCGACGGCGGAATGGCGCAAATCTAAGCACAGTCTGTCGCCAGGAGAGCTACCCCGGCGGATACCGGGGCGGCTCGTGGTTATGGCGATCGCTTACTCACCGTCCGGGTGGGCAGCTTATTGCGCGCCCAGCTGTTTCATCAGCGTCAGGTTATCTTCAATATGCCAGTTGGCGGCAATTTTACCGCCGCTGATCTGATAGATATCGGTGGCAATAAAATCGATATTTTGTCCCTTACCCTTCCGGGTGCCGAAGGTCCCGGTAAAGTGGCCATGAAAATGTAAGTGTGAGACCACCCGGTCACCGGCCACAATCATTTGTTCGACATCACAGCGTAAATCCGGCACCGCCTGACGAAATGCTCTGGAGGCGAGGATCGCGCCTTCCGGCCCTTGTCGGCGCCCTTCCGGGGGCGTTTTATCGATAAAATTCCCCGCCAGCGCCGCCCGGGCCAGCGCTTCATCACCGGTATTCCAGAACGTGGCGTATTGTCTGGCGACATATTCATTGGCGGCGCGTGTGGCAGGGGGAAGGCCGCTGTCAACGATGAGCTGGGCTGGCTTCAGCAAACCCTGCGGGGCTGAAAACGCGGAGCCGGATATCCCGGCAAGCAGCAGCGCTGTGGCGCAGCGCCGCAGCGTGATGCCGTGTCTGGCCTGCGCGCAGACAACAGCGACACCAAGGCTGGCAGGTAACATTTTGCGGGTCATTTTCACTCTTTATGCTCCGTATAGAAGGGATAGTCGGTATAGCCCACCTCTGTCCCGCCAAACAGCGTGGCGGGATCGCTGACGGTCGCCAGCGGCCAGCGGTGCTGAAGCCGCTGCGGCAGGTCAGGATTAGCAATAAACGGGCGGCCGAAAGCCACCAGGTCGGCGAAACCGGCGGTGAGGATACGTTCCGCCTTTTGCTGATCGTAATTGCCGGCCACGATCAGGGTGCCGCTGAAGGTCGCGCGCAGCGTGTCACGAAAGTGCTGGGGAACGGCTGGCGCATCGTCCCAGTCCGCCTCCGCCAGGTGGATAAAGGCGATACCCTGCTGTTCGCACCAGGCCGCCAGGGCAAGGATGGCGTCGATCACTTGCGGGTCGTTCATCCCGCGCTGGGTAATGTAGGGGGAAAGGCGGATGCCCGTCCGCTCGCGGCCAATAACGTCGCCGATGGCGGTCAGCACCTCCTGGGCAAAACGGATCCGGTTGCTCAGGCTACCGCCGTACTCATCAGTACGCTGGTTGGCGGTACGCCGCAGGAACTGGTCGATCAGATAGCCATTGCCGCCGTGCACTTCCACGCCGTCAAACCCCGCCGCTATCGCATTGCGCGCCGCCTGACGGTAATCGGCGACAATACGCTGGATATCCGACCGGGAGAGCGCCCGCGGTGGAGGGCAGTCCACCATCTGGCCCCGGCCTTGCTCATCCACCACCCATACCTGGGCGTCCGGCGCCAGCGCCGACGGGGCCACGGGTTGCCCATCCGCATGAAAACGAGCGTGCGACATCCGCCCCACGTGCCAGAGCTGAGAAAAAATAACGCCGCCAGCCTGGTGAACGGCCCCGGTCGTCAACTGCCAGCCGGCAATCTGCTCAGCGGAATGCAGGCCAGGCGTCCAGGAGTATCCCTGTCCCTCAGGAGAGATTTGCGTCGCCTCCGTGACGGTCAATCCGGCGCTGGCGCGCTGGCGGTAATATTCTGCCATCAGCGCGGAGGGGATATTTCCGGGCTGCAGGGCGCGCGCCCGGGTCATGGGAGCCATGACGATGCGGTTTTTCAATGGCAGCGTGCCGATGCGGTAACGATCGAAAAGTGAGAGGCTGTTCATACGGGTGTCCCTTGCGAGTGGAATGAAAATCACTTTACAGTCGGGATCTGATTTTGATAATTAGGCTAAAAACAGATTCACTTTTCAGGAAATACGAAAAATGGGCAAGCTGGAAGATATGGCGCTGCTGGTGGCTGTCGCCGAGGCGGGGGGACTCTCCGCCGCCGGCAGACGGTTATCGCTCTCACCGGCCACCATGACGGCCCGCCTGAAGGCGATGGAAGAGCGTTACCAGACCCGCCTGTTCCATCGTTCCACGCGCGCTATCACCCTGACCAGGGCGGGGGAAGATTTTTATCATGCCGCGCGGCGCGTACTGGAGGAGGCCCGCCACGCCGAATCGTTGCTGACGCAAAAGGAAGGCGTGCTGAGCGGCAATATTCGTCTTTCCGCCCCCTCCGACTTTGGCCGACAGTATCTTAGCCCGGCCATCGTCGACTTTTCCCGCCGTCACCCCGAGGTCACGTTTTCCGTGTTCTTAGGGGAGCGCGTGGAGGATCTGGTCGCCAACCGGCTGGATATGAGTATTCGCGTCGGTAACCTGCCAGACAGTAGTTTGGCGATCCGCCATATCCGCCCCAACCACCGGGTGCTGGTGGCTTCGGAGGCTTATCTTGCCACTCACGGAACGCCTGCCGCCCTCGACGAGTTGCACCATCACCGCTGCCTGGCGCTGGAGCGGCACGGTGTGGTGATGAATGAATGGCGCTTTGAGGAGGCGGGAAAGGAGCGCGTCGTGCGGGTGACACCGGCGATGGTCTGCGACGATGGGGCACTGCTGCGGCAGTGGGCGCTCAGCGGGGCGGGGATCGCCGGTAAATCATGGTGGGATGTGAAGAGGGATGTCGAGGAGGGACGGCTTCAGGTGCTGTTTGCCGAGCGCTTCACCGGATTCAGCCCCTTAGACCGTAAGGAGGTCGGGCTGCAGTTTGTCTTTCCCCAGCGAAAGCTGCAGCCGCCGCAGGTATCGGCGTTTATGGCGTTTTTTATCGACTGGCTGGGAGAGTCATCCCCCTCCAGCGCGAGGCGAAAGTGAGCAGAACATGACCTCAGCGCATCTGGCTGAGGATAATACGATCGAAAAGACGGTCGCCCAGCCAGACACGCATCCGGATAAGCAATTTGGCATACTTACCGACGGCATAACGGGGGCGTGGATTTGAGGCATTCACCGCGACCAGGACCACCTCGGCGATCGTCTGCGGGTCGCTGCCGGTGCCATGGCCGTACGTTTTTTGGATCGACAGGGCGACCCCTTTTACCAACTGACCATACGGTCCTGTGGCCGAACGTTTGACAATACTTTCACTGGCCGCATCGCCGAAGCCGGTTTCAATCACTCCAGGTTCGATGATAACCACCTTGATGCCGAAGTCGGCAACTTCCAGCCGCAGGCAGTCTGACCATCCCTCAAGTGCATGTTTGGTGGCGTGGTACCATGCGCCGAGGACGCTATACATCTTGCCACCCATGGAAGAGATATTGACAATATATCCGCGACGGCGGGCGCGCATCGCGGGAAGCAGTAGTTGCGTGAGATGCGCCGCGCCGAAGAGATTGACCTCAAACTGGTAGCGAGCCTCATCGATACCGATCTCTTCGACCGGGCCATACAGGCCAAAACCGGCATTATTGACCAGTACATCGACCCCTCCGGTCTGAGACAGAATGGTGTTCACGACCGCCAGCCGATCGTCCTGCCGTGAGAGATCCATCTGCAGGCATTGGGCCCCTAGCGAAGCCAGATCGTCCATTTTCCCGAGTTGCCGGGCAGCAACGTAAACCTGGTAACCCTCCTGGATAAGACGACGGGCAATGGCTTTCCCCATCCCTGACGATGCGCCGGTGACCAGCGCGGTTTTATTTTCCTGAATAAACATAAGCACCTCGGCAAGTAGACTGCGCCGAGTGTGCCTGCTGTCAGGCGCGGTGTCGCTGGCACGGTGCGCCACAATACTGGCAAAGCGCGCCATGACGCGCGCTTAGTTGAGGCGCATCATGTCTCTGAGGGTTTCTGGCGTCTGGCCGGTCCACGCCATAAAAGCCCGGTAGAAGGAATTCGGATCTTCAAAACCGAGCAGAAAGGCGATCTCATAACCGGAAAGCGTGGTATTGAGAAGATAGTGGCGAGCCAGCGCTTCGCGACAAGCGTGAACAAGGGCGCGATAATTCTCTCCCTCCTGCTCCAGCCTGCGCTGCAGGGTGCGTTTACTCATTCCCAGACGTTGCGCCGTATTGTCGATAGAGGCGTCGTTGCCCGGCAGAAGCTCCAGCAGAACTGCATGAACACGTTCAGCCGTTGAGGCCTGATCGCTAAGCTGGCTGAGACGACGCTGCAGCTCCGGCTCAAAGACCTGCCACATACCCTCGTTCACCGTCAAAAAGGGCCGCAGGGCATCAGCGGCGGCAAAGCTGATGGTCGCCCGCTTTCCACGCTGTATGGTCGTGCCGAAGAAGGCTGAAAAGTGGTGGGTCTGCTGGCGGGTGAGGGGCTGTGAGAGCGTCACTTTCACGGCCTGAACCGGTTCGCGGGTGGCCAGTCGGTTCAGGCGAAGTAAAAATGCCAGTTCCGCCACTTCCAGAGAGGCAGGGATTTCTGTTGCTCCCAGCCAGCGCGGAGACACTGTCAGCGTGCCGTTCTGCACGACCGTCGTCTCCAGCACCATGGGGGCAATAAGCAGTTTATACTTGGCCAGCCGCTGGACCGCCTGCATCATGTGGGTACTACACAAGGCGGCGAACAGCGGGGGATCAAACACTTCCGCAGAGACCCTTTCTACAAAAGGCAAAGGAAAGGCCTGGTCGTCGCTTTCTTTTTCTAGCACGCGCCAGAAACGCAGATACTCATCGGTAGTCAGACCGCGATTGATGTCTGAAAAGGTGTCGTCCGGCAAATTGGCCTGGCGGAGGAGATGTTCAGGCTCCATCCCTGCGTCTTTGAGCAGCGCTCGCCAACGGAGATTGAGAGAAAAAGTGCGGTTGCGTGCCATGGTGAGATTTCCAGCAGTGAACAGGGCTTTGATGTGCAACGCCCCCTGATAAGAGCATACCTTTTCCCACCGGCCAGTGACATTCCTCTTGCGCCATATTTGAAGTAAAGCACGCCAGCAACGAGAAGGGGGGACGGATGTGACCCGCGAGGTCGTTAGCCACCTATAGAGTCTTGATCTCAAATATGATTAGATAGCTTTCACTTAAAACCAGTAAGTAGCTGCCATGAATCTCAGGGAAAAAATCATTAATGAATTCGGCGGGTTGTCACCCGAGCTGCAACGCGCCGCCGAGTTCTCACTGCAAAATGCCAGCCAACTGGTGGTGTTATCGATGCGTGCCTTCGCGGCGGAAGCTGGGGTAAAACCGGCGACGCTGCTGCGTCTGGCGCAGCGGCTGGGCTACCGCGGCTGGAGCGAGCTGAAAAGCGATTTCATTGACGACCTGGGGCTGCGCAATGATACATACGTATCAAAAGCGGAAAAAATGATGGCCCGCGGGACGCAAACGCAGCTGTATAAAGAGGTTTTTCAGGCGCATCAGGCGAATCTGACCTTTACGCAAAACGAAAATGCGCAGGAGATGGAGCAGGCGGTGACCTTGCTCGATAGCGCGGAGAATGTCTATATCTGCGGATTCCGCGCCAGCTTTCCGATCGCGTGGTCGCTGTTTTATGTCTATCGACTGTTCAACCGGCAGGTATCGTTAATCGACGGCCTGGCCAGCAATATCGAAGTTTTCACCCGCGAACTGACCAGCCGGGATTGCGTCTTACTCACCAGCTTTGCGCCCTATTCACGCGAATCACTGGATGTTTTACAGGCAGCCCGGCAGGCAGGGGCGAAGATCCTCGCCATCACCGACTCGCCGGTTTCCCCTTTAGCGCAGGCGGCAGACTGCACGCTGCTGTTTTCCATCGACAGTCCATCATTTTTCCCTTCCGTGGTCTCCGGCATGGGGCTGGCAGAGTGTTTACTGGCGATGCTGGTGGTGCGCCACGGCCGTGAGGCGGTGAGTAAAATTGAAAGTGCCGAACGCTATCTTATCGATTCTGGCGCCTATGTGATCCCCGGTAAATCCTGATAAATGATTCAAATGTATCTGGTATAAGAATAACGGATGCATTCATATCTTTATTTCGTTGACGTGATCCAAATGGATCCTGCAAGATACGCTCAATTAATGTAGCGGATTCAGGAGCAGAACCCAGTATGAGTCATGTCATTCACCGCAGCCTGCGTAGCACGCCGATCGTGGCCTCCCGTGCCCAGGGGGCCTATATCTTTGATGCCCAGGGAAAACCGTATCTTGATGCCTGCGGCGGGGCGGCGGTTTCCTGCCTCGGACACGCACACCCTGATGTGCTGGCGGCGATGCACCGCCAGATCGATCAGCTGGCCTATGCGCATACCAGTTTCTTTACCAGTGATGTTGTAGAGCAGCTGGCCGACCATCTCACCCGCACGGCACCCGGCGAGCTTAACTATGCCTACTTTGTCTCGGGCGGATCCGAGGCAATAGAGACGGCGCTGAAGATGGCGCGGCAGTACTTTGTGGAGATCGGCCAGCCATCGCGCACCCGATTTATCGCCCGTAAACAGAGCTATCACGGCAATACGTTGGGCGCGCTGGCGGTGGGTGGTAACGAATGGCGCCGTCGCCAGTTTGCCCCCTTATTAATGGATGTTATCCGCGTCTCAGCCTGCAATGAGTACCGCGATCGCCGGGCTGACGAGACCCAGCAACAGTATACCGAACGTCTGCTTAATGAGCTGGAGCAAGCCATCCTTGAGGCCGGCCCGGAAACGATTATCGGTTTCTGTGCGGAAACCGTAGTGGGGGCGACGACGGGGGCCACGCCGCCGACGCCGGGCTATCTGAAGGGGGTGCGCCGCCTGTGCGATAAATACGGCATCCTGTATATCGCCGATGAGGTCATGTGCGGTATGGGGCGGACCGGGACGCTGCACGCGTTTGAGCAAGACGACGTGGTGCCTGATTTAGTGACCATCGCCAAGGGACTCGGCGGGGGTTATCAGCCGATCGGGGCGGTACTGGCGAGTGAGACCATTGTTTCCGCGCTGAAGGCGGGCAGCGGGTTGTTCCAGCATGGTCACACTTACATTTGTCATGCTACTGCCGCGTCGGCAGCTCTGGCGGTGCAGCAGGTGATTGCGCGCGATAATTTACTGGCTGCCGTCAAACAGCAGGGTGCCTATCTGCAACAGGCCCTGCGCGAGGTGCTGGGTGAGTTACCGCATGTCGGCGATACGCGCGGACGCGGCCTGTTTGCCGGCGTCGAGCTGGTGCGCGATAAAGACAACAAAACCCCGTTCGACCCTGCCCTGAAGCTGCATGCTGCGATCAAAGCAAATTGTATGGCGCGTGGGTTGATGGTCTATCCCATGGGCGGCACGATCGATGGTCAGTATGGCGATCACATCCTGATCGCGCCGCCGTTTATCATCACCCCGGCGCAGATCGACTTTGTGGTCGATACGCTGAACAGCGTGATCCGCGAAGAGACGGGGAAATTATGATCAATCGTTTACCGCCCCTGGCGGAACAGGAATGGGACGAGCAGCAACGTCAGTTAGCGGAAGAGATCATCAATGGGCCGCGCGGCGCCTTACTGCCGCCTTTTGAGCCGCTGCTGCGTAGTCCCGAGCTGATGGCGCATGCCCAGCGTATGGGGGAGTATTTACGTTATCGCAGCGCGCTGGGTCAGCGTCTTTCTGAACTGGCGATTTTGCTGACCGCACGGCACTGGTCACAGCCGGTAGAGTGGGCGATCCATGCGCCTATAGCACGTGAGAAGGGCATCTCTGCCGCGGCGGTGCAGGCGATTAAGCAACAGCGTCTGCCAGACGATCTCCGGCCCGATGAGCAGGTGATCTATGACTTCTGTCAGCAACTGCATCAACAGCAAAAGGTGAGTGATAGCACCTGGCAACAAGCCGTTGATTTATGGGGTGAGAAGGGCGTGGTGGATCTGATTGGGATAAACGGTTATTACAGTTTTCTCTCCATGGTGATGAACAGCGCCCAGACGCCCGTACCGGATACCACCGACTCTCTATTTTCTGAATAAGTTAGCCTTTTCATTCGGGCGCATAATAATGCGCCCTGCATATCAAGTGTTGTTATTGGTTCTTCCGGCGATATATATCGCAGGCTGATATTCGTTGCATGCCATTTCATTGACGCTGAGGGTAATTATGACTGGACTATTTAATAAATTAAAACTGACGCTGGCTTTGGTTATTTGTTCTGCCAGTTTTGTGACAGCAGCCCAGGACAAAATAACGGTGGGCGTGGATACCGCTTTTGTCCCTTTTGAATTTAAACAAGGTGATAAATATGTCGGCTTTGATATCGATTTGTGGGACGCTATCGCAAAGAAAATGCATATCAGCTACGAATTAAGGCCGATGGATTTCGGCGGCCTCATCCCCGGACTGCAGTCGCGTAATCTGGACGTGGCGATGGCCGGCATAACCATTACCGATGCGCGTAAACAGGTCGTGGATTTCAGTGATGGGTATTATAATGCCGACCTGTTAATAGCCGTGAAAAGTACTGATAATTCCATTGCCAAATTCAGTGATTTGACCGGGAAAAAAGTTGGCCTTAAGCAGGGGACGGCGGCGGCCAGCTTTATGAAAAGCAAATATAAAGCGAATTATATCGAGTTCCCGAACATCGATAACGCCTACCTTGATCTGCAGGCCGGCAATCTCGATGCCGTCGTTCACGATTCGCCGAATGTCCTTTACTACGTGAAGACGGCGGGTAATGGCAAGGTCAAATCCACCGGTGAGACGGACAGCATTCTGCCACAGCAATATGGCTTTGCGATGCAGAAAAACAGCAGCCTGACGCCAAAAGTGAACCAGGCTCTGCAGGCGCTGCGTGCCGATGGTACCTACGACAAGATTTACGTTAAATGGTTTGCTAAGCAGCCGAAATAACCCTGCCAGGTCGGAGCGATCCGGCCTCATTTCTTCTTGACGGGTAGAATGATGAATTTTGACAGTCGCTATATTTGGGATGCTTTACCGCTGCTGATGCAGGGCTTGCAGCTGACGCTGATTATATCTTTGTCCGGTTTGTTAGGTGGGTTAGTCATTGGCTTGCTGGCGGGTACCTGCCGCGCATTAGGGGGTAAAATATCAAAAACGGTATCGCTGGTGTTTGTGGAATTAATTCGTGGAACGCCGATCATGGTGCAGGTGATGTTTATCTACTTCGCCCTGCCGATGGTGTTGCCGGTGCGTATTGACCCGGTTCCTGCCGCAATTATTACCATTGTGATTAACTCCGGCGCTTATATAGCCGAGATCACCCGGGGCGCGATTCTGTCGATCAATAAAGGTTTTAAAGAAGCCAGCCTGGCGATGGGGTTATCGCCACGCAGCACCCTATTACATGTCATTATGCCGCTGGCTTTTCGGCGAATGATCCCGGCGTTAGGCAATCAATGGATTATCAGTATAAAAGATACATCGCTATTTATTGTGATTGGCGTGGCAGAATTAACCCGCCAGGGACAAGAGATTATTGCCGGTAACTTTCGGGCGCTGGAGGTGTGGACGGCGGTGGCGATGATTTATCTGTTTTTGACATTGTGCCTGAGCTTCCTGCTGAAACAACTTGAGAAAAGGATCCATATTTTATGAGCATGGTTGAATTTAGCGCGGTGGCGAAAAACTTCGGCGCCACTCAGGTGCTGCACGATATCAATTTAAAGATTGAAGCGGGCGAGGTGGTGGTGATCATTGGCCCCTCCGGCTCGGGCAAATCGACCCTGTTACGCTGCATTAACAAACTGGAGGAGATCTCCTCGGGAACGCTGCTGGTGGCGGGCATGCATATTACGGATCCGCACGCGAATGAGTGTGATATTCGCCGCGAAGCCGGTATGGTGTTTCAACAGTTTCATTTGTTCCCGCATCTGACCGCCCTTGAGAATGTCATGTTCGGTCCGGTTCGCGTGCGTAAGCAGAGTAAGGCCGCGGCGCGGGAGCAGGCGCTGGCGTTGCTGGACCGCGTGGGTCTGCGTGAACGCGCCAACCACTATCCGGCAGAGCTCTCTGGGGGGCAGCAGCAACGCGTGGCGATAGCTCGTGCCCTGGCGGTAAAACCCAAAATGATGTTATTTGATGAACCAACATCCGCCCTCGATCCCGAACTGCGGCATGAGGTGTTAAAGGTCATGCGCTCGCTGGCCGAAGAGGGCATGACGATGGTGATTGTGACCCATGAGATTGGCTTTGCCAGAGAGGTGGCTTCCCGGTTGATCTTTATTGATGGCGGCACCATTGCCGAAGATGGTTCACCTGAGGTGCTGCTCACTGCCAGCAGCAATCCGCGTCTGCAAGAGTTTTTGCAACACGTATCCTGAACATAAGTGAATGATGACAATATGAAAACAATCGCAATCCGTGGTTCCGCCTATGCGGTCGGTCAGCAGCTTGGCGCGTTTGGCCGTGAGGCCTGGCATACTAAAATCAGGCAAACGGCGCTTTGGCAAACCGTCACCGCCATGAAAACGGCGGAACAAACCCAGCGCATGCGCGCAGCCGTGCTGGCTCAGTTCCCGCTGATCTGGCAGGAACTGGAGGGTATGGCGGAGGGGCTGCAGGCGCCGGTGGATGAGGTGTTTGCCTGGAACTGTCGCGGCGATCTGGTGCGTTCGACGTCGGATGGCTGCACTACCCTGGCGGGGATAAGCGCTGAGGGCGAGTTAATTATTGCGCATAATGAAGATGGCTTCCCGCAGCTGCGCGGTGACTGCGCCATCGTCCACGTGACACCGGATGTGGGCCTCGCCTTCACCAGCTTCGCCTACCCCGGCTCCCTGTGCGGGCACACCTTCGCGGTGAATGAGAAGGGGATAGTCAATACGGTCAACAATATTCGTGCCGTGCATCGTCCGGAGGGGATGCCGCGCCAGATACTGGCCCGCGCATCGCTGAATGCCACCACGTTAGATGACGCCATTACCCTGCTGACCGCGACACCGCGCGCGGGCGCGTTTCACCACACGCTGGGTCAAATGGGCGATAGCCGTCTGTTTAGCGTTGAAGCTACCGGCTCCGGCAGCTCAGTGCGTCAGCTGACCGCCACCTTTGGGCATGCCAACCATCTGATCCATCCCCAGCTTGAGACCATTGAACAGATCGTGACCGGGAGCTCCGGCTCACGCCAGCAGCGCCTGGACGCGTGGCTGGCGACGAACCCGTCGCTGGATGGGGTAACAGCGAAAGCGATGCTCTCCGACCAGCATGATCCGCTGTTACCGATTTACCGGCTGTCTGCGGAAGATCCGGATGACGAAAATACGCTGGCGACGGCCATTTTTACCCTGAGCACGACCCAGGTCGCGTGGCAGGTCTTCACCCTGGATCGTGAAAACGCGGTTTTACAGGGCAGCCTTTAGCGGTCTGAGGGCGCTTTCAGCAGGGCGATCAGCAGCGTACTGCACGCCATGATCCCCGCCGCCAGCCACGCCATGCCTGACAAGCCCGCGGTGGCGATCAGCTGGCCGCCGACAAGCGCCCCGGTGCCGATGGCGGCATTAAAAATAGCCACGTAAATGGCTGACGCCGGCTGGGCGACCGCGCCTGCGCTGCGCAGCAGCCAGGTCTGTAAGCCGACGAACACAATCGCGATACCGGCGCCCCACAGGGCTAACAGCAGCCCGCTAAAACAGAAAGGCAGGGGCGCAAGTCGTCCGGTGCCGAGGATCGCCAGCGCGCCCCCGCTCAGCAGCAGTGAAGCAAAAATAAGCCCCTTCAGATGACGATCGATAAGCTTACCGGCGATAACGTTACCCACCAGCCCGGAAACCCCTGATAACAGCAGCAGGCCGGAGAGGGCGGTCGCGGGTACTCCCTGCAGTGTTATCAGCAGCGGTTCAACATAGGTGAAGGCGGCAAAGTGAGCGGTAATGATGCAGGCTGTGGCGCCATACAGACCCCACAGCAGCGGATTACGGAAGATATCGCGATAAACACCCAGCCTGACCGGGGTGGGCGCGGCCAGCGCGGGCAGCGTCGAGCATAGCACTGCCGCTGCTGCCAGTGATAACAAGGCCACCGCCAAAAACGCGTGTCGCCAGCCCATGTGGATGGCGATAAAGCTCGCCAGCGGTACCCCCACCACGCTGGCCGCTGACACACCGCCAAAAACGATCGCCGTAGCCAGCCCCAGCCGGTGCGGCGGGACCAGCTGCGCGGCGACGATGCCAATTAAGGCCCAGAAGGCGCCATGCGCCAGGGCGCCAATCATGCGAGCGCTCATCAGGGCGAACATGGAATAAGACCGGGTCGCGGCGAGGCAGGAAAGCGCCAGGGTCAGCATGAGCCCGACCAGCAGCGCCTTGCGTGAAATACGCGCCGGCATCGCGCCGGAAAGGAGGGCCGCCAGGGCGCCCACCCAGCCGTAGGCGGTGACGGCAAGGCCCATGCTGGATTCCGTCTGGTGAAAATCCGCCGCCAGGGCGCTGAGCATGCCCACCGGCGCCAGTTCGCTGGTGACGATCGAAAAGGCGCAGATCCCGAGCGCAATGACGGCTATCCAGACGCGCGTCGGGGTTGGGTTAAGGGGTAAAGCAATCTCTTTCATGTCAGGCGTATCCTAAGAGGGGGAGGCCGCGCATGGTGCACGGACGTTCAGGTGAGGAGAGAACCGGCGATCGGATGGCCAGTTTGTCTCCGCGAGTGGCGTGCAGTATCATCCCTGCGAAAATGATAAAAAAGAGCAGAAAACGGAGATCCGTTTTCCATAAATGGAAAAGAGATGACGGCAGAGTTTAACTGGGACGATGCGCGCATATTCCTCGCCATCGCCCGGGCGGGAACGCTAAGCGGCGCCGCCGACAAGATGAACATGGGGATTGCCACGGTGTCCCGCAGGCTGGATAGGCTGGAACAGTCGCTGAAAGTCCCGCTTTTTAGCCGCCATCAGAGCGGCTATCGCCTGACCGACGATGGCGAAGCCCTGCTCGCGCGGGCGGAGGCGCTGGAATACGCAGGCCTGGCGTTCGGCGAGGCGGCGCAACTGCAGGGGCATGTCGCCGGGGTTGTCCGCCTGGCCACCTCGGATAACCTGGCCACGCATTTTATTTTGCCGTCCCTGAAAGGGCTCCTGGACCACTATCCTGACCTGCGGGTGGAGGTGCTGAGCGGTGTGCAGCCGGTGAACCTGCACCGTCGGGATGCCGATCTGGCGATCCGCATGGTTAAGCCTGACGCCGGGCATTTGACCTTAAAGCGGCTGGGGACGGTGGGGTTTGGCGTCTATGGCGCCGCCGGCTACCTGGCCGGTGCGGACGGCCAGTCGCTGAGCGAGGCGGACTTTGTAGGGTGGCCGGAGACTCACCAGCACCTGCCGGCCGCCCAATGGATCACGCGCACCCTGCGAGGGCGACCGTGTAAAGTCGAAGCCAATACGCTCGTGGCCCAGGTTTCCGCGGTATCAGCGGGACTTGGACTGGGCGTCCTGCCGCACTTTATGGCGCGGGCCAACGGGCTGCAGTGCCTGCAGCCGGAGATCGGTGCGGATCAGACACTTTGGCTGGTGATGCATTCCGACCTGGCCGGGTCCAGACGCGTGCGGGTTATCGCCGACCATCTCATCACCCTCTTTGCGGACCATCAAGATCGGCTGGCGTTGCCCTGACGCTGACGCTCAGGGGATCACCCGCGCCGTTCTCAGCTGCGAAAACAGGCTGAAAAACATCTCGTCTGTGGCCTGCATCCGCTGGAAGCCAGCCCGGCGCAGTTTACTGCCATCGCCAAACATGTCGTACTGCCAGCCGAACACGAAATCGGCAAACTGACCGTCGCTCAGGCGCAGAATGTCCGTTTCCACCAACCGCTCTGCGGCCAGCTCGCGCCAGACGGCACGGTAGTCACTGAATAACTGATGAAATGAGAGCCGGACCGGCGGGGCGCATTCCAGTTCAAACCACTGCGCGATGCGCGGCCACAGCTCGCACCAGCGCCAGATATCACCATTATTGACGTTGAAGGCCTCGTTCTCCCCCGCCGGTGAGGTGGCGGCCCACAGCGTGGCCTCCGCCAGCAGGTCGGCGTCAGTATGATCGACAATGCTGTGCCAGGTGGTTAACGTGCCGGGAAAGCGCAGCGGTAAACCCAGGGCTTTGCACAGTGACGCGTACAGCGCGATGCTTAACGCAAGATTCATGGCGTTACCCGGCACCGGGCTGCCCACCACGCCGGGCCTGATAGCGCTCCAGTGCCAGGTTTTGCCTTGTTGAAAGTGGCGGAGCCACGCAAGTTGAGCGGCGTTAAATTCAGCCCCGGGTACGCCGGGGTCGCTTTCCCGCGCCGGGGTTTTAAAGGGGCCAAGATGGGCGCCATACACTTTATACCCCTGCATCAGGCTGACCGCCTGCAGCGGGGCGTTTTGTTCGACGTGGCTGACCAGATGACGCAGCATGGTAACGTTCGGTTCCACCATTTCGCTCCAGTTTCCGGCATTCATCCAGGCACTGTAAAAAATGTGGGTCACGGTGGACAGCGGCTGGAGCGCTTGCGCACTGTGCCGGGCATCGCGTAAATCGACGTGAATCATCGGGATCGCCTCCGGTTGCGACAGGGCGCGGTGGCTGAGGCCGATAACCTCCCATCCACGATGTAACAGGGTGTTGACCAGCTGGCGACCAACGATGCCGCTGCTGCCAGCGACCAGTGCGACCTGAGAGGATGTCTTGTTCATGGTGTTTCTCCTGGGAAGGTGACCGACACAGTGTGCTAGATTATTTTTTTGCCACCTATCCCATGAAACGGATGACACTTATCAGCAGAATCATGAAATGAATAATAAGCTCACCGCCATCGCCACCTTTCTGCGCGTTGCCGAAGCCGGCTCATTTTCCGCAGCCGCCCGGCAGCTCGGGATGAAGCAATCTGCCGTCAGTCAGCAAATCGCCGCGCTCGAACAGGAGCTTGGCGTGGTATTACTCCATCGTACGACGCGGGCCATGATGCTCACTGAACAGGGTGAACATTACCGGCGTGATATGCAGCGGGTGCTGAACGCCATGCAGGAGGCGGAAAGGCGGCTCAACCCGGCGGAGCCTCAGTTTCAGGGGCGGGTGCATGTCCAGTTGCCAAGCGGTCTTGGCAGTCTTCTGCTGCCGCATCTGCTGGCGCTGCAAAAACAGTATCCTGAACTGCACCTGATGCTGTCGCTCGACGATCGGATCGCCGATCTGGTTACCGAAGGGGTGGATGTGGCGCTGCGTCTCGGCCATGAGCCGCCGCCATCCCATGCTGCGCGGGTTCTGGCGCGGATTGAAACGGCGCTCTTTGCGGCACCAGGTCATTACGCCGTCCAGTCCGTGGACGACCTGGCGGAGTATCCACACGTTCGGTTTAGCGGCATCCCGCTTGATGCTCCGCTGCGGATAATTTCCGCAGACGAGACGAGAGACGTGCAGGTTAAGACCGTTTTTCGGGCCAACACCAGCGATGCGCTGTTGCAGGCGCTGGAATCCGGTATCGGCATCGGAGGGATGCAGCGACCGCTGGCGGCCAGGGCCCTCAGGGCTGGAAGGCTGGTGCCGATCCTGGCTGACTGGCGATTACCGGACCGCTTCCTGTATGCCGTCTATCCCGATGCGCGTTTTATTCCGCCACGGGTCAGAAGCGTGATCGCTTTGATTGAGGCGCGACTGCCGGAGATAACCGCGGGGGCAGAGGGCGAGGTGCCACCGGATTCAGAGCCGTGCGCGGTATCTCGACGCTCCCCTACAGGTGGTTTCTGATGTTAAGGTGAGACGTTTATTACCACAGGAGAATGCAAATGATTGTCAGGACCTGGCACGGCTGTGTGCCATTGCAACATGCCGAGGGGTTTGCCCGCCACCTTGAGCTGACCGGCGTGGAACACGCCCGGGGTATCCCCGGCAACAGAGGCGCGCTGGTGCGCCAGGAAAACCAGGGCGAATGGGCGCATTTCTTTCTCGCCACCTACTGGCAGGATCTTGCGGCGGTCAAAGCCTTCGCAGGCGAAGACTATCACGTCGCGGTCACCTATCCGGACGACGACGCATTCGAACTCCTCTCCGACCCCTACGTGTTTCAGCATGAAGTTGAGGCCGTGTCGCCGCTGTAGGCTGATGACCGGGCAGGAGGAAGATTGGCCAGCAACAGACGGTTGCTGGCTGCGTGCGATCGACTTCTACCTTGCATGGGCAGCCAGTCACCGGTGGGTGAACGTGGCAAGACGGGAACACTCAGCGCGTGAGGGCCGCGACAATGGCGTCCTCCATTTTCTCCGGCGTCGTGAACGGCGCAAAACGCGTGAGGGGTGTGCCGTCGCGAGCGATGAGGAACTTGGTGAAATTCCACTTGATCCGTCCGCCGAGCACGCCGGGCAACGCGTGTTTCAGATAACGAAACAGCGGGTGTGCGGCGGGGCCGTTGACGTCCACTTTCGCAAACATCGGGAAGCTCACGCCGTAGTTAACGTGACAGGTCTGCTCAATTTCATCCGCGCCGCCGGGTTCCTGCTTACCAAACTGGTTGCAGGGGAAACCAAGCACTACCAGCCCCTGAGCCGCGTACTTTTTGTAGAGCGCTTCCAGGCCAGCGTATTGCGGTGTGAAGCCACAATGGCTGGCCGTATTCACCACCAGAACCACCTTGCCAGCATAGTCAGACATGGAGAGGGGCTGGCCGCGCAGGCGGGTAGCCGTCAATTGGTAAAAAGGGGGCATAGCAGGCTCCTGAGAGTAGAAACAGTTCAACGCTGACGATCGCGCGAATGTTTGAAGCAGATTAGGCAGTTATGATACACAGGGTTAGGGATTTGTACCTGGAGTGTTAAAAAAACGCCAGATGTCATAGAGAAAATCGCGAACAGGAACGGCTGAAAATGATGAAATATGTCTTATCGCTGGTGGTGGTGGCAATGCTCGCAGGATGTACCAGCACGCCAAACTTACCGCCTACGGATACTATTGTGGCGGTGAAACCCTCAGCGTCCGGTATTGTCGCCAGCTCAGCGAAATACAGTTACCGCTTTGTCCGTGACGGTGTGCCTCAGGAATATCAGCGTTATCAGACCTTTTATGAACGCTTTCACCAACAGGCTTCCGGCGTGCGGGTTAACTTTGTCGTGGAACAACATGAGGTGACGGCGGAATATCTGGTGGTGATGGATCAGCGCAAACTGGATGCCGGGCAGCATAGCGAGCTGGTGAATCAGTATCATGCGGTGCAGATTGATAACGATCGCCTCGGGGTGTTGTTTAAAGCGACAGGATTTTGGACTGCATCGGATGCGTCAGATCTGGCCGCCGCCTACCAGCTAGCGCACCCCGTTGTGGTATCAATCAATGATAAGACCAAAACGATTAGCTCGCTTGGCGCCGTCGCCCTGGCTCCGTTGTTTCCGTTTTACATGATGTATGGATGTGCCATCGGGCCTTGTGTCTGAGGAAAACAGCCAGCAAGTCACTCGACTCACTGGCTGAGTATTTAATTAAGCTTCACTTTTAGATGACTGCTTGTGAAACAGTTCGCGGAATACCGGGTAGATATCTTCCTGGTCACGAATATGCTGCATGGCGAAATTATCAAAGGTCGCCTGCAGATGTTCATACTCGCGCCACAGGGTTTGATGCGCCCGGCGGGTAATTTCGATGTAGCTGTAATAACGCACCACCGGCAGGATTTTCTTCGCCAGCAGTTCGTGGCACAGCGGGGAGTCATCGGCCCAGTTGTCGCCATCCGACGCCTGGGCGGCGTAGATGTTCCACTGCGCCGGGTCATAACGGGCCTGCACCACTTCATCCATCAGCTTCAGGGCGCTGGAGACGATGGTGCCGCCGGTTTCCTGAGAATAGAAGAATTCGTGTTCATCCACCTCTTTTGCCTGGGTATGGTGGCGGATATAGACCACATCGACGTTTTTATAGGTCCGGCTGAGGAACAGATACAGCAGGATATAAAAGCGCTTGGCCATGTCTTTGGTGGCCTGGTCCATCGAGCCTGAGACGTCCATCAGGCAGAACATCACTGCCTGGCTGGAGGGCTCCGGCCGTTTTTCGTAATTTTTGTAGCGTAAGTCAAAGGTGTCGATAAACGGCACCCGTTCAATTTTGGCGCGCAGCTCGGCAATCTCTTTGCGCAGGCGCTCCTCCTCCAGCAGCTGCACCGGTTCGCTGCGGCTGATGGTCTCCAGATCCTCCTCCAGGGCGCGCAGTTCACGGCGCTTGCCGGCGGTCATCGCCGTACGGCGGGCCAGCGAGTTCTGCAGCGAACGCACCACGCTGATGTTGGCTGGCACCCCATTCGAGGTAAAGCCCGCGCGATGGGTTTTAAACTCGTTCAACTGCCGGTGCTGATTCTTCTTCAGGTTCGGCAGGGCGAGATCTTCAAATAACAGATCCAGGTACTCATCTTTTGAAATCTGGAAGACAAACTCATCCTTCCCTTCGCCGTCGGCGCTGGCTTGCCCCTGACCGCCACCACCGCCGCCGCCACCGCCCTGCGGGCGCTCAATCCGGTCGTTTTGCACAAAATGATCGTTGCCCGGGTGGACGCGGTTGCGCAGGCCGCCGCGACCCTGATGAAACATCGGCTCGTTGATATCGTCCGTCGGGATCGAGACGGATTCTCCGCTCTCAATATCGGTGACCGAGCGCTTGTTGATAGCCTCGGAAATCGACTGTTTAATCTGCGCCTTATAACGGCGCAAAAAGCGCTGGCGATTGACGGCGCTTTTGTTTTTCCCGTTCAGGCGTCGGTCTATGAACCAGGTCATATGCCCTCCTGTACTGCATTAGCCAACTTTGCTTATCATCATTCAGCTGCAGTTGACCCGGCGGCGTGCCGCCGGGCTTGACGCATCAGGACGATTTACGAACCCGCAGGTACCACTCGCAGAGCAGGCGAACCTGTTTGCGGGTGTAGCCTTTTTCCATCATGCGGTCGACAAAGTCGTCGTGTTTTTTCTGCTCATCGGTTGATGTTTTGGCATTAAACGAAATGACCGGCAACAGCTCCTCGGTATTAGAGAACATTTTCTTCTCGATAACCGTGCGCAGTTTCTCGTAGCTGGTCCAGTTCGGATTACGTCCGCTGTTGTTGGCTCTGGCGCGCAGCACAAAGTTGACGATTTCGTTACGGAAGTCTTTCGGGTTGCTGATCCCGGCCGGCTTCTCAATTTTCTCCAGCTCCGCATTCAACGACTCACGGTCAAACAGCTGCCCGGTGTCCGGATCGCGATACTCCTGATCCTGGATCCAGAAGTCGGCGTAGGTGACATAGCGATCGAAAATGTTCTGCCCGTACTCGGAGTAGGATTCCAGGTAAGCGGTCTGGATCTCTTTGCCGATAAACTCGGCGTATTTCGGGATCAGATAGCCTTTGAGGAACTCCAGGTAGCGCTCGGCGTTCTCCTGTGGGAACTGTTCGCGCTCAATCTGCTGCTCCAGGACATAGAACAGATGCACCGGGTTGGCGGCCACCTCGACATGGTCGAAGTTAAACACCCGTGACAGGATCTTAAAGGCAAAACGGGTGGAGAGCCCGTTCATCCCTTCATCCACCCCGGCGTAATCGCGATACTCCTGATAGGATTTCGCTTTCGGGTCGGTATCTTTCAGGCTTTCGCCATCATAGACCCGCATTTTCGAGTAGATGCTTGAGTTTTCCGGCTCTTTCAGGCGCGACAGAATCGAGAAGCGCGCCAACGTTTCCAGGGTGCCCGGGGCGCACGGCGCGTGGGTCAGCTCGCTGCTGTTGAGCAATTTTTCATAGATGCGGATCTCTTCGGAGATACGCAGGCAATAAGGCACCTTGACGATATAGACGCGGTCGAGGAAGGCCTCATTGTTCTTGTTATTACGGAAGGTCACCCATTCCGATTCGTTGGAGTGGGCGAGGATTATCCCGTTAAACGGCAGGGCAGAGATCCCTTCGGTCCCGTTGTAGTTCCCTTCCTGGGTGGCGGTCAGCAGCGGATGTAGCACCTTAATCGGCGCTTTAAACATCTCGACGAATTCCATAATCCCCTGGTTGGCACGGCACAACGCACCGGAGTAGCCATAAGCGTCCGGGTCGTTTTGCGCATAGTGTTCCAGTTTACGGATATCCACTTTACCCACCAGCGCCGAAATATCCTGGTTGTTTTCATCACCGGGTTCGGTTTTGGCGATGGCGACCTGCTCGAGAATCGATGGCCAGACTTTGACCACGCGGAATTTCGTGATATCGCCGCCAAACTCGTGCAGGCGCTTGGCCGCCCACGGCGACATGATGGTGCCGAGGTAGCGGGTGGGCACGCCATACTCTTTCTGAAGGATCTGGGCATCCTCCTGCGGATTAAACAGGCACAGCGGGTGATCGTTGACCGGGCTACGCTCGCCGTTGGCGCTCAGCACATAGATGGGCACGCGCTGCATCAACGCTTTCAGCCGTTCAGCCAGCGACGATTTACCACCGCCCACCGGCCCCAGCAGATAGAGGATCTGTTTCTTCTCTTCCAGCCCCTGGGCGGCATGCTTGAGATAGGAAACGATCTGCTCAATGGCGTCTTCCATACCGTAAAACTCTTCAAAGGCCGGATAGCGTGCGATGACCCGGTTTGAAAAGAGACGGGATAGCCGCGGCTCGAGAGCCGTATCAACCATGACGGGTTCACCAATGGCCATCAACAGACGTTCTGCCGCATTGGCATAGGCACTGCGATCTTGCCGGCAGATGGTAAGAAACTCCTGCAGTGTGAACTCTTCGTCCTTGGCAGCTTCATAGCGCTGGCGATAGTGATCGAATATATTCATGGCATGCCGTCCTTTCGTTTTTTAGCACAGGTTGAGAGCCGTTCATATGAGTAGTGGGGGCCCCCGGAAGACATAAGCTGAACGTCGCTCTCCAGATATCCAGCAACCCTTATGCCAGGTTGCGGGTGGAGTAGCGTGAATGTGCCCTGCAATTACACCTTCTAAATTTAAGCGTAGATGCATTTAGAAATCTTGCATGCCGCAGAAAATCAATTTCAATGACATATCAATAACTCATCCTGAAAATGACGCTTTTTGACACGCCAGGACGCGAAGCTGTCACCGGGCTGTCACCTCATGGTAAGAGAAGGGTGGGAAAGTGAACGATTTGTGTCATGTCGGGTAAAGAATTTGAGGCATGAGGCCTACGACGGTAAACTGCACGGGCTGATAATTTGACAACGGGAATATGGATTGTGACTAAAATCAAACTTCTGGCACTCGGCGTGCTGATTGCGACGTCCGCCAGCGCGGCGCATGCCGACGGGAAGTTCACTCTTGGGGCTGGCGTAGGCATCGTCGAGCATCCGTATAAGCAGTATGATGCGGATGTCTACCCGGTGCCGGTCATTAGTTATGAGAGCGATAACTTCTGGTTCCACGGTCTGGGCGGGGGCTACTACCTGTGGAATGACACCAACGATAAGCTGTCAATAACGGCCTACTGGTCGCCGATGTACTTCAAGCCGGGCGACAGCGACAGCGCGCAAATGCGTCAACTGGACAAACGTAAATCGACCGTGATGGCCGGTCTGTCTTATGTCCACAACACGCCCTATGGCTTCCTGCGCACGACGATTGCAGGCGATACGCTGGATAACAGTAATGGTATCAACTGGGATCTCGCCTGGCTGTACCGCTACACCAACGGTAACCTGACGCTGACGCCGGGCATTGGCGTGGAGTGGAACAGCGACAATCAGAACGAATACTACTATGGTGTCTCGCAGCATGAGTCCCGTCGCAGCGGCATGCGCAGCTACGATCCGGACAGCAGCTGGAACCCGTATCTGGAGCTGTCGGCTAACTATCGGTTCCTCGGCGACTGGAGCGTATACGGTATTGCGCGCTACACCCGCTTGTCGGATGAAATTACCGACAGCCCGATGGTGGACAAATCCTGGAGCGGCCTGATCTCAACCGGGATCACCTACACCTTCTGATTGTGCATCATTACAGTGCGCTTTATGCATCAAAACAGGGCTTCACGCCCTGTTTTGCTTTATGGTGGTGCAGAAAGCTAAAGAGGAGGAGACGGTGAAAAAAACAGTACGCTTTGGCGAGCAGGCGGCGGTTCCGGCCATCGGGCTGGGCACGTGGTATATGGGCGAAAACGCGGCGCAGCGTCCGCAGGAAGTGGCTGCACTGCGTGCGGGCATCGATCATGGACTGACCGTGATCGACACGGCGGAAATGTACGCCGACGGTGGGGCGGAAGAGGTAGTAGGGCAGGCGATCCGCGGCCTGCGCGACCGCGTGGTGCTGGTGTCTAAAGTCTATCCCTGGCACGCCGGCGGAACGGCGATGCGTCGCGCCTGTGAGGATAGCCTGCGCCGGTTGCAGACCGACTATCTCGATATGTATCTCCTGCACTGGCGCGGGGATATCCCGCTGCAGGAGACGGTTGAGGCGATGGAGAGGCTGGTGGCCGAGGGCAAGATCCGCCGCTGGGGCGTCTCTAATCTGGACACCGATGATATGCAGGCGCTGTGGCGGACGGCGGGTGGCGAACGCTGCGCGACTAACCAGGTACTCTATCATCTCGCATCGCGGGGCATTGAATACGATCTCTTGCCCTGGTGCCAGCAGCACACTCTGCCGGTGATGGCCTACTGCCCGCTGGCGCAGGCGGGGCGCTTACGCGATGGACTTTTTCAGCATAGCGATATCATTAATATGGCTAACGCGCGGGGGGTGACAGTCGCGCAGCTGCTGCTCGCCTGGGTGATTCGTCATCCCGGAGTGCTGGCGATCCCGAAAGCGGCCAGTATTGAGCATGTGGTGCAGAATGCAGCCGCGCTCGATATCGTCCTCAGTGCGGAGGAGCTCGCGCAGCTGGATCGCCTCTATCCGCCACCGCAGCGAAAAGCCCGGCTGGATATGGTTTAATCAGCGCCTCAGCCAGCGAAGAAAAAAGCCCCGTCTGAAACGGGGCTTTTTGCTGTTAGCGTTTTTTCAGGCTGATGGTCTGCGCCAGGCGAGAGGGGGTCTCTTCGCTGGCTTTCTGCGGCTGGGTCACGCAGCAGGTTTCGACGCAAACGAAGGTTTTGTAACCATCGTCCGGCATGTCGCCCATGCTGACGGACAGCGCCGGGCCCGGGTTCCAGGCCACCACGTTGTGCTGATGATGGTGCACGACGTCGATAGTGCGATTAAGCGCATCGTCATGGATCACGCTGCAGCTGTCGGCGTTGAGATAGACGCGGTCGGTGCGGTCCGGGAAGGTCTGCACGCCATTGCTCAGGACGCCTTCTTCGGCATTCTTCACTTTATCGATATAGCGCTCGCCAAGACCGCTCACTTTCACCGCCGCGATATCGCCGACGTTGAAGTAGGTATGCAGGGCAGAGGTGGTCTCGAATTCACCGTGGGCTTCCAGCTCGATTTCGCAGGTCTTGCCCAGCTTAAAGCGGGCATAGAGGGTGAATTCGTGCGGCCAGAGCTTCATGGTTTCGGCGCTGTGCTGGAGCGCAAAGGTCAACATGACGCCGCTGTCGTCTTCGTCATGACCTTCCAGGGTCCATGGCAGATTGCGGGCAAAGCCGTGCGACGGCAGACCCTGCTGCGAAGAAGGACCAAACCAGGGCCAGCAAATCGGCACGCCGCCGCGCAGGGCGACGCCCTGTTTAAACGGGGTGTTGTTGCTCAGCCACAGGACTTCTTCTTCACCGGCGGGTTTCCAGGAGAGCAGGTGCGCCCCCTGCAGCGCCACAGAGGCTTTCACCTGCGGATGGTCGATGACAATCAGCTCCAGGTCGTCCAGCTGGCGACGGGAGATCACGGGAGAAATGGTTTCATTCACCGGGAGAGCAAAAATTTTATTTATCATTGTGCAATCCTATCTCTGCAGACAAAAAAAAGAGCGACCGAAGTCGCTCTTACAGATTACTTTTTCATCTCAACTTATTTGGAGATGTGAGCAATCAGGTCCAGAACTTTGTTGGAGTAGCCAGTTTCGTTGTCGTACCAGGAAACCAGTTTCACGAAGTTGTCGTTCAGTGCGATACCTGCTTTAGCATCGAACACGGAAGTGCAAATTTCGCCGTTGAAGTCGGTAGAAACAACGTCGTCTTCGGTGTAACCCAGAACGCCTTTCATTGCGCCTTCAGAAGCGGCTTTGATGGCTTTCTTGATTTCTTCGTAGGACGCTGCTTTTTCCAGACGAACGGTCAGGTCAACAACGGATACGTTCGGAGTCGGAACGCGGAACGCCATACCGGTCAGTTTGCCGTTCAGTTCTGGCAGTACTTTACCTACTGCTTTAGCAGCACCGGTAGAGGACGGGATGATGTTCTGAGCTGCGCCGCGGCCGCCGCGCCAGTCTTTGTGAGACGGGCCATCAACGGTTTTCTGAGTAGCGGTGGTAGCGTGGACGGTGGTCATCAGGCCTTCAACGATACCGAAGTTGTCGTTGATAACTTTAGCCAGCGGTGCCAGGCAGTTGGTGGTGCAGGAAGCGTTGGAAACGATGTCCTGGCCAGCGTAAGTTTCGAAGTTAGCGCCGCGAACGAACATCGGAGTGTTGTCTTTGGACGGGCCAGTCAGAACGACTTTTTTCGCGCCAGCGGTGATGTGTTTACGAGCGGTTTCGTCGGTCAGGAAGATACCGGTTGCTTCAGCAACAACGTCAACACCAACTTCGTCCCACTTCAGGTTAGCCGGGTCACGTTCAGCGGTAACACGGATTTTTTTACCGTTAACGACCAGATGACCGTCTTTCACTTCAACGGTACCGTCGAAACGACCGTGAGTGGAGTCATACTTCAGCATGTAAGCCATGTACTCTGCGTCTAACAGGTCGTTGATTGCAACGATCTCGATGTCAGAACGTTTCTGAGCAGCACGGAAAACAATGCGACCGATACGGCCAAAACCGTTGATACCTACTTTGATAGTCATATATTCCACCAGCTATTTGTTAGTGAATAAAAGGTTGCCTGTAAAATTACAAAAACCTTACGCAGCGTCAAGCGGAATCGTGTCAATCATTGCGACAAATCAATCCTGAGCAGACCTTGCGCGATTGATTTGCCTCACTCTCCCTTTGAGCCCAATTCCATATGGGGGCTGCGCGCGGAATTTTAAAGGGCATTTAAGATAAAAACGTGATTTAAGTCACAATTATCTGGCTGCCTGTTGGCACCGCATAAGTTTAGAACAAAAGTGCACGCTTCATTGTTAATGTTTTGTTAGAATTGGAGCGAAAGTTGTCCATTGCAAAGCGAGATATAAGCCCATGGCGAATAAACCCTCCCCGGAAGAGCTGAAAAACGGCTTAAGCGAAATGCAGTTTTACGTGACGCAACATCATGGCACGGAACCGCCTTTTACCGGACAGTTGCTGCACAACAAGAAGAATGGCGTGTATCACTGCCTGGTGTGCGATGCGCCGCTGTTTAACTCCCAAACCAAGTACGACTCCGGTTGCGGCTGGCCGAGCTTCTACGAACCGGTGAGCGAAGAGGCCATTCGCTACCTGACCGACAACTCGCACGGCATGCAGCGCATTGAGATCCGTTGCGGAAATTGTGATGCCCATCTCGGCCACGTGTTTCCGGATGGCCCGCAGCCGACCGGCGAGCGCTATTGTGTGAATTCGGCGTCGCTGAGCTTCACTGATGAGCAGAATGGCGAGCAGATTAAGGGTTGAAGAAACGATTCAGCAAATTATTCCAAGCGGAGTGGAGCGGAAGATGGATATTGAGCAAATTATCGACAGTATGACGCCGGAAGTTTACCAGCGTCTGGCGACGGCGGTGGAGCTGGGAAAATGGCCGGATGGCGTGGCGCTGACGCCGGAGCAAAAGGAAAATAGCCTGCAGCTGGTGATGCTGTGGCAGGCCCGGTATAACACCGACGCCCAGCACATGACCATCGACACCCGCGGGCAGATGGTGATGAAGAGCAAACAGCAACTGAAGGAAGATTTCGGCATCGTGCCGAAGCCGATCGCCACCGTTAAGCTGCAATAAACCGCCAGCCGGCGGCGCGTGGTTCCGGCGTCGGGGTCACCCCGCGCCGGACGGCGTCAGCGTGAACGACCGCGCGCAGCGGCCGAACCGGTCTGCTTACTTTTTGTTCATCATCGCTTTCAGATCGGCAAACGGATTGTAGGTAGCCTCGCCGACGCTCTTTTGCGCATCTTCGCCCGCCACCACCGTGGAGCCATACTGATCGGCTTCGGTGTACTTGGAATGTTCGTGATCGTGACAGTACAGGCACAACATCTCCCAGTTGCTACCATCTTCCGGGTTATTGGAGTGGTCGTGATCGATGTGGTGCACCGTCAGTTCGCGTAGATTTGAATAGACAAACTCCCGCGAGCAGCGTCCGCACACCCAGGGAAAAAGCTTGAGCGCCTTTTCGCGGTAACCCACTTCCAGACGCGCGTAATTTTTGGGGATATAGGCCATGGCCCCCTGCCTCCTGTCAAACGGTTAAGCTGCGCCAGCGCGTGGCGCAGCGGATAACAGGCATCATAACCTATCCCGGGCGGCGCGATATACCTGCATTGCAGGCGATGTTGCCTGCGTCACGCAGCCCGAGGGGGGGATGGGGTGGAACCGTCGCGGTTAGTGTTTGATCCCCAGCGATTCCGCCAGCTGACGGGCCAGCTGATTCTGGTCATCGGCGCCATATTCCCAGAACATGGCCCCGGCCAGGCCCTTCGCCTTGATATAGTCCGCCTTAATGGCCACCGAGCGCGGGTTCTCATACGACAGGGCGAACAGCGGCTTGCCCTCCGCCGACTGCACTGACAGCCACGGAACCTTCGCTTCATCGTCCCAGTGCTCGGTAAAACGCTTCTGCGGATCGTTGAGCAGTTTGCTCACGATATCGTTGTATTTCACGTAGGTGTCTTTGCTCAGGTCATAGCCCAGCGAGGCAAACAGCGCGATCTGTTGTGGCCCAAAATAGGGTTGGGTGACCGGATTGTTTTGCGCATCCGCTTTCGTCCAGTCAATCCCCGGCTCGACAGCCCGTTTCGGTACCCGGCCATAAAAACCAATCCCGAGGTTCATCTGGCTGGGTTTAAGCCCGGCGGCCAGGTAATTGTTGACCACAAAATCGGCGCTGTATTTATCAGCCGCGGCGACCGTCGGCCAGTGGCGGGAGTCATACAGGTTCGAGTTGAAGTACTGCGTGCCGTAGGCCATGTCGTAGGTCATCAGGTTGATGTAGTCGAGCGATGGCGCAATCGCTTTAACGTCCACCCAGCTTTTCGGGCTTTCTGCGTTAGCCCCCACGGCAATAGTCACCAGTTTCTTCGTACCAAACGCTGCGCGCAGCTCTTTTAACAGCGCGGTAAAGTTATCGCGATCGGCCGGTTGACTGGCAACCAGCCCCCAGGCGCCGTTGACCGGAAACTCCCAGTCGAGGTCAATCCCATCCAGACCATATTTTTCAACTATTTCCTGCGCAGACTGAATAAACACCTTCCGGGTTTCTTTGCTTGCCGCCGCGCCGGAGAATCCGCGCGCCCCCCAGCCGCCGACCGACAGCAGGACCTTGAGGTCCGGGTTCTGTTTACGCAGGGCCGGGAGCTTTTGCAGATCCGCCTGCACCTTCGGCGACAGCCAGATCTCGTGCAGATGAGCAGGATCCTTCAGGGCCGCATTGGTCTCGTCTTTTTCATCGTTATAGATAAGACCAAACGAGTAGTTGAGATGGGTGATCTGCCGGACGTCCAGCTTATCGATATCGCCGCCCGGCCCGGCAGTGACGTCGCCGCCGCCGTTGAAATAGCCGACGGACATCAGGGGTTGGGCAGAGAGCGCAGAAGCGCAAAGCAGGGGCAAGGCTGCCAGCAAGGGCAAACGTTTCATGGTGGTTCCTCTTTGACATATAAAAATAACCACGCCACGGAAATGGCGTGGCGAAAAAACAGCCTTGCCAGACTACCAGCAATAACCTGTTGAAACTGCGAGAGAGTTCAATTTATGGACGATAGCGAGGCGGCAGAAGGCATCCTTTAGTGGTCAGTCATTGTCATTCCTTCATTTTCTCATAATGAAATTTGCTGTATTTGTGATCTGAGTTGTGAAATGCAGATCTATATCTGCGTTTTAAAGATTTAATGTTGACCTTGAAGATTGCGTGGTTAAGTATGACGACCATTGAAGCAAAACCACAAATCAACAAAGGAAGACGCAATGAAAGCACTGGCAAGATTTGGTAAGGCCTTTGGCGGCTATAAGATGATTGATGTACCGGAGCCGATTTGCGGCCCGGATGACATCGTGATTGAAATCAAAGCGGCGGCTATCTGCGGCGCTGACATGAAGCATTACAATGTTGATAGCGGTTCGGATCAATTTAACTCCATCCGCGGCCATGAATTTGCCGGACAAATTGTCCGCATCGGCGACAAAGTCAAGGACTGGAAAGTCGGTCAGCGGGTGGTTTCTGACAACAGTGGGCACGTGTGCGGTGTATGTCCGGCCTGTGAACAAGGTGATTTTCTGTGTTGTACAGAAAAAGTTAATTTAGGACTTGATAACAACACCTGGGGGGGCGGATTTTCGAAATATTGCCTGGTGCCAGGTGAGATTCTCAAAATTCACCGCCATGCACTGTGGGAGATCCCGCAGGGCGTTGATTATGAAGAAGCCGCGGTGCTGGATCCTATCTGTAACGCTTACAAATCTATTGCTCAACAATCCAAATTTCTACCTGGCCAGGACGTCGTGGTTTTCGGTACCGGTCCATTAGGGCTCTTTTCCGTGCAAATGGCGCGCATCATGGGGGCCGTGAACATCGTCATGGTCGGACTGGAAGAGGATGTCGCGGTACGCTTCCCTATTGCCAAAGAGCTGGGGGCGACAGCGGTCGTCAACGGTTCGACCGAAGATGTGGTCACGCGTTGCCAGGAAATCTGCGGTAAAGACAACCTGGGCCTGGTTATCGAATGCTCCGGCGCTAATATTGCCCTCAAACAATCTATCGAAATGCTGCGCCCCAACGGGGAAGTGGTTCGCGTGGGCATGGGTTTCAAACCTCTTGATTTCTCCATCAACGACATTACCGCGTGGAACAAAAGCATCATTGGTCATATGGCCTACGACTCCACCTCCTGGCGTAATGCTATCCGCTTGCTGGCCAGCGGCGCGATCAAAGTCAAACCGATGATCACTCACCGTATCGGCCTGTCGCAATGGCGCGAAGGGTTTGACGCTATGGTCGATAAAACCGCGATTAAGGTCATCATGACCTACGACTTTGATGAATAAGCCCATTTATTAAAGGAAGGTTCCCGGATGGAACATATAGCAAAACCGCATTGTGGCGCGAGGCTGGATCGACTGCCAGATTGTCGCTGGCATTCGTCAATGTTTGCCATAGTCGCCTTCGGATTACTGGTCTGCTGGAGTAATGCCGTAGGCGGATTAATTCTCGCGCAGTTAAAAGAACTTGGCTGGACCGATAATTCCACTACCGCTACGTTTTCCGCCATTACGACTGCGGGAATGTTTCTCGGCGCGCTCGGTGGTGGGATCATTGGCGATAAAATCGGGCGTAAAAACGCATTTATTCTGTATGAAGCGATTCATATTATTGCCATGGTCGTTGGGGCGTTTTCACCGAATATGACCTTCCTGATCGCCTGCCGTTTTGTCATGGGGGTTGGATTAGGGGCGCTGCTGGTGACCCTGTTTGCCGGGTTCACCGAATATATGCCTGGCAGGAATCGCGGCACCTGGTCAAGCCGGGTCTCGTTTATCGGCAACTGGTCTTATCCGCTCTGTTCGCTCATCGCGATGGGATTGACGCCGTTAATCAGCGCAGAATGGAACTGGCGAGTACAGTTATTGATCCCGGCCGTACTGTCGCTAATGGCGACTATTATTGCCTGGCGTCGTTTCCCGGAGTCGCCTCGTTGGCTTGAGTCCCGCGGGCGCTACGCCGAAGCTGAAAAGGTGATGCGTGCCATTGAAGAAGGGGTTGTTCTGCAGACCGGCAAGCCGCTACCGCCTGTGGTAATTGAAGATGACGGCAAAGCCCCGCGCGCAGTTCCTTATTCGGCCTTATTAACAGGTGTGTTGCTGAAACGCGTTATTTTAGGTTCCTTTGTCCTGATCGCCATGAACGTTGTCCAGTACACCTTAATTAACTGGCTGCCGACGATATTTATGACCCAGGGCATTAATCTTAAAGACTCGATTGTCTTAAACACGATGAGTATGTTTGGCGCGCCGTTTGGGATTTTTATCGCCATGCTGGTCATGGATAAAATACCCAGAAAAACTATGGGGGTGGGGCTGTTGGTATTAATTGCAGGGCTGGGATATATCTATTCTCTGCAAACCAGCATGCTATTAATTACGTTAATTGGCTTCTTTCTGATTACGTTTGTGTATATGTACGTTTGCTACGCCTCGGCAGTCTATGTTCCGGAAATATGGCCGACAGAAGCGAAACTTCGTGGTTCTGGTCTGGCAAATGCGGTAGGGCGTATCAGCGGTATCGCCGCGCCTTATGCGGTCGCGGTATTGCTTAACGGTTATGGGGTGACAGGGGTGTTTGTCCTGCTGGGGGCAGTCTCCATTATTGTCGCTGTCGCCATTGCTACGATCGGAATTGAAACTAAAGGTGTCTCTGTCGAAAGTCTCGGTATTGATGCAGTTACCAGCAAATAATATTGACGGGAAATAAAATGAAAAACTCAAAAGCGATATTAAAAAACCCGGGTACGATGAAAATTATTGCCGCCGATATCCCGGTACCCAAAGAGCATGAAGTGCTGATCAAAATTGAATACGTTGGTATTTGCGGTTCAGATGTTCACGGGTTTGAATCGGGCCCTTTTATTCCGCCGAAAGATCCAAACCAGGAAATTGGTCTCGGGCATGAATGTGCCGGTACGGTGGTGGCGGTGGGAAGTCGCGTCAGTAAATTTAAACCGGGCGACCGGGTGAACATTGAACCCGGCGTACCGTGCGGCCATTGCCGCTACTGTCTGGAGGGGAAATACAACATCTGCCCTGATGTCGACTTTATGGCCACGCAGCCTAACTATCGCGGCGCGCTAACCCACTATCTGTGCCATCCGGAAAGCTTCACTTACAAGCTGCCCGATAACATGGGCACCATGGAAGGTGCGCTGGTAGAGCCTGCGGCGGTAGGGATGCATGCCGCAATGCTGGCTGACGTGAAGCCGGGCAAGAAAATCGTCATTCTGGGGGCCGGCTGTATTGGTTTAATGACTCTGCAAGCCTGTAAGTGTTTAGGGGCAACCGACATCGCCGTTGTCGATGTTCTGGAAAAGCGTCTGGCCATGGCCGGGAAGCTTGGGGCGACGACCGTCATCAACGGTGCGAAAGAGGACACCGTCGCCCGCTGTCAGCAGTTCTCCGGCGATATCGGGGCAGACATTGTTTTTGAAACGGCCGGCTCGGCGATCACCGTGAAGCAGGCTCCGTATCTGGTGATGCGCGGCGGGAAAATCATGATTGTTGGTACGGTTCCCGGAGACTCGGCGATTAATTTTCTCAAAATTAACCGTGAAGTCTCAATTCAGACCGTTTTCCGCTATGCCAACCGCTATCCGGTCACCATTGAAGCCATTTCCTCCGGGCGTTTCGATGTCAGGTCGATGGTGACGCATATTTATGATTATGAAGATGTTCAGCGCGCGTTTGACGAGTCCGTTAACAACAAACGCGAAATTATCAAAGGCGTTATTAAAGTTAACCATTAATGTATTGAAAAGGGAGAAACGACCATGCTGGCAGATATTAAATATTGGGAAAACGATGCCCAGAATAAACATTACGCGATTGCCCACTTTAACGTGTGGAATGCGGAAATGTTAATGGGGGTCATTGATGCGGCAGAAGAGTCTAAATCGCCGGTAATTATCTCTTTCGGTACCGGTTTTGTGGGTAATACCTCGTTTGAAGATTTTTCGCATATGATGGTATCGATGGCTAAAAAAGCCTCTATACCGGTTATTACCCATTGGGATCACGGGCGTAGCATGGAGATTATCCACAACGCCTGGGTCCATGGTATGAATTCGCTGATGCGCGATGCCTCCGCCTTTGATTTCGAAGAAAATATTCGCCTGACCAAAGAAGCGGTAGACTTCTTCCATCCGTTGGGTATTCCGGTTGAAGCGGAGTTAGGCCACGTGGGGAATGAAACGGTTTATGAAGAAGCGTTGGCGGGCTACCACTATACCGACCCGAGCCAGGCGGCGGAGTTCGTCGAACGTACTGGCTGCGATTCTTTGGCGGTGGCAATTGGTAACCAGCATGGGGTTTATACCTCAGAACCCAAACTAAATTTTGAGGTGGTTAAACGCGTACGCGAGGCGGTATCCGTTCCGCTGGTGCTGCACGGCGCGTCCGGTATTAGCGATGCGGATATCAAAAAAGCTATTTCATTAGGCATTTCGAAAATCAATATCCATACCGAACTGTGTCAGGCGGCAATGGCGGCGGTGCAGGAGAATCAGAATCAGCCTTTCCTGCACGTTGAGCGCGAGGTCCGCAAAGCGGTTAAAGCGCGCGCTCTGGAGAAAATCAAACTGTTTGGCTCTGACGGTAAAGCGGAATGACAATATGGAGAATATCGAGGTTATTTGTATCGGGGCAGCTATTGTTGATATTCCCCTTCAACCAGTGAGTAAAAATATCTTTGATGTTGACTCTTACCCATTAGAACGCATTGCCATGACCACGGGAGGGGATGCGATTAATGAAGCGACAATTATTTCTCGTCTCGGTCATCGCACGGCGTTAATTAGCCGAGTGGGCGATGACGCGCCAGGAAATTTTATTGTCGAACACTGTCGGCGGGAGAATATTGATATTCAGAGCCTGAAGCAGGATGCCGATATTGATACTTCCATTAATGTGGGTTTAGTCACCGCCGATGGTGAACGCACTTTTGTCACCAATCGCAACGGCAGCCTGTGGAAACTAAATATTAACGATGTTGATTTAGACCGCTTCTCGCAGGCAAAGGTACTGTCGCTGGCGAGTATTTTTAATAGCCCGCTGCTCGATGGCAAAGCGTTAACGGAGATTTTTACGCAGGCGAAAGCGCATCGGTTAATTATTTGCGCCGATATGATTAAGCCCCGCCTTAACGAAACGCTGGAAGATATTCGCCATGCGCTGAGCTACGTGGATTATCTGTTTCCCAACTTTGAAGAGGCGAGACTTCTCACCGGGAAAGAGACGCTGGATGAAATTGCCGACAGCTTCCTCGGCTGCGGCGTGAAAACGGTAGTGATCAAGACCGGCAAGAGAGGCTGCTTTATCAAGCGTGCCGATATGAAAATGGAGGTCCCTGCGGTGTCGGGAATTACCGCCATCGACACCATCGGCGCGGGGGATAATTTTGCCTCGGGATTTATCTCCGCGCTGCTTGAAGGCAAGCCGCTGCGCGAGTGCGCGCTGTTTGCTAACGCAACGGCCGCAATATCGGTACTGAGCGTGGGCGCCACAACGGGCGTGAAAAACAGAAAGCTGGTTGAACAACTTCTCGACGAATACGAAGGGTAATAGCGGCAGATGAAAATGATTCCTTTAGGCAGTACGGATATTAAACTTTCCCGCATGGGATTAGGGACATGGGCTATTGGCGGCGGTCCGGCATGGAACGGCGATCTCGATTTGCAGGTTTGCATCGATACCATTGTCGAGGCGCATCGCTGCGGCATTAATCTGATTGATACCGCGCCGGGATACAACTTTGGCAACAGTGAAATGATTGTCGGGCAGGCGCTGAAAAAGCTGCCGCGTAACGATATCGTTGTCGAAACCAAATGTGGCATCGTCTGGGAGCGGACGGGCAGCCTGTTTAACAAAGTTGGCGATCGTCAGCTGTACAAAAATCTCAAGCCTGAGTCGATTCGCGAAGAGGTGGAAGCCAGCCTGCAAAGGCTGGGTATCGACACCATTGATATCTATATGACCCACTGGCAGTCCGTAGAGCCCTGCTTTACGCCGATTGCGGAAACCGTAGACACGCTGAACGCACTGAAAAAAGAGGGGAAAATTCGTTCTATCGGTGCGGCGAACGTCGATGCCGGGCATATCAGGGAGTATCTCAAACACGGTGAGCTGGATATCATCCAGGCCAAGTACAGCATCCTTGACCGGGCGCTGGAAGGTGAACTGCTGCCGTTATGCCAGCAGAATGGCATCATTGTGCAGGTCTATTCACCGCTTGAGCAGGGGCTGTTGACTGGCACTATCGGCCGGGATTATGTTCCCGGCGGCGCGCGGGCTAACAAAGTCTGGTTCCAGCGGGAAAATATGCTGCGGGTGATTGATATGCTCGAGCAATGGCGGCCGCTGTGTGCAAAATACCACTGCACGATCCCCGCGCTGGCGCTGGCGTGGATTTTAAAGCAGAGCGACTTAATCACCTTGCTGAGTGGCGCAACGTCACCAGAGCAAGTTCGCGAGAATATTGATGCATTAACTATCGCCTTGACTGATGAGGATTCACTATTAATGCGTGAAATGGCAGTAGCGCTGGATACGAAGTAACGGGAGAACGGCCTGGCCTCTGTTTCTGTGTAATGGAGTATTAAAATCTGTGATTCAGACAGGTTCTTTTGAAAATAAACATAGCCTGTGAGATACTACGGTCTTATTATTACGTTGCAGGAAACAGAGGTGTTATCGTGGCGGCAAAAGACAGGATTCAGGCCATCAAGCAAATGGTGGCTAATGATAAGAAAGTGGTGGTTTCTCATTTAAGCTCAATTTTTCAGGTCACGGAGGAAACTATTCGCCGCGATCTTGAAAAGCTCGAAGATGAGGGTTTTCTGACCCGTACGTATGGCGGTGCGGTATTAAACACCACCGCATTATCCGATAACATTCATTTTTATAAACGCGCAAAGTCTTTCTTTGAAGAGAAGCAGACCATTGCCCGTAATGCATTACCATTTATTAAGAATAAAACCACTATGGCTGCTGATTCCAGCAGTACGGCGATGGAGTTATTAAAACTGCTGAAGGAAAGAAACGATCTCACTCTGTTAACCAACTCGGCGGAAGCTTTTCACGAACTGGCGCAGTCGGAAATTAACGTTGTATCTACCGGCGGTGAGCTGAATAAAAATACGCTGTCGCTGCAGGGAAGAATTACTAAGGAAATTATCAGTCGTTATCACGTTGATATTATGGTAATGAGCTGTAAAGGGCTGGATATGAAGAACGGAGCGCTTGACTCAAACGAAGCAGAAGCAGAAATCAAGAAAACGATGATTCGCCAGGCGACGGAAGTGGCACTGTTGGTCGATCACTCTAAGTTCGATCGTAAAGCTTTTGTCCAGTTGGTGGATTTTAGCCATATTAATTACCTTATAACCAATAAGGCGCCAGGTGCGGAATGGATAGCATTTTGTAAAGAGAATAATATACAACTTGTTTATTAACTTTATTGCTATTCAGATTAATATTATTTTAGTTTGCACCTGGGTAATGCCATAAAATTTAATGATGATGGATGGCGCGGCAAAATTTACTCTGCCGCGGTCGCCATGTTTTATATTTTAGCTGAAATTGAGGCATCCAGATGGAACAATGTGACCCTATCGGCGCAAGATTAGACCGCTTACCTTTATCGCGATTTCATTTTCGTATTTTTGGCATCATCAGTTTTAGTTTATTAATCACCGGTTTTCTCAGCTATTCTGGCAACGTGGTGCTGGCAAAGTTAGTCAGCAACGGCTGGTCAAATAATTACCTCAATGCGGCATTTACCTCAGCGCTGATGTTTGGCTATTTTATAGGTTCGCTAACAGGCGGTTTTATAGGCGATTATCTCGGGCGACGTAAGGCATTTCGCCTGAATTTGCTGATCGTCGGGATTTCGGCCTGTGCGGCAACCTTTGTGCCCAACATGTACTGGCTTATCTTTTGCCGCTGTCTGATGGGCTGCGGAATGGGGGCGTTAATAATGATAGGTTATGCTTCATTTACCGAGTTTATTCCACCCGCAGTGCGCGGAAAATGGTCCGCCCGGCTCTCTTTTGTCGGTAACTGGTCGCCCATGCTATCGGCGGCAATTGGCATAGTGGTGATTGCTTTTTTAAGCTGGCGGATAATGTTTCTGCTCGGCGGCGCGGCTATGCTGCTTGCCTGGTATCTGTCAGGAAGATATTTTATTGAGTCTCCGCGCTGGCTGGCGGGTAAAGGGCAGCGAAGCGCGGCTGAGAAGCATCTCCAGCAGGTAGAGTCGCAAATCGAGAAAGAGAAAAACATCATCTTACCGGCCTGGCAAAGCGCGGAACATAGGGCGGAGGTGGGGGTGGAAAGCGGCTCTTTCTGGTTGTTGTTTAAAGGCCACATGCTGCGGCGAACGCTGGTGGCAATTACGGTGCTCATCGCGATGAACATTTCGCTCTATACCATTACGGTGTGGATCCCGACAATTTTTGTTAATTCGGGGATCGACGTGACAAAGTCAATCTTGATGACCGCGATTATTATGATTGGCGCGCCGGTGGGTATATTTATTGCCGCGCTGATTATCGACCGTTTTCCGCGGCGATTGTTTGGCTCATCGTTGCTGATTATTATTGCGGTTCTCGGCTACTTCTATTCGATTCAAACCGCAGAGTGGGCCATCTTAAGCTATGGCCTGGTGATGATTTTTTTCCTGTACATGTACGTCTGCTTTGCCTCGGCGGTGTACGTGCCTGAGTTGTGGCCAACGCATCTCCGGTTGCGCGGTTCAGGCTTTGTCAACGCGGTAGGGCGGATTGTCGCCGTCTTTACCCCCTACGGTGTCGCGGTCCTGTTGACCCGCTACGGGGCGATTACGGTTTTTATGGTGCTCGGGGTAATGCTGGTGTTCTGCGCGCTAATCCTGTTCTGCTTTGGCATCGAAACGCGCAAGATTTCGCTGGAGGAGATTTCAACGCTGGCCTGAGAAAAGCGCCGACAGGGAGAATGCCTGTCGGCACAGATTACGCGTGGGTTTCCCGCCAGTCATCGAGGGTATACAGCGTGGCGCCCGCGGCGGCCATCTCCATAAACGCCTGGCTGCTGTCCTGCGGCTGCAGGTTAACGCCGCGACAACCGTCGATGATGACATTGACCGTATAGCCCAGCGCCAGGGCATCCAGCACGGTGAATTTGACGCAGTAATCGGTGGCGAGGCCGAGCACGGTCAGTTCCACGATACCCTGGCCGCGCAGCCAGCCGTCCAGTTCAGTTTTCTGCCGGTGACCGTTGTCAAAAAAAGCGCTGTAGCTGTCAATGACCCGGTTTTGCCCTTTGTGGAACACGGCGTTGATCGCCTGCTGTTTGAGCAGCGGATGCAGCGCCGCGCCTTCGCTGTGCTGCACGCAGTGATCCGGCCAGAAGGTCTGCGCCAGGCCGTCGAGTTCGCCCTGGGTGTAGGGGGCCACCTGGTGCTGGCTGGCAAAGCTGCCATGATCCGCCGGGTGCCAGTCCTGGCTGGCGACGATGGGCTCGCCGCGCGCCAGGCTCCAGTCGATAAGCGCATTAGCCACCTCGACGGTACTGTCGCCTTCAGGAACCGCCAGCGCGCCGCCGGCGCAAAAGTCGTTTTGCAAATCAACCAGTAACAGCGCTCGATGTGCCATACGTCCTCCTTAAGCCTCGTCGGGGGTGAGTTCGCCACGCAGATTTTGCTGCATCGCCGCGCGAATGGCGTCAACATCCAGCTGCTGGCTAAGCAGATAGTGTAGCTTGGTCAGCGTCGCTTCCACCGTCATATCGAAACCACTGATGACCCCCGCCTGGGCGAGGGCGTTGCCGGTAGCATAGCCGCCCATGTTCACTTTCCCGGACATGCACTGCGTCAGATTGACCACCACAATACCGCGCTGGCTGGCTTCCGCCAGCACCTGAATAAACTCGCCATTCTGTGGGGCATTGCCGACGCCATAGGAGCGGAGGATCAGCGCTTTCACCGGCTGGCGCAGGAAATTGCGCACCACGTCGGCGGAGATGCCGGGGTAAATCGTCACCACTCCAATCGGCTGCGGGGTGATGGGGTGCACGATAAGCTCCCCGCTGCCCTGCGGCGCCGGCGGGGTACCGAGACGGCGAATATGGATCCCGGCTTCCAGCAGCGGCGCGAGGTTTGGCGAGGCGAAAGCGTCGAAGCCGTCGGCATGGGCTTTAGTGGTGCGGTTGCCGCGAAACAGTCGATTGTTGAAGAACAGCGCCACTTCGTTAATCGGATAGTTGGCGGCGACGTAGAGGGCGTTGAGCAGGTTAATCTGACCATCAGAACGCAGCTCGGCCAGCGGGATTTGTGACCCTGTCACAATGACCGGCTTGCCAAGGTTTTCCAGCATGAACGACAGCGCCGAAGCGGTAAACGCCATGGTGTCGGTACCATGGAGGATCACAAAGCCATCATACTCATCGTAATGGCTGCGGATATCGTCGGCGATGTGCTGCCAGTCCTCAGGGGTCATATCGGATGAATCCATCAGCGGATGGTATTCATGGATCGTGAAGTCCGGCATCTCCGGACGATGGAACTCAGGCATCAGCGCCAGCTGACGCTGCAGATGGCCGGAAACGGGTACATAGCCGTGTTCAGAGCGCTGCATACCGATGGTCCCACCGGTGTAGGCAACGTAAATCGATTTTTTTTGCATAGCATCGCTTAGGTTGGTCGTAGACAGGCGCAGTATAAAGAGACGCAGGAAAAAATACAGTGTTGGCCGCTCGCTTTGTGGCGGCGCTGGCAGGTGCGGGAAAAAGGCTGCCCCGGGAGACGGGGCAGCCGCTGCGTATTAACGGATGTTGGCGCAGGTCAGGCAGAAGGCATAGCGGTTCTGCGGGTCGTTAAACGCCGCCAGCTTGTCGCTCTCCGCTTTCACCGTCTCGGCCGCCGCGGCGACCGGCGCAGGCAGCCAGGCCTGAATGGCCGCCGGCAGCGAGGCGCGTACCGAGCCGGTCAGGCTATCCAGCACCATCGAGAAGAAGGTCGGCTCTTCCTGATAGTAGTTGAGGTGCCAGGTTTTCAGCTTCGCCAGCTCGGCGGCTTTAGCCACCGCATCGTCGAAGTCGCCGAGGCTGTCGACCAGGCCGTTGGCTTTGGCATCTTCCCCGGTCCAGACGTGGCCCTGGGCAATCTGGTCGATTTTCTCCGGCGTGCTCTTACGGGCGTTAGCCACCAGGGTGATAAAGCGCTGATAGCCATTCTCAATGCTCAACTGCATCAGCTGCTGCACTTCCGGCGGCAGCGCTTTGGTGCTGGAGACATCCGCCAGCGGCGATGTGGCGACGCCGTCGGTGTGGACGCCAATCGACCCGAGGGTATTTTCCACGGTGTTGATCACGCCAAAGATGCCGATGGAGCCGGTGAGGGTGCTCGGGTTCGCGACGATGTAATCCGCTGGGGTGGAGATCCAGTAGCCGCCAGACGCCGCCATGCCGCCCATCGAGACCACTACCGGTTTACCGGCGGCTTTGGCTGCCGCCAGCTCTTCACGGATAATTTCTGAGGCGGTCACGCTGCCGCCCGGACTGTTAACGCGCAACACGATGGCCTTAATTTTCGGGTCGAGGCGCGCATCGCGAATTTGCGCAGCGGTGGTGTCGCCACCAACGTTGCCCGGGGTCTCCTCGCCGTCCATGATGGCGCCGTTGGCAAAGATCACCGCAATGGCGGAACCTTCGTCAGACGGTGTCTTCACGTTGTAGTCGTAATAGCTGATCGCCCGGTAATTGTTATCCGTTTTGCTCCAGCCAAACTGTTTGGTCAGCGCCTTTTCCACTTCCGTGGAGGTCGCCAGCTCATCGACCAGCTTATTGTCCAGCGCATATTTCGCCGTATCGCCACCCACTTTACGCAGGCCATCGATAATGCCCTGGGCGCCCGGGAAGAGCTGCTGGGCGGTGATCTGGCGGTTCGCGGCAATGGTGTTGAGGTAGTTCTGCCACAGTTCGCCAATCCAGCGGCTGTCCGCTTCGCGGGCGGCAGGGGACATGTCATCGCGAATGAAAGGCTCGACGGCGGATTTATAGGTGCCGACGCGGAAGACATGGGTGGAGACTTTCAGCTTATCCAGCAGCGACTTGTAGTACAGCCCATTGGTGGCGAAGCCGTGAAGGTCAACCTCGCCCTGCGGTGAGAGCCAGATTTTGTTGGCAAAGCTCGCCAGGTAGTACTGGCCCTGGCTGTAGCTGCTGCCGACGGCATAGACCGGTTTGCCGCTGTCGCGGAACTCACGCAGCGCTTTACCGATGTACTGCATGGACGGCTGATCGCCGCCAACGAAGTTTTTCAGATCCAGCACAATACCGGTGATATTGCGGTCATCTTTCGCCTGGCGAATGGTCTGCACGATATCGAACAGAGAGTTCTCCTGCAGACGGTCCGAGCTGGCGCCAAACAGCTGGCGGCCAATTACGCCGAGCTTGCTGCTGGCGGAAGGTTTATCCACCACCACGCCGGTAATATCCAGCAACAGCGCGCCGCGCGCGGCATGTTCGCTGGTAGTGGTGCTGAACTGGCTCCAGATACCGATACACACCAGCACCAGCACCAGGAAGATCGCATTCAGAGCCAGTTTGCGAATAAAGTTGAGTATCCGCCACGTCCATTTAAAAAAGCTGGCAATCAGTCGCCAAAGGGTTCGCATGTCTTCTCCCTAACGTTATCTAAAAAGGGCAGGCCGCAGGGGCCGCCGCGTCTGGCTATCCTAAAGAGTGAGCCGTCGGTTGTCAGCAGGAATCACCGACCACGCTGTAACAAAATCCTTGTGCATGTTAATTTTATGAAAAATGACATCACAGGAGTTATACAGATGGATGCTCTCGATCTACTGCTTAATCGCCGGAGCGCTTCTCGCCTGGCGGAACCTGCCCCGGCTGGCGAACAGCTGGAAAACATTCTGCGCGCCGGGCTGCGCGCCCCGGATCATGGCACCCTGCAGCCGTGGCGCTTTTTTATTATCGCCGATGACGGCCGCGAGCGCTTCAGCCAGCTGCTGGAAAAAGGGGCCACAGAGGCCGGCCAGGATGAGAAGGGAATAGAGAAAGCCCGCAATGCGCCGTTCCGCGCGCCGCTGATCATTACCGTAGTCGCGCGCTGTGAAGACCACCCGAAGGTGCCGCGCTGGGAGCAGGAGATGTCCGCTGGCTGTGCGGTGATGGCGATGCAGATGGCGGCCCTGGCCCAGGGATTCAATGGCATCTGGCGCAGCGGAGCATTGACCGAGAGCCCGGTGGTGCGGGCCGGCTTCGCGTGCCGCGAGCAGGATAAAATTGTCGGCTTCCTCTATCTGGGGACGCCGCAGCTAAAAGCCTCAACCACCATTGCCCTGCCGGATACCGCGCCGTTTGTGACGCGCTTCTGAGTCGGTGCTTGTGATGCCGGGTGGCGGCTGGCGCCTTACCCGGCCAACGCATCCGGCTCTGACTGTCTGTAGGCCCGCGCAAGCGCAGCGCCGCCGGGCAAGGACAGCGGGCACGGAGCCGATTTTGTGCCGGGTGGCGGCTCGCGCCTGACCCGGCCTACGTTCGTACGACCTGTCGTTAATTTATTCACTTTTCTTGCTGAAACTGCCGGTGCCGGCGGCCTCAAAATCGCTGAGACGTTCCCGGCAGGCCGGGGCAGCCCGCATGGATGCGGGCTGAGGGCCGTGTTTTGCAGGGACGCTGCCTCGGCCCGACCCGAAGCCTGCAGGGATAAGTCGAAGGGACCGCGCAGCGGCGATTTTGCTGGCCGGAGCCCGGGGGTACAGGGGGCGGCGGCGACTGGCCGCCCCCTGTGCGCTCCCTGCGCCATGAGAGACATAACGCAGAAAACTAACCGGGAGCGCAATGTGCGCTGAAGCCACTAATAACATAAAGGATCGCACGATGGTGCTTCCCCTCACCCTAACCCTCCCCGGAGGGAGAGGGAACCGTCCGGTCGTCGTTTCCGTGCCCAACATATTGCCGGGTGGCGGCTGCGCCTGACCCGGTCTACATAACCATTAAATTTCAGAAGGTTAACCATCACCGTAGGCCCGCGCAAGCGCAGCGCCGCCGGGCAAAAGATATCGCACCGGGCCAAACGAAAAAAAAGCCGGAGGTTTCCCTCCGGCTTTTCTCATTTACATCACGCTATGCCTTAGGCCACATCTTCGTACTGCGGCACCGGGTTGCGGAAGCTTTTGGTCACGCAGGCCAGATAGACCAGACCGATACCGGCCCAGATCAGGCCCAGAATCATCGAGCTCTCTTCCAGGTTGACCCACAGCGCGCCAACGGTCAGGGCGCCGCACATCGGCAGGAACAGATACTGGAAGTGGTCTTTCAGCGTCTTGTTGCGTTTCTCACGGATCCAGAATTGCGAAATCACCGACAGGTTAACGAAGGTAAACGCCACCAGCGCACCAAAGTTAATCAGCGCCGTCGCCATTACCAGGTCGAAGTTAATCGCCAGCAGCGCAATAGCGCCGACCAGGATGATGTTCATCGCCGGGGTGCGCCAGGTCGGGTGGACGTAGCCGAAGAAGCTTTTCGGGAATACGCCGTCGCGGCCCATCACGTACATCAGACGCGCCACGCCAGCGTGCGCCGCCATACCGGAAGCCAGCACGGTGATGGTGGAGAAGATCAGCGCGCCAACCTGGAAGGCTTTGCCTGCTACGTAGAGCATAATTTCCGGCTGTGACGCATCCGGATCTTTAAAGCGAGAGATGTCCGGGAAGTACAGCTGCAGGAAGTAGGTGGCAAAGATGAAGATCAGGCCGCCGATCAGCGCGGTCAGGAAAATCGCGCGCGGGATGACGCGCTCTGCATCTTTGGTCTCTTCAGACAGGTTGCTGATGCCGTCGAAGCCGGTAAACGAGAAGCACAGGATCGTCGCCCCGGTAATCATCGGGATCACGTGCGCGTCACCGGACCAGAACGGACGGCTGCTGGCCAGCGTACCGGCGCCTTCGCCTTCAAACACGCCATAAATCACCATGCCGAGAATGACGGCAATCAGCACCACCTGCAGCACCACAATCACGGTGTTGAAGTTGGCGACGGATTTAATACTGCGCAGGTTAAAGGCGGTCATAAAGGCGACCAGCGCGATAACAAACACCCACGAGGGTATCGAAGGAATGAGCGCTTCAAAATAGATTTTCGCCAGCAGAATGTTGATCATCGGCGCGAACAGGTAGTCGAGCAGCGAGGACCACCCCACCATAAAGCCAACGGTCGGGCTGATGGATTTCTGGGCATAGGTATACGCCGAGCCGGCAGAAGGGTAACGACGTACCAGCTTGCCATAGCTCAGGGCAGTAAACAGGATAGCGATTAACGCAAAGGCGTAGGCCGTCGGCACGTGACCGTCGGTCATACCAGAGACGATACCAAACGTATCGAACAGCGTCATCGGCTGCATATAGGCCAGGCCCATCATTACAACCGGAACTAACGTAAGTGTTTTACGTAATTCCACGCGAGAGGTATTTGGAGTAGCGTTATGCGACATAGTTATCCCCTTTTACGGTGAACGCCAGCGCGTAAGCAAAAAATTGCCCCATTTCTTTCTATTCCTCAGCGACAACGACTGTCGGTTTTTAGTAAATATCTATCCGGTACGAAGCCCGGCCTCTTGGTATTGAATGATGTGTCTTTCGACCAAAAAAATAACCGACACTTTAAAAAAAAGCGTCGGCTAGTCTCTGGTTTTCAGGCCGCATATTTTGCAACAAATTCAACGGCGTTGACAAGATGCTATGAAGTTCATTGCGTAAGCATATTTTTTAACGTGCTAATATCTATACGATTTCCGTATGATAAATTGCAAAAATAGCACTATTTGCTAATAGCGCTTCGCGCCACCATTTGCTCGCCAAACCGCAGGTGGCGTCATTCCAGGCGATCCAGGCATGCTGGCGGGGCGACTGCCCGTTCACGGCCATGCTGATGAGCTCGCCGCTGTCCAGCAGCGCCTGCACCTGATAGCGCGGCAGGCAGCCCCACCCCAGACCCATGCGCAGCAGCGCCAGTTGCCCCGCGGCGTCACACACCGTCAGGGTCTCCTGATCGCTGAGCAGCACCCCGCCCTCGCCGGTGGCCACCGCCCGGTAACGGCGCAAGGTCCGCCAGCTCAGCGGAGCACGATGTCGCGCCAGCGGATGCTGCGGGGAAACCACCAGCAGCAGCTCCAGCTCGCCGAGGGGGAGAGAGTCATAGCCGCTCAGCGGCGGTGGCTCGCCGAGGGCGCCCAGCAGCAGATCGGCCTGCCCGTCGGTCAGCGGCCGCCAGTCAAACAGCGAGGGACTAAAACTGAAGTGCAGCCGGGTCAGCGGCTGTTGTTGATAAAATGCGGCGATCAGCGGCGAGAGCTGCGCTACGGGAAAAGTGCTGTCCACCGCCAGGCGGAGGGTGTGCTCCCACCCCTGCTGCAACTTGACCGCCCGGATCTCCAGTTCGCGGGCGATATGCAGCACCTCCCGCCCTTTCTCCAGCAGCATTTGTCCGGTGGGGGTAAAGCGCGCGCGGTGGCCGCTGCGGTCGAGCAACTGAATATTGAGATCGCTTTCCAGCCGGTGAATGGTGTAGCTCAGCGCCGAGGGCGTTTTAAAGAGCTTTGCCGACGCGGCGGCAAAGCTCCCCTCTTTTTCCAGGGCATCCAGGATCACGAGGACATCCAGCAGTGGTTTCATCGCTACCCCCTTACGGTATGCGAATCACCGCTGGCAGATCACTCCATCGGCATCACCAGCGGATCGGGGTACTGGTACTCAAACCCCAGCTCATTGCAGATACGATTGCCATCCACAATCTTGCCCTGACCGCCGTCCGGGCTGTCGCTGAACACCGGCGGCGGCAGCCCCAGCTCACGGGCCATCTGCGGATAAAAGAGGCCACGCGCCGGATGGCGGGGCGCACATAGATTATAGATGTGCCCGCCCTTCGGGGCCTGCAACAGCAGTTCGATAGCGGCCACCACATCCTGCAAATGCACCAGATTGACCACGTGCTGGCCATCCGGCGCCGACTTACCGGCAAAAAAACGTCCCGGATGGCGCGAAGGCCCCACCAGCCCGGCCAGGCGCAAAATATCCACCGACGTCCCCGGCAGGTTGTGCAGCCAGTCCTCCAGCTCCTTGAGCACCTGCCCGCTGGCGGTTTGCGGCTGGCGCGGGGAGTTCTCTTTCACCGTGCCGTTGACGTTGCCATACACCGAGGTGGAACTGGTGAAGACGATCCGCGGAATATGGTGCGCCAGCGCGGTATCGACAATCTCCTGCACCGCCTGCAGATAAAACCCTTCTCCCGCCCCGGTACGCCGGGCCGGCAGCGTGATCACCAGCGCATCGACGTTCATCAGCGCGTCGAGGTCCTCGGTATCACAGACCAGCTGCGGCTCCAGGCGCAGCGGATAGCTGTCAATCCCGCACATCCGCGCCGCCTCCACGCCATCCTGCGTGGTTTTACTGCCAGTGACCTGCCAGCCTCGCGCCATCAACGACAGCGCCAGCGGCATCCCCAGCCATCCCAAACCGACTATCGCGACCTTTTTCATCCCAGGCTCCTGACTCTTTCGCTGTGCTGATTACAGGCTACGCCAGCCAGCGGCAACTGACAATTTCTTCGCTCAATGTGAAATGAATTAATGATAGAAAAAAGCCCTTGCTTTCTGCGGCGGAAGTGGTTTAGGTTAAAGGACATCAAATGCATAGTCATTCACAGAGAATTTTTATGAACCGCGTTCAATTTAAACACCACCATCATCACCATCATCCTGACTAGTCTTTCAGGCGATGTGTGCTGGAAGACATTTGGATCTTCCAGTGGTGCATGAACGCGCAGAGAGCCCCCGGAAGATTCACTTCCGGGGGCTTTTTTTTGGACCAAATTCGGACAGATTCAGACAGGTATTCAGAGGAAAAGAACAATGTTAGACAACACCCGTTTACGCATAGCTATTCAGAAATCAGGCCGTTTAAGCGAAGATTCACGCGAATTACTCAGCCGCTGCGGCATTAAAGTCAATTTGCACACCCAGCGTCTGATTGCGCTGGCGGAAAATATGCCAATCGACATTCTGCGCGTGCGTGATGACGATATCCCGGGCCTGGTGATGGACGGTGTTGTCGACCTCGGCATTATCGGCGAAAACGTGCTGGAAGAAGAGCTGCTCAGCCGCCGCGCTCAGGGCGAAGACCCGCGCTACTTCACCCTGCGTCGTCTGGACTTCGGCGGCTGCCGCCTATCGCTGGCGACCCCGGTGGATGAAGCCTGGAACGGCCCGGCGGCGCTGGACGGCAAACGCATCGCCACCTCTTACCCGCACCTGCTGAAGCGCTACCTCGATCAAAAAGGTATCTCCTTTAAATCCTGTCTGCTGAACGGCTCCGTGGAAGTGGCGCCGCGCGCCGGCCTCGCCGACGCCATCTGCGACCTCGTCTCCACCGGCGCCACCCTGGAAGCCAACGGCCTGCGCGAAGTGGAAGTGATCTACCGCTCCAAAGCCTGCCTGATCCAGCGCGACGGCGAGATGGCCGACGCCAAACAGCAGCTGATTGACCGCCTGCTGACCCGTATTCAGGGCGTGATCCAGGCCCGCGAGTCGAAATACATCATGATGCACGCCCCGACCGAACGCCTGGAAGAAGTGGTTGCCCTGCTCCCGGGCGCCGAGCGTCCGACTATTCTGCCGCTGGCAGGTGACAAGCAGCGCGTGGCGATGCACATGGTCAGCAGCGAAACCCTGTTCTGGGAGACCATGGAAAAACTGAAAGCGCTGGGCGCCAGCTCCATTCTGGTGCTGCCGATTGAGAAGATGATGGAGTAATCGGCCAGCCGGTCACGGGACACACAGGGGAAAACAATCATGAGCTTCAACACAATCATCGACTGGAACGGCTGTAGCGCAGACCAACAGCAACAACTCTTAACGCGCCCGGCGATTTCCGCCTCCGACAGCATCAGTAAAACGGTGGCGGAGATCCTCGATAACGTCAAAGCCAACGGCGACGCGGCGCTGCGCGAATACAGCGCGAAGTTTGATAAAACCACCGTCGCCGCGCTGCAGGTGAGCGAGGCGGAGATCGCCGCCGCCGGCGAACGCCTCAGCGACGAGCTGAAGCAGGCGATGGCGGTGGCGGTGAAAAACATCGAGACCTTCCACAACGCGCAACAGCTGCAGGCGGTGGATGTCGAAACGCTGCCGGGGGTGCGCTGCCAGCAGGTCACCCGCCCTATCGCCTCCGTCGGGCTGTATATTCCGGGCGGCTCGGCGCCGCTGTTCTCCACGGTGCTGATGCTGGCGACGCCGGCGCGCATCGCCGGCTGTCAGCAGGTGGTGCTCTGCTCGCCGCCGCCGATCGCCGATGAGATCCTCTATGCCGCGCAGCTGTGCGGCGTGAAAACCATCTTTAACGTTGGCGGCGCCCAGGCCATCGCCGCCCTCGCCCTCGGGACCGAGTCGGTGCCGAAGGTGGATAAAATCTTTGGCCCGGGTAACGCTTACGTCACGGAAGCCAAACGTCAGGTCAGCCAGCGTCTGGACGGCGCAGCCATCGACATGCCGGCCGGCCCGTCGGAAGTGCTGGTGATCGCCGACAGCGGCGCCACCCCGGACTTTGTCGCCTCCGACCTGCTGTCGCAGGCGGAACACGGCCCGGACTCGCAGGTGATCCTCCTGACCCCGGACGCCGACCTCGGCAGCCGCGTCGCTGAGGCCGTCGAACGCCAGCTGGCCGCCCTGCCGCGCGCGGAAACCGCCCGCGTGGCCCTCTCCGCCAGCCGGATCATCGTGGCCCGCGACCTGGCGCAGTGCGTGGCTATCTCCAACCAGTATGGTCCGGAGCACCTGATCATTCAGACCCGTCAGGCCCGCGAGCTGGTGGACAGCATCACCAGCGCCGGTTCGGTTTTCCTCGGTGACTGGTCACCGGAATCCGCGGGCGATTACGCCTCGGGCACCAACCACGTCCTGCCGACCTATGGGTATACCGCCACCTGTTCGAGCCTCGGCCTGGCCGACTTCCAGAAGCGGATGACCGTGCAGGAGCTGTCGCGCGACGGCTTTGCCGCCCTCGCCTCAACGATTGAGATCCTGGCCGCCGCCGAGCGCCTTGACGCCCACAAAAACGCCGTAACGCTGCGCGTTGCCGCCCTGAAGGAGCAAGCATGAGCATTGAAGATTTAGCCCGCGCCAACGTCCGTGCGCTGACCCCGTATCAATCCGCTCGCCGTCTGGGCGGCAAAGGCGACGTCTGGCTGAACGCCAACGAATTCCCGACCGCCGTGGCTTTCCAGCTTACCGCGCAAACGATGAACCGCTATCCGGAGCCGCAGCCGAAGGCAGTCATCGAGAGCTACGCCCGCTACGCCGACGTCAAACCGGAGCAGGTGCTGGTCAGCCGCGGCGCCGACGAAGGGATTGAGCTGCTGATCCGCGCTTTCTGTGAGCCCGGCAAAGACGCGCTACTCTACTGCCCGCCCACCTACGGCATGTACAGCGTCAGCGCCGAGACCATCGGCGTCGAATGCCGCACCGTGCCGACTCTCGCCGACTGGCAGCTCGACCTGCCGGGTATCGAGGCGCAGCTGGACGGCGTGAAGGTGGTCTTTGTCTGCAGCCCGAACAACCCGACCGGTCAGATCATCGATCCGCAGTCGATACGCGACCTGCTGGAGATGACCCGCGATAAAGCCATCGTGGTCGCCGACGAAGCCTATATTGAATTCTGCCCGCAGGCGACGCTCGCCGGCTGGCTCAGCGACTATCCGCACCTGGTGGTACTGCGCACGCTGTCCAAAGCCTTCGCCCTCGCCGGCCTGCGCTGCGGCTTCACCCTCGCCAACGCCGAGGTGATTAACGTGCTGCTGAAAGTGATCGCTCCGTATCCGCTCTCCACGCCGGTGGCCGATATCGCCGCCCAGGCGCTGAGCGCGGAAGGGATCGCGGCGATGCGCCAGCGCGTGGCGCAGATCCTCGACGAGCGCCGCTACCTGGTGGAACAGCTGCGCGGCATCGCCTGCGTGGAGCAGGTCTTCGATTCCGAGGCGAACTACGTTCTGGCGCGGATAACCGCCTCCAGCGCAGTGTTTAAATCTTTGTGGGATCAGGGCATTATCTTACGTGACCAGAATAAACAACCTTCATTAAGCGGCTGTTTGCGTATCACTATCGGTACCCGTGCCGAGAGCCAGCGCGTGATTGACGCCTTGACTGCGGAGAATGTATGACCCAGAAGTATCTCTTTATTGACCGTGACGGCACCCTGATTTCCGAACCGCCGGTGGATTTCCAGGTGGACCGTTTCGACAAGCTGGCGTTTGAGCCGCAGGTGATCCCGGCGCTGCTGAAGCTGCAGCAGGAAGGCTATAAGCTGGTGATGATCACCAACCAGGATGGCCTGGGAACCGACAGTCTGCCGCAGGAAGCGTTTGATGGCCCGCATAACCTGATGATGCAGATCTTCGCCTCACAGGGCGTCAATTTCGAAGAGGTGCTGATTTGCCCGCACTTCCCGGGCGACAACTGCGCCTGCCGCAAGCCGAAAACGCAGCTGGTGCTGCCGTGGCTGGAAGACGGCGTGCTGGATAAGAGCCACAGCTATGTGATTGGCGACCGGGTCACCGACCTTGAGCTGGCGGATAACATGGGGATTACCGGCCTGCGCTATGACCGTGAGACCCTGGACTGGCCGACCATCAGCGAGCAGCTGACCCGCCGCGACCGCTATGCCCACGTCGAGCGCATCACCAAAGAGACCCAGGTGGACGTGAAGGTGTGGCTGGACCGCGAAGGCGGCAGCAAGATCCACACCGGTGTCGGCTTTTTTGACCATATGCTCGACCAAATCGCCACTCACGGCGGCTTCCGCATGGAGATTAACGTCGGCGGCGATCTGTACATCGACGATCACCACACCGTGGAAGATACCGGCCTGGCCCTCGGCGAAGCCCTGAAGCTGGCGCTTGGCGACAAGCGCGGTATCAACCGCTTCGGCTTCGTGCTGCCGATGGACGAGTGTCTCGCCCGCTGCGCGCTGGATATATCTGGCCGTCCGCACCTGGAGTATAAGGCGGACTTCACCTATCAGCGCGTCGGCGATCTGAGCACCGAGATGGTGGAACACTTCTTCCGCTCGCTCTCTTACACCATGGCGGTGACCCTGCACCTGAAAACCAAGGGCAAGAACGATCACCACCGCGTGGAGAGCCTGTTCAAAGCCTTTGGCCGTACGCTGCGCCAGGCGATCCGCGTCCAGGGCGATGCCCTGCCGTCTTCCAAAGGGGTGCTGTGATGAATGTGGTGATCCTTGATACCGGGTGCGCCAACCTCAATTCGGTGAAATCGGCGATTGGCCGCCACGGCTATGAGCCGGTGGTCAGCCGCGATCCGGAGGTGGTATTGCGTGCCGATAAACTGTTTCTTCCCGGCGTCGGCACCGCCCAGGCGGCGATGGACCAGCTGCGCGACCGCGATCTGATCGACCTGATCAAAGCCTGTACCCAGCCAGTGCTGGGGATTTGCCTGGGCATGCAGCTGCTCGGCAAGCGCAGCGAGGAGAACAACGGCGTCGATCTGCTGGACATTATCGAAGAAGAGGTGCCGAAGATGACCGACCACGGTCTGCCATTGCCGCACATGGGCTGGAACCGGGTGTATGCCAAAGCAGGCGATCGTCTGTTCCGCGGCATTGAAGAAGGCGCGTATTTCTACTTCGTGCACAGCTACGCCATGCCGGTCAATCCGTACACCATCGCCCAGTGCAATTACGGCGAGGCGTTCACCGCCGCGGTGCAGAAAGATAACTTCTTTGGCGTGCAGTTCCACCCGGAGCGCTCCGGGAACGCCGGGGCGCAGCTGCTGAAAAACTTCCTGGAGATGTGATGATTATTCCTGCTTTAGATTTAATCGACGGCACCGTCGTTCGTCTCCACCAGGGCGATTACGGCCAGCAGCGCGACTACGGCAGCGATCCGCTGCCGCGCCTGCAGTCCTATGCCGCTCAGGGGGCGGAAGTCCTGCACCTGGTCGACCTGACCGGGGCGAAGGATCCGGCGAAACGCCAGATCCCGCTGCTGAAATCGCTGGTCGCCGGCGTTGACGTCCCGGTACAGGTTGGCGGCGGCGTGCGGACCGAAGCGGATGTCGCGGCCCTGCTTGAAGCCGGCGTCGCCCGCGTGGTGGTCGGCTCCACCGCGGTGAAGTCCCCGGAGGAAGTGAAAGGCTGGTTTAAACGCTTTGGCCCTGAACGGCTGGTGCTGGCGCTCGACGTGCGCATTGACGCTGACGGCAACAAGCAGGTGGCAGTCAGCGGCTGGCAGGAAAACTCCGGCGTGACGCTGGAGGAGCTGGTGGAGAGTTATCTGCCGGTCGGCCTGCAGCATGTGCTGTGCACCGATATTTCCCGCGACGGCACGCTGGCAGGCTCTAACGTCTCGCTGTACGAGGAAGTCTGCGCCCGCTACCCGCAGGTGGCGTTTCAGTCATCCGGCGGCATCGGCGATCTTAATGATATTGCCGCGCTGCGCGGCACCGGGGTGCGTGGCGTGATTGTCGGTCGCGCGCTGCTGGAAGGTAAATTCAACGTAACGGAGGCCATTCAATGCTGGCAAAACGGATAATCCCCTGCCTCGACGTCCGCGACGGCCAGGTAGTGAAAGGCGTGCAGTTCCGTAATCACGAGATCATTGGCGACATCGTCCCGCTGGCCAAGCGCTATGCCGACGAAGGGGCCGACGAACTGGTGTTCTATGATATCACCGCCTCCAGCGACGGCCGGGTGGTCGACAAGAGCTGGGTGTCGCGCGTGGCGGAAGTGATCGATATTCCTTTCTGCGTGGCGGGCGGGATCAAGTCGCTGGAAGACGCGGCGCAGATCCTCTCCTTCGGCGCCGATAAGATTTCGATTAACTCCCCTGCTCTCGCTGACCCGACGCTGATCACCCGCCTTGCCGACCGCTTTGGCGTGCAGTGCATTGTGGTGGGGATTGATACCTGGTTTGATGCAGAGACCGGCAAATATCACGTCAACCAGTATACCGGCGACGAGAGTCGCACCCGGGTGACGCAGTGGGAAACCCTCGACTGGGTGGAGGAAGTGCAGAAGCGCGGCGCGGGCGAGATCGTCCTCAACATGATGAACCAGGACGGGGTGCGCAACGGTTACGACCTGCAGCAGCTGGCGAAGGTTCGCGCGGTGTGCCATGTCCCGCTGATCGCCTCCGGCGGCGCGGGCACCATGGAACACTTCCTCGAAGCCTTCCGCGACGCCAACGTTGACGGCGCGCTGGCGGCCTCGGTATTCCACAAACAGATTATTAATATTGGCGAACTGAAAGCGTACCTGGCGGCACAGGGCGTGGAGATAAGGGTATGTTGACTGAACAGCTGGACTGGGATAAAACGGACGGCATGATGCCGGCCATCGTGCAGCACGCCGTATCCGGCGAGGTGCTGATGCTGGGCTACATGAACAAGGAGGCGCTGGAGAAAACCGAAGCCACCGGCAAGGTCACCTTTTACTCGCGCACCAAACAGCGGCTGTGGACCAAGGGTGAAACGTCGGGCAATGTCCTCAACGTGGTGAGCATCACGCCGGATTGTGACAACGATACGCTGCTGGTGCTGGTAAACCCGATCGGACCGACCTGCCACAAAGGCACCACCAGCTGCTTCGGCGAAACTGGCCACCAGTGGCTGTTCCTCTATCAGCTGGAGCAACTGCTGGCCGAGCGTAAGCATGCCGACCCGGAGAGCTCCTACACGGCGAAGCTGTATGCCAGCGGTACCAAGCGTATTGCGCAGAAAGTGGGGGAAGAAGGCGTGGAGACCGCGCTGGCCGCCACGGTGAACGACCGCTTTGAGCTGAAGAATGAGGCGTCGGACCTGATGTACCACCTGCTGGTGCTGCTGCAGGACCAGGGGCTGGATCTCGGGGAAGTGATTGATAATTTAAGAGCACGGCATAAGTAATATTAGTACTAGTTAATTCCGCAAATATAAAAGGCAGATTTGTCCTCAAATCTGCCTTTTATTTACCATTAACTCATGTTACAAGCCATTATTCCGATCTGGTGGGTAATGATGAAAGACAACGTTTGTTGAGTTGTCGTCTTTCTTTATCAAAAAACCAACCCCACTTATTGAAATATTTAATCGCAGAGGTCATATGATAAAACAGGAATTTAAAGCTGTGATATGATTTTCTTTGCGATAGATGAACGACTGTAGAATCAGGACAATAAACAACATTAAAATTCCCCGCACTGATACGGCGCGAAAAATCGACATCCTCTAAATACATGAAGAATCGAAGGTCGAAACCTTGAACTTGTAGAATGGCGTTATTGCTCACCATCATAAAACATCCTGACATCGATGGCGCGTAGAATGCAGCATTAAAATTAGCGTTACGCAATTCATACTCATTATTTATGTTGGGAAAAAATGATGAGAGAAATCGACGTCCGAAAAGTTGAAATGGTGCCGGCAATAGCTTTGTCGCATATTGCAATGCACCATTTGGATATATGATTTTAGGGACTGAAAGGTCGACCGAATTTTCCTTACAAAAGGAAAACAGTTTATCAACCTCGCCCTGAGCATAGTAAATGTCAGGATTACAAATCAAAAAATAACCACATTGGTTTTTATAATGTTCAAAAACTTTATTATGCCCTGCGCCAAAACCTTCATTATCAGTTAATCTTATGACATCAACTTTATCGTGCTTATAATCATCCAACCAGGTACAAAAAGAACCATTATCCACTATAACTAGTTTATCGATATTCTTTTCATTTAATAACGAATCAAGCGTAAGCTCAATTTCTTGAAAAGAATGTTTATAAAGAACAAGCGAAGCTAGTATATTCACATAGCACCTTACTACATTTTCCCAACACAAACGTAAATTATGGTTGATAATGTACCGAGTTTATATTGATGGTAAACACCAGATTTTATGTAAAAATAAATCCTTTTCAAAAACCTACTTTTACTTATATTATTATAGTTATAATAAACTTGCTTTTCATTCTCACCGAAGTGAGCCACTATCTTATCGAGAACGGTTTTATTCCGTTTATTCCAGTCTGCGCGATTTCCTTTAAAAGATGAAAAGAAATTACGCACACGTAGAAAAATATTACGTCCATCACCAATCACATTATTACTATGTTGGCGATACAACACTCCAGGGGTGTGATCAAAATAAATGCGTCCATTGCATGCGCTTACTATCTGATAGAGCGACCAATCATGTACCACCATTTCTTCAGACGAGGCAGCCATTAATAACTCTCTGGCTTTATGATTGAATACCATAGTATTGCCGCTAGCAACATTATGCAACAGAGCATTGGCAAAACTGAGTGCCTTATTGGGTGAAAGTGATTCCCCAATAATATTACCAGCCTGATCAATAAGAGTAGTAGCCGAGCAATAGAGAGCAGGAGTATCTGAGGGGACACTGTCCAGAAAGCGAACTGCATTTTCTATTTTTTCGGGTAACCAAATGTCGTCCTGGTCAGAAAAAGCATAATAATCAGCAATGATTTTTGCATCGTTGATCATGGACTGAAAATTTTGGCAGAAACCGAGACAAGGGCCTTTTTTTAGAAAACCAGAAATCTCTGGATGAGAAAGATAAAAGTTATTAACAATTTCGGCTGTCGAATCGGTCGAGCCATCATCAGAAACATATAAACACCAGTTCTTATATGTTTGGTTAAGAAATGAATCAAGTTGGGGCTGAAGGTATTCCTGACCATTTCTTACAGCCATTAAAATAGCAACACTTCGGTTCATTCTGAAACCCTGCCCCTCTATCTGCTATTCGCGGATAGAGGGGTTATTTTTAATTTAATTTACTAAACCACGACCACAATAATCATCATCTAAGGTCATTTTTTTCACGAAGTCATTTTCTTTTCGATTGCAACTTGAAATAAACTCACTATATAAAGAATCAGCTATTGTCAATGAAGGCGAAAAATCAGGGTAAAGCGTATTTCGTACATCTCTTGCATCACGAACGAAATCCATGCAGCCCTTTTGTAACTCCGTTCTGATGTCTTTTGTTATAAGCTCTTCTGGACGCTGTTGTTTATATACTGGCGTAACGGTCGCGTTTTCCAGGATATATTTAACAATTTGGGTATCATCCGAGCTTAACAATTTTTCAAGTACGAAGCTATGGCGCAAAACTAATGAATTATCATTCTGCAGGGAGACAGAGTTCTCAATAAAACAACCATGCGCCTCACTTCCGTTATTCAATCCTTTTCCTGCAACTTCAGATGTTGCCATATAATAACCATCAACCCTGTCAGTTACGATATTAATAAGTGATTTCTGGATCGTACCGGAATATCCGACATCAACAACTGTTTTGTGGGCTGACTTTATAAACCCTTCTTGCTGCAGGTATTGTAATAAGCCCTGTTTTTCAGCATGTGCTTCAGCAAGGATATCTGGCAGAATATATTCCAGTAATGGTTTGATTTCAGAAATATCTTCATTATGAACCTCCACTAATTTGCCTTTAGCCCACAGCCCAGAGGAGTATAAAGAAGATAGTTTTCCTTCCGGAAGAGTTAATCCGTAACGTTCACGTAAAAACATCTCGAGCGTATTAGCAAAGAAAGTCGACTTAGCTATATTCAGTACATCATCCAATGTTGTCACATTTGGTACGTTAACCGCACGACGAGACAGTATCAGATAATGACTTTGAGGTGTAGTTTCCGCTCCATCACACCAAAGATCATAAATTGCTTTAATGATTTTCCCTTCTCTCGCAAGAAAATATAAGTCCTGCACGCCGTCTTTTGCAGCACATTTTCTAAGCCATTCAGCAAATGCAGTAAGCAAGGGCCCAGCAAGATTATAACCAATTTGATAGGGACTAGAAGAGAATAGCTTAAGTTTTTCGGGAGAAAAATTACAAATTTGACTCAAATTTTTCTTCGTTATAAGGCCAAAAGTAAGTTCTCCGTTAAGATCTGACTTAAAGGCCTGCTGTGCTACTGGTGCAAACTCCGGAATATGAAGTGCTAAGTCCGTAGCTCTCACAAGATGCAAACCGAGGATGTTAAACCAATCGCAAGGTAACTGTAAATCACTTCGCTCGTTATCACCAATCATTACAACTTCATTACCAGAAACACCATATTCGGCAAGAAGGAGCTCATACAGTTCACCCGTATCCTTTCTTTTACCTTTATCTGATGATAAATAAATTTTATCCCATCCGGTAAAACCATTAGATTCGAGCATATTAACGATAGTTTCAAGCGGTAAAAACATATCGCTGACAATAGCGATTTTTTTACCACTCTTTTTGACAAACTCAAAAATTTCCAACATATCCGGCCGAGCCGAAACAGAAGCAATTTCAACCCGCTCTTCGAGCTCACGAAACTTTTTGGCGACTGAATGTTCAACCTGATAATGTTGCTGCAATTCATTATAGATATCGTCAATACTGATATCCCGCCCAGCGCGGTGCCTTGCACTCTGTTCTGCGGCAGGCCTTTTAGACAGAAATTCGGACGCTTCCTCAGCAGACAATTGGCTGGCAATGATCTGCTTTGTATGATCAGGATGAAGTAAAGGGCGAATCAAGAGAGTATCAAAAATATCAAAAGCGATAATTTTTTTGCTTGGATCAGAAATTATTTGATGAATCGACTCTAACGTTCTAGGGAAATATTGATGATCCCAACGGAAAGTGGATTTTGACTCATTGTCGCAGTCTTTTATAATTAATGAACCATAATTCATAGCCTGAGGGACTATACCTAACAAACGTTCAATTGCATGTGCTGTAGTCCCATCAGTCTGTCCTTTTTCTTCAGGAAAATCTTGCCACGCTAAATTCATCTCGAATAACGGGGACAAAGCATCTACACGAGCCCAAAACATTGACCCTGCGGGGAAATTGAAATATCCATCAGGACAGGCTATTCCCATTTTTGCGCAAAGTTCACTGCCTTGCTGTTTGTTGGCTAGCCAGGTAAATGCCATATAAGGTAAAGTATGATGGACCTGTGGGTAGACAATCCCTAATTTTTCATCATCATTAAAGGCTTTAAATATCCGTTTTACATTAGATTCCGAACCGAACAAACCATTCAGTAAATACTCTCGCCAACCGGTTGTTTTTCCCTCATTATATAATGACTTCTTACTTTGAATATGACAAATAAAATCATATTGTTTTAAGGCGGAACCAAATTCGGCGAATACTGGAGCAATATCACGACCGCGATTAGGCACTACTCGCACATCGAGATTTTCGATATTTTTAATCTTCTTAAATTGCAGGTTGCATTGTTGTTTGGCTTCTTCATTTGTTACTGAAATGTAAACATCGAACTTAAACGGCATTGTTGACAATTGTGCCACAAATTCATCGATTAAGTCTGGATAAAAAATATGACATTGAACAGCAATTCTTCCAGGCTGTGTATTAATATCGTCACTTAATAAATTAATATCGATAAGCTTATCACTTACCTCTAATTCATTTGATATCAGAGAATGAGCAGCCATAAATTTAGGATGACTAGTGAACCAACTAGGTCGAACCTTAAATGCCATGGTTAATAGTTGTTCGCGATACTTATAAGGGGTTCGATAATAAGCTGACTTGGCAATGTTACGGACTTCTTTTTTAATATGCCACATCGCATCTTTCTGTTGGCCGCGGAGTACTCGAAACATGAATCTTAGCGGCTTAGTGATTTTCCACGAGTTAGTATTAATCAGCCGCTCAATTTCCTTTTCGAGTGCATGGACATTGCCGGAAATATGATGCTGACTGTTTTCCAGTTCATGGATTCTGCCAGCCATAACATTTTTAATATTTTTATCTTCCTGGATTCTCTTTATATAGAGTTCGTTTTCTTCTTTTGATTTATTAAGTTGATGCTGAAGTTCTTGGTTTTGACTCTCAAGAACGGATCTGGCTGATTCAATATGCTGGATATGATTATGGGCTTCTTCGCGTAGAGTAATTAACTCACCTAGGCGTGAAAATGCTTCTCGAATGAGAGCAGGCTCACCAAAAGAAGCCAACTTTTCATAAAGAGCTTGGCTTTTTTTGCCTACAAAAAGCACACCCAGGCCATATGAATGCAAAAATTCAAAAGATGGATACTGTTGTTGAAGTTCATCCCAAAGCTGCCATACACCAAATCCTCGTTCACGGACATTGGTGTCATGGAACAGGACAACCGCATCATCTGCTAATTTTGATTTCCAGGATTCAAAGTCATGTTTAACAGCTTCATAGGTATGTAAGCCGTCGATATGCAATAAATTAACGCTACCTGCAGAAAAATATTCGTTCGCCTGATCAAAGGTCATGCGCATTAAATTTGAAAATGCAGAGAAATACTGCTGATTCCATGCACTTACATCCCTGAAAACATCTTCACTGTAGCTACCAGCATGCTCATCCCCCTGCCACGTATCAACAGCATAGCATTTGGAACCGGTATTATTTTCCAGGACAGCCTGGCAGATTGCAAAATATGAATTTCCTGAATGCGTACCTAATTCAACAATAGTACCCGGTTTCATTTCCTCAACAAGCCAACTGACAAAGGGGATATGGCCGCACCAGCCAAATGGGAAAGTCAGTTTTCTAGGTCTGGAAAGCATTGATTTATTAATCATAGTCATAAAATAATTACTCTTAATTCACCGAGATACTAATATTTTTCATTGGAATACCGACTAGCCCAGTCACCGTACTGGAAGAATGCGATTTAAAAATTACCGCATCATGTATCCAGTGATGTTGGATATGTTCTTGCTGACTACCTTCTGCTACTGCGACGCAAATACTATATTCACCGACTGGAAGTATAGGCATGTTAAACTCGAAAATGCTATCCATATTGTCATTAGGTTGCATACTGAGTGGTGTATCCATATAAGAAAGGTATGTATTATCACCAAATAAGGTTTGTCCAAGTCGGTCTTTTATATAGAAACCGATTATTGGGCTAAACATACTTTTCAAGCATTTAACACTTATTCTAAGCTTAACTTCTTCACCACCAACTACCCATGATAAGGGTTCACCGTTTTGATCCTCTAGCCTTACACTATAGATCTCTGCGCCATTCTCACCAAACTGTTTACTTTCATCATTAAAAGAAAACAGTTCTATATCATTACGTAAATTACTAGCATTAATAAAACTAGTACGCATATCTTTATAAGCTACAACCTCGGTAACATCCTTGTTTTGACGCTTGACGGATACATTCCTGTTACTCTGTTTAAATAATGCAGCAAGATAAGCTTCCGAAACATCTTTCGCAGAACCTTCCATCTTCTTCTGCCCATGATCAATCCAGATAGCACGATCGCATAAGTTTACAATTGAAGCGGTATCATGGCTAACGAAGAGCACAGTACCATGTTCCATAAATGCCCGTAGAAAACGCATACATTTTTGAACAAAGAACGCATCACCAACCGAAAGCGCTTCATCTACGATTAAAATATCTGCATCAACGTGAGCGATAATTGAAAATGCCAACCGTACAAACATACCACTAGAATATGTTTTTACCGGTTGCTCAATAAACTCTCCAATTTCGGAAAACTCAACGATACTGTCGAAACGTTCTTTTATTTGCTCGTCAGTTAGCCCCATTATTGATGCTGAGATAAAAATATTTTCTCTACCTGTGAAATCAGGGTTAAACCCAGCACCAAGCTCTAAGAGAGCAGCCACTCTACCGTTTACAGTTACATTGCCATTCGTTGGCGACAGCGTCCCACAAATAATTTGCAATAGGGTTGATTTACCTGCGCCGTTGGCACCAATGATCCCAATTGTCTCTCCTTTATTAATAGTTAAGGAGACATCATTAAGTGAATAGAATTCTTTATGTTTCTTTATACGCTTTGCCCCAGCAACTCGGCGTGGTAAATTTGCCAGGAATTCTTTTATCCGATCTTTTGGAGTGTTGTAGATGCGAAAAATTTTTGTAATATGTTCTACTTGAATGACAGCTTCGCATTTAACTGAATTATAGGACATCTGCAAAACCTTTTTTAGCCTTCTGGAATATTTTCATTGCAATAATGTAAAATATAATACTTGAAACATACAGAATTGAATATGATTCAATTGACATGTTTTTGCCAAAGATTAATACATCCCGTGTGTTTTCTATTAAAAACGCCAACGGGTTGTACATCATAACATCCTGAAAACTTTTAGGAATTGCGCTTAACGGATAAAATATCGGAGATAAAAACATCAGAAACGTTATCATAATTGGCACAGCCTGAGCTATATCTCGAAAATATACGCCAATGGTTGAAAAAATAACAATTAATGAAAAACCGATAAGAAACAAAGGAATCAACAACAACGGAAAGAATAAAATTGTCCAAGGCACTGAATTGAAGACAATTAGTTGAGCAATGAGCAAAATTATGAAACTTATAAAGAAATTAAACACGGCCGAAAGAAAAATGCTAAACGGAAGACAGCCAAGTGGAAAAACAACTTTCTTAACGTAATTTACATTACTGGTAAATAATGTCGGTCCTCGACTTAAACACTCTGCTAAGAAGTTGAATATAATCAACCCAGCAAACAATACTACTGCGAAGGTCCCTTTCCCTCCTTCTAAACTACCCCATTTAGCCTTGAAGACTTCTGAAAATACAAACGAATAAACACATAACATAATTACTGGGTTAACAACTGCCCAAAAACCGCCGATAAAAGATCCCTTATATTTAGAATCAATATCTCTTTTCGCCAGTTTCAAGATGAGGGTTTTGTTTTTCAAGAAATACTTCAGCATCGCTTAGACATACCTTAATTTATATACTGGATTCAGGCTCTGGTAATTTTTTGAGCCCGAATGCAGGTCATCACTAGATATACACTTCCGCGTTGGCCAGCGTATGCGCCTGCAGATCTTTCTCCGACAGCGACAGCGCGCTGTCGCTCAGCGCCGGCCAGTCAATCCCGATCTCCGGATCGTTCCAGATGATGCTCCGTTCTGACTGCGGCGCGTAGTAGTTCG
>NZ_PIBN01000011.1:0-160194 GCF_002806655.1 Klebsiella sp. K-Nf6 | reverse complement strand
GCACCTCCCTTACAAGGAGGGGGTCGGCGGTTCGATCCCGTCATCACCCACCACCGGGTCGTTAGCTCAGTTGGTAGAGCAGTTGACTTTTAATCAATTGGTCGCAGGTTCGAATCCTGCACGACCCACCATCTTTAACATCGAACATCGGTGTTAAACGTGAATGATGGGGTCGGTGGACGCAGTATCGGTAGTATCCAGCGCAGTTTCGGGTGATTAGCTCAGCTGGGAGAGCACCTCCCTTACAAGGAGGGGGTCGGCGGTTCGATCCCGTCATCACCCACCACTCGGGTCGTTAGCTCAGTTGGTAGAGCAGTTGACTTTTAATCAATTGGTCGCAGGTTCGAATCCTGCACGACCCACCAATTTCAGCATTTAACTCAGATGTTGAACGTGAAGGATAACGTTGCGTCAGCAACGGCCCGTAGGGCGAGGCGAAGCCGAGTCATCCTGCACGACCCACCAATTTCAATATTGGTGTCGAGTGAAATTATTCAGGTAATACCAGAGCGGGTCGTTAGCTCAGTTGGTAGAGCAGTTGACTTTTAATCAATTGGTCGCAGGTTCGAATCCTGCACGACCCACCAGTTTCAGCATTTAACTTAGATGTTGAACGTGAAGGATAACGTTGCGACAGCAACGGCCCGTAGGGCGAGGCGAAGCCGAGTCATCCTGCACGACCCACCAATTTCAATATTGGTGTCGAGTGAAATTATTCAGGTAATACCAGAGCGGGTCGTTAGCTCAGTTGGTAGAGCAGTTGACTTTTAATCAATTGGTCGCAGGTTCGAATCCTGCACGACCCACCAATGTAAAAAGGCGCCCTAAAGGCGCCTTTTTGCTATCCGCAATACGTCAAAATTCGACTTCAGCATAACTCCACGGTCACGTTGCGCTTACCGTGGCTACCCAGGGTACGAACCGGTCGCTCGGGCAGATGCGCACCATCGTCCCCGGAATACGGACGGATGTACAAAATTCATCACGACTTTTTGCGCGTAATCCGCTATCTTGTTTAGCATATAAAACACCATGACCGTATTAAGGCGCAGACAGGCCATACTGACGGTCTTAGAGTTAAGCCAGTAAAACGAGATTGCATGATGAGCGTAATGTTTGATCCTGAAACGGCGATTTATCCTTTCCCAGCGAAACCACAGCCGCTGACCGTCGACGAAAAGCAGTTTTATCGCGAAAAAATCAAGCGCCTGCTGCGCGAGCGCGACGCCGTGATGGTGGCGCATTACTACACCGATCCTGAAATTCAACAGCTGGCGGAAGAAACCGGCGGCTGTATCGCCGACTCGCTGGAGATGGCGCGTTTTGGCGCCCGTCATTCGGCCTCCACGCTGCTGGTCGCCGGGGTGCGATTTATGGGGGAAACCGCCAAAATCCTCAGCCCGGAAAAGACCATTCTGATGCCGACCCTGAACGCGGAGTGTTCGCTGGATCTGGGCTGTCCGATTGAGGAATTCAACGCCTTCTGCGATGCCCATCCCGATCGCACCGTGGTGGTTTATGCCAATACGTCCGCCGCGGTGAAGGCCCGCGCCGACTGGGTGGTTACCTCCAGTATCGCCGTGGAACTGATTGATCATCTGGACAGCCTGGGTCAAAAGATCCTCTGGGCGCCGGACCGCCATCTTGGCCGCTATGTCCAGCGTCAGACCGGCGCAGACGTGCTGTGCTGGCAGGGGGCATGCATCGTGCACGATGAGTTTAAAACCCAGGCACTGACGCGTATGAAGGCCCTCTATCCTGAAGCTGCTGTACTGGTCCATCCTGAGTCGCCGCAGGCGATTGTCGAGATGGCGGATGCCGTGGGCTCCACCAGCCAGCTGATTGCGGCGGCGAAAAGCTTGCCCCAGCGCCAGCTGATCGTGGCCACCGATCGCGGTATCTTCTATAAAATGCAGCAAGCGGTACCGGAGAAAACGCTGCTGGAAGCGCCCACTGCCGGCGAAGGGGCGACCTGCCGCAGCTGCGCGCACTGCCCGTGGATGGCGATGAACGGCCTGAAAGCCATTGCCGAGGGACTCGAACAGGGCGGTGCTGAACACGAAATCCACGTCGACGAAGCGCTGCGCACCGGGGCATTGATTCCGCTTAACCGGATGCTGGATTTTGCGGCTACACTACGGGGATAACGTATTGTCGCGTCGCAAGACGCTGAGGGGATGAAATGGATTTTTTTAGCACGCAGAATATTTTAGTACATATACCCATCGGCGCCGGGGGGTACGATCTCTCCTGGATAGAGGCGGTGGGGACCATCGCCGGGCTGCTGTGCATCTGGCTGGCGAGCCTGGAGAAGATCAGTAACTATGCTTTCGGGCTGGTCAACGTCACGCTGTTCGCCATCATCTTCTTTCAGATCCAGCTGTATGCCAGCCTGCTGCTGCAGCTGTTCTTCTTTGCCGCTAACGTTTACGGCTGGTATGCCTGGTCGCGACAAAGCAGCAACCATGAGGCTGAGCTGCAGATCCGCTGGCTGCCGCGCAGCAAAGCGCTGGGCTGGCTGGCGGCCTGCTTGGTGGCGATCGGCTTGCTGACCCTGTTTATCAACCCGTTCTTTGCTTTCCTGACGCGGATTGCGGTCAGCCTGATGCAAGCGCTGGGTCTGCAGGTCTCCATGCCGGTGCTGCAGCCGGATGCCTTCCCGTTCTGGGACTCCTGCATGACGGTGCTGTCGGTGGTGGCGATGATCTTAATGACCCGCAAGTATGTCGAGAACTGGCTGCTGTGGGTGATTGTCAACGTGATAAGCGTGGTGATTTTTGCCCGCCAGGGCGTCTATGCCATGTCGCTGGAATACCTTTTGCTGACGTTCATTGCGCTGAACGGCAGCCGGATGTGGATAAACAGCGCGCGCGAGCGAGGTTCTCACGCGTTTTCTGGCTAATGGTGGTGGTGATGATCGTGCCCGGCGTGCATCGTGTTGAGATGGCACTCCGGGCCGCTGCAGGGCTGGTACTCCATCTGCACCGTGGCATGCTCAATTTCATATTTATGTTCCAGGAAATGCAGGATGCGGTTGAGTAACGCATCATGATCGTGCGGCGGGACCACCTGAACATGCAACGTCATCACCGGTTTTTCCCCCACCAGCCAGACGTGGACGTGGTGAACATCGCGTACCTCCGGGATAGAGCGGCGAATATCCCGCTGCAGGGCCGCGACGTCCAGCGAACGCGGCGCGCCTTCCAGCAGTTCATTCAGACTCTCCTTTAGCAGCCGCCAGGCGCTACGTAATACCAGGCAGGAAACCAGCACGGAAAGAATCGGGTCGACAGGCGTCCAGCCGGTGGTGAGGATCACCACGGCTGCCACGATCGCGCCGACCGAGCCCAGCAGGTCGCCAAGCACGTGTAGCGCCGCAGCGCGCACGTTGAGATTCTGCTCTTCACTCCCCCGATGCAGGATCCAGAAGGCCAGTACGTTAGCCAGCAGGCCGGCGACCGCAATCACCATCATCGTCACGCCAGCCACCGGCTGCGGATGCTGGAAGCGCTGAATGGCCTCCCAGACAATCAAAATGGTAATCACCACCAGGGCAATGGCATTGAGAAACGCCGCCAGGGTGGTCAAACGCAACCAGCCAAAGGTATGGCGGGTATTCGGTGGGCGGCTGGCGAAGCGAACCGCCAGCAGCGCAAACAGCAGGGCGGCGGAATCGGTGAGCATATGGCCGGCATCCGCCAGCAGGGCCAGCGAACCGGAGATCGCGCCGCCGACGGCTTCAATCAACATAAAACCGGCGGTGACGATAAATGCCCACAGCAGCCGGCGAGCGTTACTGCTGTCCGGAGCCTGAGCAGGAGAGTGCGAATGCGGGTGGGCCATCGTGTCGTCCCTTGATAGTTATCATTATTATTCTATGACATCATAAACAGAGGTCGATAACAAACAGAGAAAAGGCGAGCTGTGCTCGCCTTTTCTCTGTTTGTGCCCACCGCATACTTACTGGGTGGTGCCGTCGGTTTTGCTGTTGTCGTGGTTCATGCTGCCGCCATTGTCCAGTTTCTTACCGGTGTCTGGACAGCGGCCATCTTTACACATCGAGTTTTTATGCACTTCATCGCTCGACATATTGTCCTGGCTCATCGTCGAGCCGTCAGGATGGAGCATGGTGCCGCCAGAGCCGGAATTGATCTGGTTATTGTCCACATTGTTTGGCGCCACGTTCTCACGGGCATCTGGCGCCACCTGACCGGCATCCGCGGAAGAGTTAGCCTGGCCATTGTTGGACTGTGCGCCAGTGTCTGCCGCCAGGGCCGCGCCGCTGGCAAGACCTAAGGTGGCGGTGAGCAAAAGGGTCGTCAGTTTTTTCATATTCATCGGATACTCCTGTTAAGCCGGGAAGGGGGGAAATGCGCTTCCCGCGGTGAGTGTGCCAGGGATCTGACTCGCTATGGTTAAAGACTCCGCAGACGATCGCAGTGTCACTATATAATCCTGAAACGTAAGGCTTAATTAGCTTTAACAGTTAATTATTGTAGTACATGAGCCTGGTTTCGCTACTTTATGGCGTATTTTTGCCTATTTCCAGGATTATTCCATCACTACTGTAAAATCACGTTTACACTTTTTCGGCGAAGAGATAGATTGGAGGGATTGCATTTCATTGAATAAGTATGGCAACGCTGGAAAGAAGATGAATTATCAGAACGACGATTTACGTATTAAAGAGATCAACGAATTATTACCTCCCGTTGCGCTCCTGGAAAAATTCCCTGCTACCGAAAATGCTGCAAACACCGTTGCACATGCTCGCAAAGCGATCCATCAGATCCTCAAGGGCGACGATGACCGTCTGCTGGTGGTGATTGGGCCCTGTTCGATTCACGATCCGGCAGCGGCGAAAGAGTACGCTTCCCGTCTGCTGCCCCTGCGCGAGGCGCTGAAGGGCGAGCTCGAGATCGTCATGCGGGTCTATTTTGAAAAGCCGCGCACCACCGTCGGCTGGAAAGGGCTTATCAACGATCCCCATATGGATAACAGCTTCCGCATCAACGACGGGTTGCGCATCGCGCGCAAACTGCTGCTGGACATTAACGACAGCGGCCTGCCGGCGGCGGGGGAATTCCTCGACATGATCACCCCGCAGTATGTCGCCGATCTGATGAGCTGGGGCGCCATTGGGGCGCGTACCACCGAATCCCAGGTTCACCGTGAGCTCGCCTCCGGACTCTCCTGCCCGGTAGGCTTTAAGAATGGTACCGATGGCACCATCAAGGTGGCTATCGACGCGATTAACGCCGCTGGCGCACCGCATTGTTTCCTGTCGGTCACCAAGTGGGGCCACTCCGCTATCGTCAATACCAGCGGTAACGGCGACTGCCATATTATTCTGCGCGGCGGCAAAGAGCCGAACTACAGTGCGAAGCACGTGGCGGATGTGAAGATCGGCCTGGCGAAAGCGGGCCTGCCGGCCCAGGTGATGATCGACTTCAGCCATGCCAACTCCAGCAAGCAGTTCAAAAAGCAGATGGAAGTGGGCGCCGACGTATGCCAGCAGGTTGCCGGCGGTGAGCGGGCGATCATGGGCGTGATGATTGAAAGCCATCTGGTGGAAGGTAACCAGAGCCTCGAGAGCGGTGAACCGCTGACCTATGGCAAGAGCGTCACCGACGCCTGCATCGGCTGGGAGGATACTGAAACGATCCTGCGTCAGCTAGCGGACGCGGTGAAAACCCGCCGCGGCTAAGCGAATCTGCGCTGGCGCAGGCAATAAAAAAAGCGTGGAGATTTCCACGCTTTTTTGTTCTCACCGGGAGGAATTACTTCGCTTTACCCTGGTTGGCGACGGCAGCCGCTTTCGCCGCAATCTCTTCCGCATTGCCCAGATAGTAATGTTTGATCGGCTTGAAGTTTTCATCGAACTCATACACCAGCGGTACGCCGGTCGGGATGTTCAGTTCGAGGATCTCGTCTTCGCCCATGTTGTCGAGGTATTTCACCAGCGCGCGCAGGGAGTTACCGTGAGCGGCGATGATCACGCGCTCACCGCTTTTCAGGCGCGGCAGAATGGTTTCGTTCCAGTAAGGCACGACGCGGTCGATGGTCAGCGCCAGGCTTTCAGTGGTCGGCAGTTCTGCGTCGGTCAGTTTTGCATAGCGCGGATCGTGGCCCGGGTAGCGCTCGTCGTCTTTGGTCAGCTCCGGCGGAGTGACAGCGAAGCCGCGACGCCACTGTTTAACCTGCTCGTCACCGTATTTCTCAGCGGTTTCCGCTTTGTTCAGGCCCTGCAGCGCGCCGTAATGACGCTCGTTCAGCTTCCAGGATTTCTCAACCGGCAGCCAGGCCTGATCCAGTTCGTCCAGCACGTTCCACAGGGTGTGGATGGCACGTTTCAGCACGGAGGTATAAGCAAAATCAAAGCTGAAGCCTTCAGCCTTCAGCAGTTTACCTGCCGCTTTCGCTTCGCTAACGCCTTTCTCGGACAGATCAACGTCGTACCAACCGGTGAAGCGGTTTTCGTTGTTCCACTGGCTTTCGCCATGACGAACCAGTACCAGCTTAGTTACAGCCATTCTCTTACTCCTCTCTACACGCCATCCCTCGCGCCGCGAACGGTGCGCTGAATATGTTGGTGTATGTGTTATTGATTGATAACTATTCTCATTATATTGCCGTGATTTGGCTCACGGCAATGCTTATCCCTAACCATAGCGAAAATAGTGGCTCAGTGTAAGGTGCTTGTAAAACACAGGTTATTTTTTTGTCCTTTGGTGACGGAAAATAGAGCAGGTTGCTGAAAAAAGAGGCGGCAGAGAGGAGGGCGGGGACGAAAAGCAGCGCCCCCGGCGGGGGGCGCAAGCGGTTATCGGGCGATAAACTGATATTCCGTCAGGCTGACGTACTCCTGGCCTGGACGTAACACACAGTCCGGCTGCGGCCATTCCGGATGATTCGGCGAATCCGGCAGGAATTCGCTCTCCAGCGCCAGCCCCTGCCAGTCGGCGTAGGGCTCCGTCGTCTGCGACGGGGTGCCGCCGAGATAGTTGCCGGAGTAAAACTGCAGCGCCGGAGCGGAGGTATAGACCGTCATCTGCAGCTTGCCGTCCTGCGACCAGACCTGCGCCGCAGGCTGGCTGGCGTCGCCTTTGGCATCCAGCAGGAAGGCATGATCGTATCCCTTCACCTTTTGCTGATCGGCGTCGGCGAGGAAGTCGGCGGCGATGGTTTTCGGCTGGCGGAAATCAAAGCTGGTGTTAGCAACATCGTTGAGTTCACCGCCCGGGATACCGTCGCTTTCCACCGGCAGATACCTCTGGGCGAGGATCTGCAGCTGGTGCTGGCGCACGTCGCGCTGGTCACCGTCGAGGTTGAAATAGACGTGATTGGTCATGTTCACCGGGCAGGGTTGGTCCACGGTGGCGCGATAGGTAATCGCGATGCGGTTATCGTCGGTCAGACGATAGTGCGCGGTGGCCTGCAGAGTGCCGGGGAAGCCTTGATCGCCATCGGGCGAGGTCAGGGCGAACAGCACTTCCTGCTCGTCGGCGCGGACAATGCGCCAGCGGCGCTTATCAAACCCTTCCGGGCCGCCATGGAGCTGGTGGCCCGCGTCGTTTGACGGCGTGACGTTGACGAGCTGGCCGTCAAGCGGGAAGCGGCTATTGCCGATACGGTTGGCGTAGCGGCCTACCGAGGCGCCAAGAAACGCGGCCTGGCGGGCATAGTCCTCCAGCTTCGCACAGCCCAGCAGCGGATGACGCAGGCTGCCATCAGCCAGCGGCACCTCGGCGCTGAGCAGCGTCGCGCCCCAATCCGCCACGGTAACGGTCATCCCCGCCTTATTGCGCAGGGTCACCTGCTGCCAGGGCTGGCCGTCCGGCGCCAGCGCGGTGGTTTGCGTTACCATTGGCCTGCCCCCTGTGACGGTTTGCAGACATAGAATGTCTCTTTAATACCGGTTTTCGCTTCATACGTTTTAGCAACGGCCTGCTGAACGGTATCGACCAGATCTTCCGGGACCAGCGCTACCACGCAGCCGCCAAAGCCGCCGCCGGTCATGCGTACGCCGCCTTTATCACCGATCGCGGCCTTAACGATCTCCACCAGAGTGTCGATCTGCGGGACGGTGATCTCGAAATCATCGCGCATCGAGGCGTGGGATTCGGCCATCAGCTCACCCATCCGCTTCAGGTCGCCTTTTTCAAGGGCGCTGGCGGCTTCCACGGTGCGGGCATTCTCCGTCAGCACATGGCGTACGCGCTTCGCGACGACCGGATCCAGCTCATGGGCGACGGCGTTAAATTGCTCAAGAGTGACATCACGCAGGGCGGGCTGCTGGAAGAAGCGCGCCCCGGTCTCGCACTGTTCGCGACGGGTGTTGTACTCGCTGCCGACGAGGGTGCGCTTAAAGTTGCTGTTGATGATCACCACCGCCACGCCTTTCGGCATCGAGACGGCTTTGGTGCCCAGCGAACGGCAGTCGATCAGCAGCGCATGGTCTTTTTTGCCCAGCGCCGAAATCAGCTGATCCATGATCCCGCAGTTGCAGCCGACGAACTGGTTTTCCGCCTCCTGGCCGTTCAGCGCGATTTGCGCGCCGTCTAGCGGCAGATGATAGAGCTGCTGGAACACGGTGCCAACGGCCACTTCCAGCGAGGCTGAGGAGCTTAACCCCGCACCCTGCGGTACATTGCCGCTGATCACCAGATCCGCGCCGCCAAAGTGGCTGTTCCGCTGCTGCAGATGCTTCACCACGCCGCGGACATAGTTCGACCACTGCTGGGTATCGTGGCTGATAATCGGCGCGTCGAGAGAGAATTCATCGGTCTGATTGTCGTAATCGGCGGCAATCACCCGCACGGTACGATCGTCGCGCGGCGCGCAGCTGATCACCGTCTGGTAGTCGATGGCGCAGGGCAGCACAAAACCGTCGTTGTAATCGGTATGCTCGCCGATCAGGTTGACGCGGCCTGGCGCCTGAATGACATGGCTGGCCGGATAGCCGAAGGCGTCAGCAAACAGGGATTGGGTTTTCTCTTTCAGACTCATCATTACACTCCGGATTCACGAAAATGGACGTCGCTGACGGCGCGCAGTCGTTCGGCAGCTTGCTCGGCGGTCAGATCGCGCTGCGTTTCGGCCAGCATTTCATAGCCAACCATAAACTTGCGGACCGTCGCGGAGCGCAGCAGCGGCGGATAAAAGTGGGCGTGAAGCTGCCAGTGGTGATGGTCTTCGTCGTTAAACGGCGCGCCGTGCCAGCCCATGGAGTAGGGGAATGAGCACTGGAACAGGTTGTCGTAACGGCTGGTCAGCTTTTTCAACGCCAGCGCCAGATCGCTGCGCTGGGCGTCGGTGAGATCGGTAATACGCTGCACGTGCGCTTTCGGCAACAGCAGCGTTTCGAACGGCCAGGCGGCCCAGTAGGGCACGACCGCCAGCCAGTGCTCGGTGTCCACCACCGTGCGGCTGCCGTCGGCCAGTTCGCGCTGAACATAGTCCAGCAGCATCGGCTGACCCTGTCCGGCGTAATACTCTTTCTGCAGACGGTCTTCCCGTTCCGCTTCATTCGGCAGGAAGCTGTTGGCCCACACCTGACCATGCGGGTGAGGGTTGGAGCAGCCCATCGCTGCCCCTTTGTTTTCAAAGACCTGGACCCACGGGTAGCGTTTCCCGAGGTCCGCGGTCTGTTCCTGCCACGTTTTAACCACGCCTTCCAGCGCTTCAGGGCTCAGTTCCGGCAGCGTTTTGCTGTGGTCTGGCGAGAAGCAGATCACCCGACTGGTGCCGCGCGCGCTCTGACAGCGCATCAGCGGATCGTCACTCTCCGGTGCGTCCGGGGTGTCGGTCATCAGGGCCGCAAAGTCGTTGGTAAACACATAGGTACCGGTGTAATTCGGGTTGGTGTCGCCGGTGACCCGGGTATTACCCGGGCACAGGAAACAGTCCGGATCGTGGGCTGGCAAGGTCTGTTTTGCCGGCGTTTCCTGCGCCCCCTGCCAGGGGCGCTTGGCGCGATGCGGAGAAACCAGAATCCACTGCCCGGTTAACGGGTTATAACGACGATGTGGATGGTCAACGGGGTTAAATACGCTCATGAAGGTTCCTTAGTCTGGATAACCCTGCGGATGACGGGACTGCCAGTGCCAGGTGTCCTGCGCCATTTCGTCCAGGTTGCGCGTCACGCGCCAGTTCAGCTCGCGGTCGGCCTTGGCAGCATCCGCCCAGTAGGCCGGGAGGTCGCCATCGCGGCGCGGCGCGAAATGGTAGTTAATGGGTTTGCCGCAGGCCTTGCTGAAAGCATTGACCACGTCGAGCACGCTGCTGCCGACGCCGGCGCCAAGGTTGTAGATATGCACCCCGGCTTTGTCAGCCAGTTTTTCCATGGCCGCGACGTGGCCATCGGCGAGGTCCATCACGTGGATATAATCGCGTACGCCGGTGCCATCTTCGGTCGGGTAGTCGTTACCAAACACGGCCAGCGAGTCGCGACGGCCGACGGCGACCTGGGCGATGTAGGGCATCAGGTTGTTAGGGATCCCCTGCGGGTCTTCCCCCATGTCGCCCGACGGGTGGGCGCCGACCGGGTTGAAGTAGCGCAGCAGGGCAATGCTCCACTCCGGCTGGGCTTTCTGCAGGTCGGTCAGGATCTGCTCCACCATCAGTTTGCTTTTGCCATAAGGGCTTTGCGGGGTGCCGGTCGGGAAGCTTTCGACATACGGGATTTTCGGCTGATCGCCGTAGACAGTGGCGGAGGAGCTAAAGATGAAGTTCTTCACGCCCGCGGCGCGCATGGCAGAAACTAATTTCAGTGTGCCGGTGACGTTATTGTCGTAATATTCCAGCGGCTTGGCGACGGACTCCCCGACGGCTTTCAGCCCGGCGAAGTGGATCACCGCCTCAATGGCGTGATCGTGGAGGATCTCCGTCATCAGCGCTTCGTTACGAATATCGCCTTCAATAAAGGTGGCTTCTTTGCCGCCGAGACGCTCAATCACCGGCAGTACGCTGCGCTTGCTGTTGCAGAGATTGTCGAGGATCACCACCTCATGCCCCTGCAGCAGCAGTTGAACGCAGGTATGACTTCCAATGTAACCGCTACCACCTGTAACCAGAACTTTCATGATTCGCTCCATTCGGCTTATCGTGTATGAGGAAGATAGCATATCAAAGAAGTGAAAAGTGTGACACAGGGCAAGTTAGTGGAATCGTTTACACTTGATGGTGAAACGACATAAATTAAAATTTTTTATTTTTAATACAGTAGATTAGGTGGTTTTGCCGCTATTTTTCTGAAAAATACCAGGGATCTTTCGACCCCCGGCAGGGGGCATCAGGCCACAGGACCGAGCTGATAAGTGTAACCGTCTCCACTGGGAGCGAACGCCAGGCGATGGGTAATACAGTCCGGGGCATCTTCCGCATGGTGCGAGACAAACAGCAGCTGTGTGGCCCCTTCGCCAATCAACACGTCGACAAAGCGGCGCACCAGCTGGCGATTCAGGGGATCCAGCCCCTGCAGTGGTTCATCGAGGATCAGCAGGGTCGGATGCTTCACCAGCGCGCGAACGATAAGCGCCAGCCGCTGCTGGCCCCACGACAGGCTATGAAACGGCGCGTCGGCGGTGCGTTTATCAATGCCGAGAATATCCAGCCACTGTTGCACCAGCTTGTGCTGCTTGTCCGAGACCGCCTGATAAATGCCGATAGAGTCAAAATAGCCCGACAGGATGACGTTGCGGACGTTGGTGCTGACCCGGTAGTCCAGATGCAGGCTGCTGCTGACGTAGCCGATATGCTTTTTAATATCCCAGATGGTCTCACCGCTGCCGCGACGGCGGCCAAAGAGCGTCAGATCGTTGCTGTAACCCTGCGGATGATCGCCGGTGATAAGGCTCAGCAGCGTGGATTTACCGGCGCCGTTGGGGCCGACGATCTGCCAGTGTTCACCCGGGTTCACGGTCCATGAGAGGTGATTGATGACCGGGCGATCGTTGTAGGAGACCACCCCGTCATTGAGCACGATACGCGGCGCCGAGTCTGCCAGCGCATGACGGGCTGGTGGGACATCCGGCTCCGGCAGGGTGATGCCGTCCAGTTTTTCACTGTGCGCCAGCTGGGCGACCAGCGCCTGCTGCAGCAGGGAAGACTTCTCGCCGGTCTCGCTGAGGGTGCAGTCAGCCAGCACGCCGGCGAATTGCACAAACTCCGGGATCTCATCGAAGCGGTTGAGGACCAGCACCAGGGTGATGCCGGCGCGGTGCAGGTCGGCCAGCAGGGCAGCCAGCTGCTGGCGGGAGTTGACGTCAAGGCCGTCGAAAGGTTCGTCGAGGATCAGCAGTTGCGGATCGGTCATCAGGGCCTGACACAGCAGGGTCTTACGCGTTTCCCCGGTCGACAGGTACTTAAACCGGCGGTCCAGCAGGGCGTTGATGCCAAACTGTTCGGCCAGGCGCGCGCAGCGGGCAGGATCTTTCACCTCATCCTGGATAATCTCCGCGGTGGTGCGGCCGGTGTCTTCTTCGCCGGGGCTCAGCAGGTCGGTGTTATTGCGCTGCCACTCGTCGCTGACCAGCTTCTGTAACTGCTCGAAGGAGAGGCGGGTTACGCGGGAGAAGTGGCTTTCGTGCTGGCCGCTGAGCAGGGTCAGGTCGCCAGCCAGGGCCCGCGCGAGGGCGGATTTGCCGCTGCCGTTGCTACCGACGAACGCCCAGCTTTGACCCGCTCTCAGGTTCAGCTGGTCTATTTTTAAGGTTTTTGTATCGCTCAGGCGAAACGTGCCTTGCGAAATTTGCAATGATGACATGATGTATCCCATTTTTTGCAGCGATGTGCATCAGGGATACGACTTCGGGCGCGTAATGTCAATGGGGTCAGCATAACGTCGCGAGAATGATGCGATCGGCATTGAAGTAAGCGATCGCCTCCGTCCCTGCCGCCAGGCCAGACGTCTGCGCCTGTGGCAGAGTGGCGCACAGGGTCTGACCGTCGGTCAGCGTCATCAGTACTTCGCACTGCCCGGAACCGCATTCGATATGGCTGATACGTCCCGACAGCTGGTTATCGGCCTGGCGGGCCACGTCGGGGTCGAGGGTGATGCCGACCCAGGGGGCCTTCAGCAGGACCAGCACCTCCTGGCCCTCATCGAGCCCCAGCTTCTCAGCGCTTTGTGCGGTGATGGCGACGGTCAGGCGTGTCTGCCCGTCGGCCAGCAGTACCTCGACGTGCTGCTGCACCTGCTGGCGATCGCGACCGGTAATGGTGCCGAACCACTGGTTGCGGGCGCTGGTCTGCAGGGAAAAGCGTGAGATAGCCGCCAGCAGGCTATCCAGCGGCAGGGCATCGTCATCGCTGAGTACATCAAACGCTTTCTGCTGGATCTGCGCCAGCAGATCGTACAGCTGGATCAGCCGCTGCCCATAGCGGGTCAGCACCGCGCCGCCGCCGCCTTTACCGCCGGTGGCACGATCCACCAGCGGTTGTTCGCTGAGCTGGTTCATCTCGTTAATGGCATCCCACGCGCTTTTGTAGCTGATACCCGCGTGCTTCGCCCCCTGGCTTATCGAACCGGTCTGGTCAATTTGTTTGAGCAGGGCGATCCGCCGGGGATCGGCAAACAGGCGCTGCTGTAGCTTAAGGGTGAGAAGAATTTCGGCCTGCATAATCGTTTCCTGACAAAAAAGGGTATTGTGACCGATAGTCACCCGCTTGCAAAACCTCTGTGCGCGGTTTTGTCATTAGCCACCGCACAAATGGGGCGTGTTTTTTCGGCTGAAACCGTTACAATCAGCAAATCATACTATCTGGAGTGAACCATGTTAGAGCTTTTGAAAAGTCTGGTTTTTGCGGTCATCATGGTACCGGTGGTGATGGCGGTCATCCTGGGATTGATTTACGGTCTTGGCGAAGTGTTCAACCTCTTCTCCGGCGTAGGCCACAAAGATCGCAGCCAGCAAAATCATTGATTTCCCGGCGCCCGGTTTAACCGGGCGCTGTGCTATTTCCCTCCTGTATCATTTCCCTTCGTTTTATTGTCCTGTGTCACTATAAAAATGCTCTGCATATCGTTATATTTTCGAATACATAACGCATTGACAGGAGATTCAGATGGCAGGTTCTTGGTTACGCGGAGTTATCGGGGTATCACTCACGCTGTGCGTCGCGGGTCAGGCGCTGGCGGCAGAGGGGAAAGTGACCGTTTTCGCCGCCGCATCGTTAACCAACGCGATGCAGGATATTGCCCAGGCGTATAAGAAAGAGAAAAACGTCGATGTCGTGTCGTCGTTTGCCTCGTCGTCGACGCTGGCGCGGCAAATTGAAGCGGGCGCACCAGCCGATCTGTTTATCTCCGCCGATCAGAAATGGATGGATTACGCGGCAGACAAAAAGGCCATCGACCCGGCAACCCGCGCCACCCTGCTTGGCAACAGCCTGGTGGTGGTCGCGCCGAAAGCCAGCGCGCAGGGGGCGATAACCATTGATGAGAAAACCGACTGGACCAGCCTGCTGAAAGGAGGCCGTCTGGCGGTGGGCGATCCGCAGCACGTTCCGGCAGGCATCTACGCCAAAGAGGCGCTGCAGAAACTCGGCGCCTGGGAGACCCTGTCGCCGAAACTGGCCCCGGCTGAAGACGTTCGCGGCGCGCTGGCCCTGGTGGAGCGCAACGAAGCGCCGCTGGGGATTGTCTATGGCTCCGATGCCGTGGCCAGCAAGGGAGTGAAAGTGGTCGGCACCTTCCCGGAAGCCTCGCATCAGAAAGTCGAGTACCCGCTGGCGATTGTCGATGGTCACCGCAATGCGGCCGTAAGCGCTTTCTATGACTACCTGAAAGGGCCGGAAGCGTCCGCGATTTTTAAACGTTACGGATTTACCACCCGCTGATGTTTCTGAGCGAACCCGAATGGCAGGCGGTGCTGCTGAGCCTGAAAGTCTCCTCCCTGGCGGTGGCCTTGAGCCTGCCTTTTGGGATCTTTTTTTCCTGGCTGCTGGTTCGGCGCACCTTTCCCGGTAAGGCGCTGCTCGACAGTATTCTCCATCTGCCGCTGGTGCTGCCGCCGGTGGTGGTGGGGTATCTGCTGCTGGTGGCCATGGGGCGGCGCGGGTTTATTGGCAGCTGGCTGTATGACTGGTTCGGTATCAGCTTTGCCTTCAGCTGGCGCGGAGCGGTGCTGGCGGCGGCGGTGATGTCTTTTCCGCTGATGGTGCGCGCCATTCGCCTGGCGCTGGAAGGGGTGGACGTCAAACTGGAGCAAGCGGCGAGAACCCTCGGGGCCAGCCGCTGGCGGGTGTTTTTGACCATTACGCTGCCGCTGACCCTGCCGGGGATTATCGTCGGCACGGTGCTGGCCTTCGCCCGCTCGTTAGGGGAGTTTGGCGCGACCATCACGTTCGTCTCCAATATTCCCGGCGAAACGCGCACCCTGCCTTCGGCGATGTACACCTTGATCCAGACCCCGGGCGGGGAGGGGGCGGCGGCCCGCCTCTGCCTCATCGCCATCGGACTGGCGCTGGTTTCGCTGCTGATTTCGGAATGGCTGGCCCGTGTGAGCCGCCAGCGCATGGGAGGATAATGATGCTGGAGCTGGACTTTACCCAGACCCTCGGCAGTCACTGCCTGCAGATCCGTGAAACCCTGCCCGCCAGCGGGATCACCGCCATCTTTGGCGTCTCCGGCGCTGGCAAAACCTCGTTGATTAATGCCATCAGCGGCCTGACCCGTCCGCAGACGGGGCGGATCGTGCTCAACGGCAGGGTGCTGAACGACACCGCGCAGCGTATCTGCCTGGCGCCGGAGCAGCGCCGTATCGGCTATGTGTTTCAGGACGCGCGCCTGTTTCCCCACTATAAAGTGCGCGGTAACCTGCGCTACGGGATGGCGAAATCCATGGTCAGCCAGTTCGATAAGCTGGTGGAATTGCTGGGGATCGCGCCCTTGCTGGATCGCCTGCCGGGCCGGTTATCCGGCGGCGAAAAGCAGCGAGTGGCTATCGGCCGCGCCCTGCTGACCGCACCGGAGCTACTGCTGCTGGATGAGCCGCTGGCCTCGCTGGATATTCCGCGCAAACGCGAACTGTTGCCCTACCTGCAGCGGCTGGCGCAGGAGATCCATATTCCGATGCTTTACGTCAGCCACTCGCTGGATGAGATCCAGCATCTGGCCGATCGCGTGCTGGTACTGGAGGCCGGTAAGGTGAAGGCTTTTGGTCCACTGGAGGAGGTCTGGAGCAGCAGCGTGATGCACCCCTGGCTGCCGGCGGAACAGCAGAGTACGATCCTCAGCGCCACGGTCGCCGCGCAGCATCCGCAGTACGCGATGACGGCCCTGACGCTGGGCGACCAGCTGCTGTGGGTCAACCGGCTCGAACGTCCCGCAGGCGACACCGCGCGGATCCGCATTCAGGCGTCGGACGTTTCGCTGGTGCTGGCGCAGCCGTCCGGGACCAGCATCCGCAATATCTTACGCGCCGAGGTGGTTCAGTGTCTCGAAGTCAACGGGCAGATTGAGGTCCAGCTTAGGGTGAGCGGCCATCCTCTGTGGGCTCGAATCAGCCCCTGGGCGCGGGATGACCTGGCGATAGCACCAGGTCAGCAGGTGTTTGCTCAAATCAAAAGCGTGTCGATCGCCGCCTGATTACAGCAGCTGGCGGTAGATAAACTCGGCGATGCTGCTGGACTCATTGTCACCGATGACCACCCTGGCACGGGCTTTCACCTCGTCCACCGCATTGCCCATCGCCACCCCGGTGCCCGCCGCTTCCAGCATGCTAAGGTCGTTGTAATTATCGCCGAAGGCCACCACATCCTGCATCGACAGCCCCTGGTCGGCTACCCACTGCGCCAGGCGTTTGCCTTTGCTGTTGCCGGCGCGCGCAATATCCACCTGATCGTGCCACGACCATTCGCACTCCAGGCCCAGCGTCTCGCCAACCTGGCGGGCAAAGCGCTGCAGACGGGGAATGTCTTCATCGGTGAGGGCGAATTTCCATACCGCGTTGACCTCGCGGACCGCCTGCGCCAGCGAGTCGACCTGGCGGAAGACCGGGCGCTGATCCTCCGGTAGCGCCTGCGCCCAGTTGCGGGTGCGGATCACATGCCCGGTGGGCTGTTCATAAAGCATCGCATCATCCACATACGCCAGGCCATGGATCTGCTGTTCGGCGAGCATGGCCGTCAGACTGACCGCTTGCTCTACCGGCATAGGATCGGCTGCCAAAACCTCTTTTGCGTGATAATCATACAAATAAGTGCCATTACAACAAATTGCAGGTGTATCGAGAGCCAGTGCCTGATAAAAAGGATGAATAGCGACGTGATGACGTCCGGTAACGACGATAACCTGGTAGCCCGCCTCTCTGGCGCGGGCCAGCGCCTCCAGCGAAGCGGGCAGGATGGTTTTTTTGCTGGTGAGCAGGGTGCCGTCTAAATCCAGGGCAATCACGCGTGTTGTCATGTGTTATTTCCGGTTGATGTTGAAAAGTGACCTGGCCATGATGGTACACCGCCGTGGCGTCAGGACCAATTTTTCCACATCTGCCGTGAATGCCTGTATGCCCTTTGTGCCGCCGTCCGTCGGAAATTCAGCGGACTTTGCGAGTATCATGGGCGGATGTCTTATAATTTTCAGGGTGCTGTTATCCTGAAAATGAAAATTCCACGTGCAGTGAGGGAAGGAGTAGTCATGAAACAAACCGTTTATACCGCCAGCCCGGAAAGCCAACAAATCCACGTCTGGAGTCTTGAAGCGGACGGCAAACTGACGCTGGTGCAGGTGGTTGATGCCCCGGGGCAGGTACAGCCGATGGTGGTCAGTCCCAACAAGGAGTATCTGTACGTTGGCGTTCGTCCGGAGTTTCGCGTGTTAGCGTATCGCATCACGCCGGATAACGGAGCGTTGACCTTCGCCGGGGAAGCGGCGCTGCCGGGCAGCCCGACCCACATTTCTACCGATCATCATGGCCGCTTTGTCTTCAGCGCCTCCTACAATCAGGGCTGCGTTAGCGTGACCCCGCTGCAGGACGGCCTGCCGGGCGAAACCGTCACCGTGGTGGAAGGGCTGGAAGGTTGCCACTCGGCCAATATCTCCCCGGACAACCGCACCCTGTGGGTGCCGGCGCTGAAGCAGGATCGTATTTGCCTGTTTACCCTCAGCGAGGATGGTTTCCTCTCCGCCCAGGAGCCGGCGGAAGTGACCACCGTCGAGGGCGCCGGTCCGCGCCACATGGTGTTCCATCCGAACCAGCAGTATGGTTATTGCGTCAATGAACTGAACAGCTCCGTTGACGTCTGGGAGCTGAAAGACCCGAATGGCAACATCGAATGTGTACAAACCCTGGATATGATGCCGCAGGATTTCACCGGCGTGCGCTGGGCGGCGGATATTCACATCACCCCTGACGGTCGTCATCTGTACGCCTGCGATCGTACCGCCAGCATCATTACGGTGTTCAGCGTCTCGGAAGATGGCAGCGTGCTGGCAGTGGAAGGCTATCAGCCAACGGAAACCCAGCCACGCGGCTTTAACCTCGATCACAGCGGTAAGTATCTGATTGCCGCAGGGCAGAAGTCGCACCATATCGCAGTGTATGAAATTGAAGGTGAGCAGGGGCTGCTGCAGGAGAAAGGCCGTTATGCGGTCGGTCAGGGCCCGATGTGGGTGGTGGTCAACGCCCACTGAAGCGTCAGGCGGTAAAAGAAAAACCTCGCGTCAGCGAGGTTTTTTGATCAGAGCGGACAGGCTCTTTAGGGAAGGGGGCGCCAGCACTGGCAGGCCTGAAACGCAGAGCGGTTAAATATCGTCCATGGTGTAGCCGACGACAATTTCCAGCGTTTTACGGATCACGTCGGCAGTGACCACGTCATCGGTGCTTTCCAGCGCCTGAATCAGCCATAATATAATGGCTTTATTGTTCAGGTGCCCTTCGGACTGAAGAATACTGTTGATGGCGAGCGACATGACGGCGGACTCATCAACCAGTTTATCACCGGCGTTACGGAAATAATCTGAGAGCGCGGTGTCCTGCAGTCCTGCGTAAATATCGGGTTGCTGATGCATAGTCTGTCTCATCACATTCTCACTCTGTTTTATTCACCATGGTTGGGACAATCAGTGGATTTTTTTAGCTTCCGGCGCCATGCTGCTTTGCGCCAGCGTTCCTCTGCTTTCCCAACGGCCATTGATTTTCTTAACCTGCAAAGGCGCGTGCTTCCGCTGGAGGGCGAGCTTCGCGCAAATTTCTTCAATAACGGCAGCGATGATTTTCCTTCGCTGGCGATCTGACTCTGTGGCCTGCATCAACCGAAGCCGAACCAGCAGGGTCGGGGTGGTAATCGGGCGATTTGTTTTCAGAAGCGCGAGCACCGCCTCGCCGATGATCTCATCGGTTATTTCCTCAGTATCACTGCTATTCATAACCGTCTCTCTGCATGCCACACTCTTCCTGAATCTGATAACGGGCATTCAGGTCAGCAGCAGGTTTATGGAAGCGATCGCCCCTCATCTGCTACTGCGGTTGCAACAGGCGACGATCGATGACGTTATTCCTGACCGGCAAACAACAAACCAATTAAGGTTTGATAGTGGCTCTCTTCCTCAGGCGCACGGGCGCTGTCAAGGCGGCTCAACAGTTTGGTGCACAGTGCCTTGCGGTTGAGATGGCGCCCTTCGTTGAGAATATCCATCACGATCTGGCCCAGCGTTTCCTGCTGGGAAGGTAACGATGCTTTGTTGAAATACTGGGCAATTGCGTTCGCTGTATCTGGAATGTAACCATTCTGCTGCATATGTGCTCCTTTCATTTCATTCATCTGTTAACTGCAAATAAACTTATACAATAATTATTAAGTTGTACACATAAAGTTGCGCAATATTGCTGCTATTGTCTCTATTTTATTGATTTTTAATAAATTAATTTTATTGCGTGATTGTTTTTTAACCTGTTTGGGTGGGGTTTTATGTTGTACATTGTACAAGGTGAGAGGGTGGGGGACGCCGGGGTGGGGCGTAATGCGTTTGAGTGTATATTTTTTGTTAAGATAAACCGTAGTTTTGCAAGACGATTAGCCTGATAACTGCTACTGTGAATGCTTATCCCTCCCATCTGGAATCACTATGCTTACCACCATCATTTATCGCAGCCATATTTGCGACAATGTCTCATTCAAATCGATCGAGGCCATGGTTGCCAGGGCAAACGAGAGAAATGGGCAGGCGGATGTCACCGGTATATTACTGTTTAACGGGACGCATTTTTTTCAACTTATTGAAGGACCGGAAGAAAAGGTAAGGGATATTTATCAAAAAATTTTCCTCGATCCCCGTCATTATAATCTGGTGGAGTTGTTTTGCGATTATGCACCGTCCCGTCGATTTGGTAAGGTCGGTATGGAACTGTTTGATTTACGGGAACATGATCGCGAGGAAGTCCTACAGACAGTGATGGACCGGGGCACGACAAAATATCAGCTCACCTATGATGACCGGGCGCTGCAATTTTTCCGTACTTTTGTCGAATCCACGGAAAAAGCGAACTATTTTGAGATCCCTTCCGCGGACAGTTGGGTATTTATTGCTGATAACGAGACCTTTTTCCCTGACACTCCTATTATCGATAATACGGAAAGCTGGTCTTTTGCCTTTCAGCCGATCGTCGATCCTTTCGCCTGTGAAATTATCTCGTGGGAAGCACTGCTGCGCACACCGGATGGTCAATCTCCTGGCGACTATTTTGCCGGGCTGGCAGGGGACGATATTTATCTTGCCGACCTGCACAGTAAACGCGTCGCGCTGTCTCTGGCGGGGAAATTAGGTTTACGTAATAAGGCGTTAAGCATTAATTTGCTGCCGATGACGCTGGTGAAAGCGCCTGACGCGGTGGCTTTTCTGCTCGATGAAATTAAGCGCAATGATCTTATTCCGGAACAGATTATTGTGGAGTTTACCGAACGGGAAGTGATCTCACGGATGGACGATTTTACCGATGCGGTGCGTAAGCTGAAGGGCGCGGGGATTAATCTCGCCATCGATCACTTCGGCGCAGGCTTTGCCGGGCTATCGCTGCTGGCGCAATACCAACCTGACCGGATTAAAATCGACCATGAACTGATCCGCAATATTCATCAGGACGGCCCGCGACAGTCAATTGTACAGGCTATTATCAAATGCTGTTTTTCGCTGGAAATTGCGGTATCTGCTGTCGGTATCGAGCGTGCTGAAGAGTGGATGTGGCTGGAATCAGCCGGTATCTCACAGTTTCAGGGAAATTTATTCGCGGGTGCCCGCCTGGGGGGCCTGCCCGCTATCGCCTGGCCGGAGAAAAAATGATTCACCGCGAAATCAGCTAACTTTTTTTCATCTTTTTCCCCGCGCGCTGTGAGCCACAACCTGATATCTTTATCTGTACAAGAAAATAGAGTTGTACAGGATGCCTGAATTCGTTAGTTTAGGTATTAAAGTATCAGGTTGATGTGAGGCTGCTATGGCGTTTTACAGTATCGGTGAAGTCGCCGAACGTTGCGGAATCAATCCGGTTACATTGCGCGCATGGCAGCGGCGTTACGGTCTACTGAAACCGCAGCGCAGCGAAGGCGGGCATCGACAGTTTGATGAAGAAGATATCCTGCGCATAGAAGAGATCAAGCGCTGGATAGAGCGCGGTGTATCCGTCGGGAAAGTCAAAGCGCTGCTGGAGGACAACCTGCCGGCGGCGCGCGACGAATCCGCGCATCTTCAGGAAGAGATGATGTCCATTCTGCGTTATATGCAGCCCGCCAGAATCCGCGCCAAATTAATGGCGTTGAGCCATCAGCACCCCGTCGACACCCTCATCGATAGCCTGTTAGTGCCGGTACGACAGCGGCTGAAGCTCGATCAGAATACCTCGCTGGTGATTAGCAGCATGCTGGACGGCTTGTTAATCGACTGCGTGGCGCTGTTTCTCGCCGAAGCGCGTAAAAAAAATGGCAAAGAGACGCTGCTGGTGGGCTGGAGTAATGAAGACCGGACTCGCCTGTGGCTGGAGGCATGGCGTCTTTCCCAGCGCGGTTGGCATGTCAACGTTCTCGCGGAGCCGCTGGAGTCGCCACGGCCCGAGCTGTTCCCCGGGCAGCATACCTTCGTCTGGACCGGACGCGCCGTCACCCCTCTGCAGCAAGAGCTGCTCAGCCACTGGCAGGAGCAGGGCTTCAGCATTCATTTTCACAGTACGCAATAGCCCCGTCTGCGGGGACAGGCCGGGGCTGTGCGCCTGGCTAGAGGTGAATCTGACTCCAGGATTTAAAGGTTTCGCTACGACTGATATTAAAAAAATCGGTCCTACCGCTACAGCCGAGCTTTTTAATCAGATTCAGCCGGATCTGATAAATGGTTTTGATGTGCAGATTCAGCGAACGACCAATGCTGGCAACCGCTTCGCCATTGCTGATAAGCTGAATAACTTTCTTTTCTCGCTCGGTAAACTGCACCGAGGCGCCCGGCGCCGGGTGGGTTTTGTAATAGCGGGTAGGCTGATGCAGGAATATTTTTAATTCTTCAGGCGTCGAATTTGCCGGTAACCGCAACATAGGCAGTTCACTGAGGAAATTAAGATCGTTGCCCTCAGTTAACAGAATAAATAACGTATCCCGACGATTATAGTTATGCTCAAGCACCGCGAAATAATTATCGCTGGTAAAGAAAACATGTTTTTTACGAAAATAAGATGCCGGTAAAGTATTCAGGATCAGCGACATCCCGTAGAGAAGAAAACGATTATCAAACCACAGATCGTAATGCTCAGAATGATAGCAAGTATTATGGTGTGACATTTTTTGAGCCCCAGTTAGCAGATGAAAACCCAGGCGTGCCGGCACAGCAGGGCTGTCCCTGCTGTCGGCGCGGTGGGATCACTTAATGATGATGTTTGCTGTACAGCATATCCAACGCCTGCAGATAGAGGTCGGAAAGTATTTCATTACTTTCCGTTTGCAGGCGGTGCTGGATTTCCGTAATCATCCGCTCATTATTGATCGTGCTGTGCTGCTTCATGAGCGTGTTTTCAATATTCTTCATCAGGGCTGAATTAAAGACAAACTCTGCTGGAATGGTATTTTTAATATGCATAGCTCGAACTCTCCCACGTATAAAGCAAACTGACCATAAAAGTCGCAGCGTACCGGTGGTACGCGCAAAGTCACTAACAGGAAATGCAAAACCAGGAACCACCACCAGACTCGCCACGCAACCGTTTAGCGTCCCCGCGGTGTTGCGCAACAAGCAGTTAACACTCAAAAACTATAGTCGGTGATTTCAGGATGTACAACTTTTTTCATAACAATATGTACAACGAGACGGTCAGATGATTTTTCATTTGTTTATTTATTGATTTAAAAGATTATTTTTCTGTTTTGATAAGTTGTACACAAAAGTGACTTTGTGCAGAATAGGGGGCGGGCAATCAAAACGGGGATAATGACGCAGACACGATCGAAATACGGGCGCTGTCGGTTTACGTCACTTGCGCAGAAACAGCGCCGACGCAGGAAGGGGTACACAGCAACTCTGTCGTCGACAGGTGGCTAACTTCCGCGTCGGACCCTGAGCATAGCGGAAAACAGGTGAGGTTTTGTCTGTTTTTTGCACAGTAAGGTAAAGAGAGAAATATCAACCACTCCGCTATTGTCATGGCCGGTTTGTTGGCGGATTAGGCGTGTGCTACGCTTTTCTATAACCACTTTTTCATTTCGGCACGGTTATCTTTCCCCCATTTTCCTGTCGGGTGTCGCACCAGCATAACGACCGGTAAATACGGCATAAGCATTCTGTCCATGGACAGGCATAGAGGATTGAGGAGGGATGATGCGCGGTAAAAGCGTGATGCTGCTGGCCGGGTTAGCCACCTTCGCGCAGGCGAAGGAAATTAATCTCTATTCGGTGAATACTGGTTCCTATGTTTACCATCTGACCAATAACCACGGACAATATACTGAGAATTTTGAAAACCACTTTTTCTCGGTGGAGCGGAAATTCTCAGAAGACTCGAAATACAGTCTGCTGATTGGCACCATGAACAACAGTTTCGACGATCGCTGCCTGGCGCTGGGGGTGAGAAGAGACTGGTACCACAACGGCAGTGGATGGACCTTTAAAGGGGTCTACGGTTACACCGGTGAATTCTTCTTCGATGCCTTTGAGCATTGTGGGGACCACGGCTCCTACAAAGATTTTAAGGACGCCACCGGGATCGGCTTTTCCCCCTATATCTACCATGCCATTCAGTACAACTTTACCGACTATTTCGCCCTTGAGAGCGGCATTATTATTCCCAGCGTGTTTGTGATCAGCATCCAGTGGAGCTTCCGCTAAATCGCCGCGTCGTTTGTCACAGGGTTATCACTTTCTTGAGCAGCGTACTGGAGAGCACGGCGAGGGAAATGAGCACCGACAGGACAAACGTCAGCGCAATCACGCCCAGCTTGGTGGCTAACGAGTGAATAGGGATCAGCATCACCAGCAGGTGAAAAACGGAGTAATGCAGAATATAGACCCCGGTCATCGCTTTACTGACCGTCGCCAGCAGCGTCTCCTTCAGTTCGCGGTTCTTTTTAAACTGCACGGCGTTAGCGGCAATCACCAGCAGGACGATCAGAATATAAATTTGCGACCCCGTCAGAATGAACGCATTACGGTCGGCTTTAAACAGCGCGAAGAAAAAATGGCGTTCATAAAACCAGGTGAATAAATAGACAAAGGGCAGGGCGATAATTGAGGCTTTAATTACCCGCGGGTCGCGTATCCACTCCGTGACCCGCGGATCGTTAAACAACTGCCCGGTTAAATAAAAGAGTAGCCATGTCCACAGACGATACTGCGGCGGCAGGCTGAAGAGATGTTTGTCCGGGTAGAGCACCGAGAGCAGGTCATAACCATAGGAGCAGCACAGCAGCGTCAGGACCACGCTGAAAAACAGGCCGCGCCGCTGGCTGAGCCAGGCGATCAAGGGATGGAAGGTGTAGATCACGATCAGGGCGAAAATAAACCAGGGCTGGATCAGGTAGCCGCGCTGATAAGGCTCCCAGACATAATAGACCGTTACCCAGAACAGAAAGACGATGACCACGCTTTTAATTTTACCAATCTGCCAGTTGGCATCGTGGCGCGTCTGCGCATCAAGATAACCGGCCACCACAAAAAACAACGGCGTCGCGATGGTCGAGATAAAGGTCAGCAGCCCGAGGATCCAGTGATAGTCATAATCATAGTGATCCCAGGTGTTATAGATAGTGAAAAAGGTCACCGCTGTCATACAGCCTAATGTCTTGATAATGCTCAGACCGGTACTGTTCATCGTTGAGGCGTCATATCCTTATGGTGGAAGCAAGCGTAAATGACCGGCAGAACCAGCAGCGTCAGTACGGTGGCAAAGGCCAGTCCGAACATAATCACCACCGCCATACTCTGGAAGAAGACATCGCGCAGCAGCGGGGCAAGGCCAAGCACGGTGGTAAAGGCGGTCAGCAGGATCGGTCGCAGACGAGAGGTTGCCGCATCAATGATAGCTTGTCGTTGATCTTTCTCCTGTTTTTGTTGCTCTATCTCTTCCACCAGTACAATGCCGTTGCGGATCAGCATACCGCTGAGGCTAAGCAGGCCGATTAAGGCCATAAAGCCGAAGGGGATGCCGGTCAGCAAAAAACCGGGCGTGACGCCGATCAGCGCCAGCGGCACGGTCAGCCAGATGGCAACGGCGTTTTTCAGCGAACTGAACATCAGCACCGTAATGATAAACATCACCAGATAGCCAAGCGGCAGGGTCGTAAACAGCCCTTGCTGTGCTTCACTGGAGTTCTCCGCATCGCCACCCCATTCGATGCGGTAGCCATGCGGCAGGGTCAGCGCGTCAATGCGCGGTTTCACCCTGGCAAGGATATCGCCCGACGTTTGGCCGCTTTGCGGGCTGGGGTCGGTCTGAACGGTAAGCACCCGGGTGCGATCGCGGCGGAGAATCAGTGGATCTTCCCACTCCAGCGAGAAGCCATTGATGACGTTACTCAACGGAATATACTGCTGCCGGCTCTGGCTCCAGACCAGCACGTTATTCAGGTGGTTGGCATCCTGTCGCTCCGCTTCCGGCGGACGGACGATAACCGGCAACAGGTCGGCGCCCTCGCGATATAACCCGGCGCGACTGCCGGAGAAATTCATCTCCAGCGCGCTATCAATATCCTGTTTATCCACCCCCAGCTCACGTCCCAACGCCAGAGAGTATTGCGGGCGGATCACCTTGCTGCGATTCTGCCAGTCGTTACGTACGCTGTCGGTCGCCGGATCCTCGGCGAGAATGTCGCCCACCTGGCTGGCCAGCGCGCGTAGGGTATCCGGATCAGGACCCTTAATGCGCACTTCAATCGCGCTATCGCCGGAGGGGCCGAACATAATGCGTTTGGTGCTGGCGTTCACCTGCGGGTAGTTTCTGGCAATCCAGGCCTCTACGTGGCGGGTGACGGGGGCGATACTGCGCTGGTCATCCATCCGCACCATAATCTGTGCGTAGTTGCTGTACTGCCGCTGGCCGCTGTAGGTAAGAATAAATCGCATACTGCCCTGGCCGATGGTGGAGACGGTGGTAGCCACTCCCGGCTGGCTGGCGATCGACCGCTCAATATCGCGGGTCATCTGCTCGGTGGCGTTAATATCGGTACCGTAGGGCAGCCACAGGTCGACAAAGAAAATGGGCGTATTCGATGACGGAAAGAAATTCTGCCGGACGAAGGTGAAGCCCCAGATCGCCCCGGCTAACAGCGCGCCCATCAGCACCAGGGTCAGGGTCTTTTGCTGCAGCAGTATTTGTAGTGTTTGCTGATAGCCGCGGTAAAAGCGGCCGCGGTAGGGATCGGCTTTTTCCTCCGGCGCGGCGGCCGGCGGGGCGTTTTTAAACAACCACCACTTGATGAGCACCGGGGTGATGGTCAGGGCGGAAAACCAGCTCAGCATCAGGGAGATCAGCAGCACCTGGAACAGGGATTTGCAATACTCCCCCGTGGAGTCCTGTGAAAGGCCAATTGGCGCGAAGGCGAGGATGGCAATAACGGTGGCGCCGAGCAGCGGCAGGGCGGAGCGGCGGATCACATAATTAATCGCGCCCAGCAGCGGAGATCCTTGCTGGCGGGCGATCAGCACCCCTTCGACAATGACAATGGCATTGTCCACCAACATACTTAGGGCGATGATCAGCGCCCCGAGCGAGATCCGTTGTAACTCGATCCCCCAGATATACATAATAAGCAGGGTGCCGAGAACGTTGAGCGCCAGCGACAAAGCAATAATGATCCCGCTGCGCACCCCCATGAACACCAGCAGCACGCCGACGACGATCGCCAGGGCCATCAGGAAGTTGGTAATAAAGCCATTGACCGAGTGGGCGACCTCTGCCGCCTGATCGTAAAAAATGGCGATATCGATACCCGCTGGTTTATCGGCGGCCATCTGCTGAAGTCGGGCTTCGAGGGCATGCCCCACGTCAATGACGTTGACGCCGGGGATAAAGGAGACCCCCATGGTCACCGCCTGGCGGCCGTTGGCATGATAGATACTGGAGGGAGAGTCGGTCAGCCCGCGCGACAACGTGGCAATATCCCGCAGTCGGGTGGTGGCGCTGGCGCCATGAGGGCTGACCAGCAGATCCCCCAGCTCATCGATATTCTGAAACTCCCCGGTGGGGTGAAGGCGGATCGATTCGCTGCCAGCGCGGATCTCCCCGGCGCTGGACACCACGTTGAGCCGGGTCAGGATAGCGGCAAGCTGGTTAAGGGTAATACCGCGCGCCGCCATTTTCGCCAGCGAGATATCAACATTGATCTGCTGTGGAATCGCGCCGCCAATGGCGACTTTGCCGACGCCCGGCACCAGCACCAGCTCGCGGCGCAGCTGCTCGGCATAGCGCACCAGCTCAGGATTGGTAAAACTGTCGCCCGAAATGGCGAAGAAAAAGCCAAACACATCGCCAAAGTCGTCATTGACGAAGGAGGGGACTACTCCCGGGGGAAAAAGCCGGCTGGCGTCACCGACGCGGCGACGCAGCTCATCCCAGATTTGCGGCAGTTCGCTGGAATGGTATTGCGAAGCAATATTCACCGTAATTTGCGATAAGCCATTCGAGGAGATGGAGCTGACGTTATCCAGCGAGGGAAGCTGCTGAATCGCGTTTTCCAGCGGCAGGGTCACCTCCTCCTCCACCTGCTGGGCAGACGCGCCAGGGTAGTGGGTGACGATCACCGCCGTTTTAATGGTGAAGGCAGGATCTTCCAGACGGCCGATATTGAGCAGGGCGAACAGGCCACCCACCCCCAACAGCAAAATGGCTAACCAGACGCGGGTCGGGTTGTTAATAAACTGACGGGAAATGTCCATTTATAATCCTCGTTCACGCGTCCAGATCCGCACCGGCTGCCGGTCGTGGAGTTCGCTTACCCCCGCTGCAACCACCTGTTCGCCCGCACGGAGCCCTTCGGTGATCATCACTCCCTGCGAGGTCACTTCCCCGACCGTGACTCTGCGCTCCTCAAGGTAGAGATGCGCGTTGTCGCCTTTTACCACCCAGACGACCGGTTCATTCTTCGGCCGGTTATCGGGGTTAAACACCGCTTCCACTGGCACCACGAGGGTTTCCCGTCCGGCGCTGGCCGGTAAATTACCGAGATTGACCGTCACGGTGCCGCTGACCCCGCCGACGGTAGGGAAATCATCCGGCCGCGGCATGGTTAAAATGATCTGCCAGGTGAGGGTGCTGTTGTCGCTGCTGCCGGTATGCTCTTTGTATTCCGCGGTAAACTCGCGGCCCGGCAGGGTATTGATCCTGACGACGGGGCGGTAGGCGGTATTGCGGATATCGAGCGAGGTGAACAGATTTTCCGGAATGCTGAAGACCACATCGAGCAGGTCGGTACGCGTCAGGGTAATCACCGGCTGGCCAGCGGCGACCACCTGATGATTACGAATATGCACGCCAGCGGCAATCCCGCCGAAGGGGGCGGTGAGACTCATTTGCGCCAGCTCTTCACGAGCGATTTTTAAGGCTGCGTTGGCGGCATCGCGATTGGCGCGCTGCACGTCCATCTCCGCCTGGGAAATCGCCTGACGTCCCGCCAGGGTCTGGAAACGATCAAACTGACGCTGGGCGAGGGTCGCCGCCGTTTGTCGCTCATTGACTCGCTGCTGGGCTTCGCGGGCATTCAGACGCGCCAGCGTTTGTCCCTGGGTTAGGGTTGCGCCCTGGCGAATATCCAGTGACTCCACCTGACCACCCCGTTTAAACGACAGCTCGGTGGAGTCGCCAGACTCGATGCGGGCTGGAAACGTCCGCTGCTGGGTGTTACCCACGGCGGTAACTTGCGCCACCTTGACCATCCGGGGGGCGGCTTCGACGGACGGTGCTTTCTGATCGCAAGCGGTTGTTAATAAAATAACAACCGGGATGAGAGAAAAATAACGGTTCACAGTATTCCCCTCAGACTCATGATTTATTTTACGTTTTTATTACGCGGCGCACGCTTATTCTGCGAGGGCGGCGACAACCAGATAAGTGAATAGTCCTACCAGCGTACAGGCGACAATGGCCAGCGCGACAAACAATCCCAGACGTAACAGGCTATAACCAAACATGATTTTCTCCCTTAACTCCCACCCGAACCGCGAATGTCATTTCGTCCGGCACGACGTGTGACCGTCGGACATTCGGTGCGGCACTCCTGCTTGTAATCAGCATAGTCGGAGAAAACATGAAGTGTTAAAAAAGAGAATACCGCGTTGCTGTTGGCGTCAAGGGGGTAAGGGCAGGAGATCTGCAGGCATTCGCGGGTTTTTATAATATTTTTCAGTCTATTAATGGCTCATTTTCTAATGTTAATTTTCCTGTGCTACGTTTAATAACATCTATTCCGTTTTCCGCTTCTGTTGTTGAGATTTGCTTCCTCCCCAAGAATGGGGCTATTCATCACTACGCATTGTATTGGTAATAAAAGGATTATCTCATGTATAAAAATATCGTTGTTCCCGTTGACGTGTTTGATGCAGGCCTGGCCGACAAAGCCCTCTCTCATGCGAAATTCCTCGCCCAGCACTCTGCCGGGCAAATACATCTTGTCCATGTTATTCCGGCATTTTCACCGGTATTAACGCGAGGATTTATCTCTGATGCACGAAAGATGGAGGAACATCTGATTTCTACCGCTAAGGAAAAACTCAGCGATCTGGTAAAGAAAAATGGCCTTGCGGAAGACGCCAGCCATCTGTATGTGCGCAGTGGCAATATTCGCGATCAAGTGATCGCCCTGGCTGATGAGTTGAAAGCGGACGTGGTGATTGTCGGTTCGCGTAATCCGGGGATCCAGACTCATCTTCTGGGCTCTGAAGCGGCAAACATCGTGCGCTACGCCCATGTACCGGTTTTCGTTGTGCGCTGATGACGGCGGGATGTCGTCCTGACTTCCGCTTCAGAAATCGAGGGAGAGAGTATGAATACAGATAAACCGGGGGCGCCCTTCTATCAGCGCTCCGTCGAGGAGACGCTCGCCAGCGTGCAAAGTACGCCGGAGGGTATTAGCGGGACAGAAGCGGCCACACGCCTGCAGCAGTATGGCGAAAACGCCCTGCCGCAGAAGCCGGGTAAGCCAGCCTGGCTGCGTTTCATCGTGCATTTTAACGATGTGCTGATCTACGTGCTGCTGGCGGCAGCGCTGCTGAAGGCGGTGATGGGCCACTGGATCGACATGGCGGTGATCCTCGCTGTGGCGGTCGTCAATGCGCTGATCGGCTTCATTCAGGAGAGTAATGCGGAAAAATCGCTGCAGAGTATCCGCAATATGCTGTCCAGCGAAGCGGTGGTGATCCGTCTGGGTAACCATGAAACCATCCCCACCACCTCGCTGGTACCCGGCGATATTGTGGTGATCCGCGCGGGCGACCGTATCCCCGCCGATTTACGCGTGATTGAGGCGCACAACCTGCGGGTGGAAGAGGCGATCCTCACCGGGGAGTCGACGGTGGTGGAAAAAACCACTGAGCCGCTGAGCGGTGATTTACCGCTCGGCGATCGCAGCAACCTGTTGTTTTCCGGGACCACCGTCAGTTCAGGGGCGGGCAAAGGGATTGTTGTGGCCACCGGCGGCGATACCGAGCTGGGTCACATCAACCAGATGATGGCGGGCATTGAGAAACACCGCACGCCGCTGCTGGTGCAAATGGACAAGCTGGGCAAAGCCATCTTTATCCTCATTCTGGTGATGATGGCGGCGCTGTTCGTCTTTAGCCTGCTGTTCCGCGATATGCCGGTCTCCGAACTGATGCTGTCGCTGATTAGCCTCGCGGTGGCGTCAGTCCCGGAAGGCTTGCCGGCGATTATCTCGATTATTCTGTCGCTCGGTGTGCAGGCGATGGCGCGCCAGAAAGCGATTATCCGCAAGCTGCCGACGGTGGAAACCCTCGGCGCGATGACGGTTATCTGTTCGGATAAAACCGGGACCCTCACCATGAACGAAATGACGGTGAAGGCGGTGATCACCGCGGACAGCGTCTATCGGGTGGAAGGGGATAGCTACGAGCCGGTCGGTAAGATCCACGCCATTGATGACCCGACGCCGGTCGCGGTTGCACCTGGCACGCTGTTCGAGCGCTATCTGCGTACCATCGATCTGTGTAACGACAGCCAGCTTATTAAAGATGAGAGCGGGCTGTGGAAAATCACCGGTGGCCCGACCGAGGGGGCGCTGAAGGTACTGGCGGCCAAGGTCACTCTGCCGCCGCTGACCAGCGAGCTGCGCAGTAAAATTCCATTTGATTCGCAATATAAATACATGTCGACCCTCTACCGGCTGGGTGAAGAGGAGGTGGTACTGGTCACTGGCGCGCCGGATGTTCTGTTCCGCCTGTGTCAATATCAGCAGAGCGACAGCGGATTACAGCCGCTGGATCTGCCGTACTGGGAAGCCAAAATTGAAGAGTACGCGCGGGAAGGGCTACGGATGGTGGCCGCGGCCTGGAAGCCGGCTTCTGCAGGCCAGACGGAGCTGACCCATCAGGATCTGCAGCAGGGGGTAATTTTGTTAGGGGTTGCCGGGATGATGGATCCGCCGCGTCCGGAGGCCATCACGGCGATTGCCGACTGCCTGCAGGCCGGGATCCGCGTGAAGATGATCACCGGCGACCACCCGCAAACGGCAATGAGTATCGGCAAGATGCTGGGGATTGGCAATGCGGGGAATGCCATTACCGGGCGTGAGCTGGAGGTGATGGACGACGCGCAGTTGAGCGTGGCCGCGCAGCAGTTTGATATCTTCGCCCGAACCAGCCCGGAAGATAAGTTCCGTCTGGTGCAGGCCCTGCAGAGCAAGAAAGAGATTGTCGGGATGACCGGCGACGGGGTGAACGATGCCCCGGCGCTGAAGCAGGCTGACGTCGGCGTGGCGATGGGGATCAAGGGGACCGAGGTGACCAAGGAAGCCGCCGATATGGTGCTGACCGATGATAACTTCGCCACTATCGCCAGCGCGGTCCGCGAGGGGCGTCGGGTGTATGACAACCTGAAGAAAACCATTCTCTTCGTCATGCCGACCAACCTTGCGCAGGGGTTACTGATCGTGATCGCGCTGCTGGCGGGCAACGTACTGCCGCTGACGCCGGTGCTGATCCTGTGGATGAACATGGCCACCTCCGCCACGTTGTCGTTTGGTCTGGCGTTTGAAGCCGGTGAGAAAAATATTATGCGGCGGCCGCCGCGTGATCCGAAAATTCACGTCATGGACGGCTTTGCCATCTGGCGCGTGGCGTTTGTGGGATCGATGATTGCGGTCAGCGCATTTATTCTCGAAGCCTGGCTGCAGCCGCGCGGCTATTCGCCGGAGTTTATCCGTACCGTGCTGTTGCAGACCCTGGTCACCGCCCAGTGGTTCTATATGCTGAACTGCCGCGTGTCGGATGGTTTCTCGTTGACGAAAAGTCTGCTGGCCAACAAAGGGATCTGGATTGTCAGCGGCGTGCTGCTGGTGCTGCAGCTGCTGATTATCTATGCGCCGTTTATGCAGATGCTGTTCGGTACCACCGGGCTGCCGTTCCGCTACTGGGTGATCACCTTCATCATCGGCTTCGCGATGTTCCTGATCGTTGAACTGGAAAAACCGCTGACCCGCAAATGGCGAACCGCCTGATGGCGTGACGTGCAGTACGCAAAAGAGAACATGCAAAAGAGAAGAGGGGGCATCGCCCCCTCTTTTATGATGGTTTTCGGTTATTGCGCGTTACTGTTTCGGCTCGGCGACCACAGTGCTTCCCACGCCGCGGTTGTTATATTCCCACATGCGATTAACGCTATTGTCGTTGAGGTTGCGCTGCAGATTACCTTTGGCATCTACTGCGCCAACGTTACCGCTAAAGGCACGGTTTGAACCGACCGCTGCCGCCCACGGCTGGGCGATGTTAAAGCCTTCATTGATCACGCTGTCGCGGATCACGACCTGGCCGTTGCTGTTACCGTCAACGTCCAGCGCGCGGCCCAGCTGCGCGACGTTATCGCCGGACGCGGTGAAGCGGCTGTTGGTCGCCAGGAAGCCGTAGGTCACGCTCTTCAGGGTAGCCGGCGCGAAAACATAGGCTTCTTTCTGAGTACGCGAGTTCACCACGCGGAAATCGGTGTTATCAAATACCACCGCGCCGCGACCGGACACGATATCCACATCGCCTTCAATGTAGCTGTTGGTCACCAGGGTGCGGGTCTGGCGGTTATCCTGCAGACGGTTCTGCACGCCGCTGTTGGTCACAAAGAAGGTATTCTGACGGCCAAGAATATTGACCTTGTTGATCTGCACCTGATCGCCATCGGTGCGCAGGGCGACGGCCTGGTGAGTCCCGGCGTCGACGCTGTCGCCAAGGTTGTTGGCGATGGTCAGGTTCTGCAGCTGCAGGCCGTTATTCTGCGACCAGAAGACCGCGGAGCACATCACGCCGACGGTGGCCGCGGATTTATTCTGGCAGCTGTCGAACATATACCATGCCGGTTTGCCCGGCATATATTTACCGCCCGGATTGACCAGACGGCGCCAGGTGTTGCGATCCATTTCAGAATCAATGGCTTCGCTGATTTTCACGTCAATCGGTTTATCACCGGTACCATACAGGGTCAGGGCGCCAGGCGCCGCCGGTACGTAAACCGTTCCCGGGTACTCGCCAGGCATGATGGCAATAAACAGACGGCGATTTGAGTGACGGGCAATCGCCGCATCGACCGCCGCCTGGACGGTGGTATGGGTCACGCCCTGGGTTCCCGCCGGGCCAACGATAAAGTCAGGCTGCGCCGGCAGGCTGATGGCGGACGGCGTCCAGGCCGCGGCATTGGGGGTCAGCGACTGGAAATAGGCCGCCGGGGTGAAGTTTTTCGCTTCATCGGCGTTCAGAATGGGACGCGCGGTGGTGCCCGGTGCAGTCTGCGTAGAGGGCTGTTGATCGGCAGGCGTCGAGCTACAGGCGGACAGCGTCACGCCGAAGGCCAGCGCCAGCGCCAGACGGGAAACGGAATATGTGTTCATGTTGCTCCGGGCAAAATTAAGCGTAGTGAAATACCCCGGCTGAGACGCCAGGGTATAAGTCCTTTAAAACCTGCTGTTTTATACTAACTTGAACGAAACGGGAAGACGTGGACGGAAAAACTTACCGTCTTTACGCAACGCGCAGCCCTGCCGGATGGTCTTTAGTCACAAAAAAATAACATTTCCCTGCGCTATTGTTGACTTTACCGGCGTTATGAAAATAAATGTCTATACAACCCATGACAAGTTGAGCGCTATGACTGAAGCCACCCCCGAACTCGTTGTCTGGCGAAACGCGCGTCTCGCCACCCTGAACCCTGATTACTCTCAACCCTACGGTTTGCTGGAGCGCCATGCGCTGCTGGTGCGCAATGGCCGCATTGAGGCAATTGTCGCCGACGCTGACGCCCCCGGCGGGCGCAGTATCGATCTCGAAGGCCGGCTGGTTACGCCGGGTTTAATCGACTGCCATACCCACCTGATCTTTGGCGGCAGCCGGGCGCAGGAATGGGAGCAGCGGCTGAACGGCGTCTCCTATCAAACCATCAGCGCCAACGGCGGTGGGATTAATTCCACCGTGCGCGCCACGCGCGACAGCAGCGAAGCTGAACTACTGGCACTGGCGCAGCCGCGTCTGGCGCGTCTGCTGCGTGAAGGGGTGACGACCCTGGAGATCAAATCCGGCTACGGTCTCGATCTGCAAAACGAACGCAAAATGCTGCGGGTCGCCCACCAGCTGGCCGACGACAATGGCGTGGAACTGTCGGCGACGCTGCTCTCCGCCCACGCCACGCCGCCGGAATATCAAGGCGACGCCGATGGCTATATCTCACTGGTCTGCGAGACCCTATTGCCGACGCTGTGGCAGGAGGGGCTGTTTGAAAGCGTTGACGTCTTCTGTGAAAACGTTGGCTTCAGCCCGCAGCAAACCGAGCGCGTCTTTCAGGCGGCGCAGGCGCTGGGCATTCCGGTAAAAGGCCACGTTGAGCAGCTCTCGTCGCTGGGCGGCGCGCAGCTGGTGAGCCGCTATCACGGACTGTCCGCCGACCATATCGAATATCTGACGGAAGAGGGCGTGGCGGCGATGCGTGAAAGCGGCACCGTGGCGGCTCTGCTGCCCGGTGCGTTCTACTTCCTCAATGAAACCCGCAAACCGCCGGTGGAACTGCTGCGCAAGTACCAGGTGCCGATGGCGGTGGCGACCGATTTCAACCCCGGCACCAGCCCCTTCGCCAGCCTGCATCTGGCGATGAACATGGCCTGCGTCAAGTTTGGTTTAACCCCGGAAGAGGCGTGGGCCGGGGTAACGCGCCATGCCGCGCGGGCGCTGGGGCGGCAGGACAGCCACGGTCAGCTGGCGGCGGGCTTTGTGGCTAACTTTGCCATCTGGGATGCCGAGCATCCGGTCGAGATGGTGTATGAGCCGGGGCGCGCGCCGCTCTGGCAGCGCGTGGTGCGAGGAGAACTGCAATGATGCTATGGCAAGCCACGCCCGCCAGTCTCTGGCAGGGGCGTGATGATAGCGCGGAGGCGCCTAATGCGCTGCGCCTGTTCCAGACTATCGCCCGCGCGGAACGCTTCGCGCCGCAGGCGATGCCCGGCGATATCGCGCTGCTCGGCTTCGCCTGTGACGAAGGGGTCCGGCGTAACAAAGGGCGTACCGGTGCCGCGCTTGGCCCGGACACGCTGCGCCGGGCGCTGGCCAATATGGCCAGCCATCAGGGCCACGACCGGTGCGTGGATATGGGCACCATCGGCGTCGACGGCGAGCAGTTAGAAGCCGCGCATCAGGCGCTGCGCGAGGCGGTAGCCGCCTGCCAGCGTGCCGTTAAACGTACGCTGGTCCTGGGCGGCGGCCACGAGACGGCCTTCGGCCACGGCGCTGGGGTACTGGATGCCTTCCCGGGCGAAAAAGTGGGCATTATTAATCTCGATGCGCATCTGGATTTACGCTTTGCCGAATGCGCCAGCTCCGGGACGCCGTTCCGCCAGCTGGCGCTGGAGTGTGACGCGCAGCAGCGCGGTTTTCACTATACCTGCATCGGCGTCAGCCGGGCGGCCAACACTCAGGCGCTATGGGATGAAGCGGCGCGCCGCCAGGTGGCTATCGTTGAGGATCTGGCGGTGCTGTCGGCCTTCGACACTCACGTGTTGCCGGAGCTGGAGCGTAATATCGCGCAGTACGATCGTCTGTATCTGACCATCGATCTCGACGTGCTGCCGGCGCGCGAAATGCCGGCGGTGTCGGCCCCGGCGGCGCTGGGCGTGCCGCTGGCAATCCTGCTGCGCATCGTTGAGCCGTTGTGCCGCAGCGGTAAGCTGCAGGCGGTAGATTTGGTCGAGTTTAATCCGCAATTTGACATCGACGGACAGGGCGCCCGCGCGGCGGCCCGTCTGGCATGGCAAATCGCCCATTGGTGGCGCTAGCGATCCGCGCTATTATTTTCGTTTCGCCGCTCCGCTTATTACGCATAAGGAAAGCCAGGCCATGTTTGCACAACAACCTCGTTCCGCGCCCGCGCCTTTCTATGAAAAGGTGAAGCAGGCGATCAGCGAAAAAATCTACCGCGGCGAGTGGCGTCCGCACGACCGAATTCCCTCGGAGGCTGAACTGGTTGCCCAGTTCGGCTTCAGCCGGATGACCATCAACCGCGCACTGCGCGAGCTGACGGATGAAGGCCTGCTGGTCAGGCTGCAGGGGGTCGGTACCTTCGTCGCCGAGCCGAAAGGGCAGTCGGCGCTGTTTGAAGTGCGCAGCATTGCCGATGAGATTGTCTCTCGTCGCCATCAGCACCGCTGTGAAGTGCTGCTGCTGGAGGAGACCGAAGCCGATCTCATTCAGGCGGAGGCGCTCACCGTCGCCGAAGGCACGCGCATCTTTCATTCACGGATGGTGCATTTCGAAAACGAGGTTCCGGTACAAATTGAAGATCGCTGCGTCAATGCTGCGGTGGTGCCGGATTATCTGTTACAGGATTACACCACCACCACGCCGCATGATTATCTGTCACTGATCGCGCCATTAACCGAAGGCGAACATATTGTCGAGGCGGTGCAGGCGACGTCAGAGGAGTGCGCGCTGCTGCGCATTCTGCCGCACGATCCCTGCCTGCTCATTCGCCGTCGCACCTGGTCGAAGACGCATATTGTCTCTCACGCTCGCCTGCTGTTCCCCGGCGCGCGCTACCGTCTGCAGGGCCATTTCAGCTCCTGATCCTTCCTCGCGTCAGCAAAACGTGATTGCTGACGCAATATAACAAAATTGTATCATTTCTGTTAAATCCTGGCTTGCGCAGAGTTGTATAGACAAGTATATGTATCTACGTACACAACGTTAATTGTCAGGAGAAACCCCGATGTCGCAAAGCAAATATCGCCAGCTGGACGTCCGTGCACCGAGAGGCACGACGCTGACCGCCAAGAGCTGGTTGACCGAAGCGCCGCTGCGTATGTTAATGAATAACCTCGATCCCGATGTCGCTGAAAACCCGCATGAGCTGGTGGTCTATGGCGGTATTGGTCGCGCTGCGCGCAACTGGGAATGCTATGACGCTATCGTGAAGGCGCTGAAAAACCTGGAAAGCGACGAGACCCTGCTGGTGCAGTCCGGTAAACCGGTCGGCGTATTTAAAACGCATGAAAACTCGCCGCGCGTGCTGATCGCTAACTCCAACCTGGTCCCGCACTGGGCCACCTGGGAACACTTCAACGAACTGGATGCCAAAGGGCTGGCGATGTACGGCCAGATGACTGCCGGCAGCTGGATCTACATCGGTAGCCAGGGCATTGTGCAGGGCACCTACGAAACCTTCGTCGAAGCCGGTCGCCAGCACTATCAGGGCAGCCTGAAAGGCCGTTGGGTATTAACCGCCGGTCTGGGCGGCATGGGTGGCGCGCAGCCGCTGGCCGCGACGCTGGCAGGCGCCTGCTCGCTGAACATCGAATGTCAGCAGAGCCGCATCGATTTCCGTCTGCGTACCCGCTACGTGGATGAACAAGCTACTTCTCTGGATGACGCCCTGGCGCGCATCAAGAAATACACCGCCGAAGGCCGCGCCATCTCTATCGCCCTGTGCGGCAACGCTGCGGATATCGTGCCAGAGCTGGTGAAACGCGGCGTGCGCCCGGATATGGTCACCGACCAGACCAGTGCCCACGACCCGCTGCATGGCTATCTGCCAAAAGGCTGGAGCTGGGAGGAGTATCAGCAGAAAGCTGAATCCGATCCGCAGGGCACCATGCTGGCGGCGAAACGCTCAATGGCCGACCACGTGCAGGCGATGCTGGCCTTCCACGAGATGGGCGTGCCGACCTTCGACTACGGCAACAACATTCGCCAGATGGCGCAGGAAGTGGGTGTCAGCAATGCCTTTGATTTCCCGGGCTTCGTGCCGGCGTATATCCGCCCGCTGTTCTGCCGCGGTATCGGCCCGTTCCGTTGGGTAGCGCTGTCCGGCGATCCGCAGGATATCTACAAAACCGACGCGAAAGTGAAAGAGATCATTCAAGATGATCAGCACCTGCACCACTGGCTGGATATGGCGCGCGAGCGCATCAGCTTCCAGGGACTGCCGGCGCGTATCTGCTGGGTAGGTCTGGAGTGGCGTCAGAAGCTCGGACTGGCGTTTAACGAAATGGTGCGCCGCGGCGAAGTTTCCGCGCCGATCGTGATTGGCCGCGATCACCTTGACTCCGGCTCCGTCGCCAGCCCGAACCGCGAAACCGAAGCCATGCGCGACGGCTCAGATGCGGTATCCGACTGGCCGCTGCTGAACGCGCTGCTTAACACCGCCAGCGGCGCGACCTGGGTGTCGCTGCATCACGGCGGCGGCGTAGGCATGGGCTTCTCGCAGCACTCCGGGATGGTTATCGTCTGTGACGGTACCGATGAAGCGGCGGCGCGTATTGCTCGCGTTCTGCGCAACGACCCGGCGACCGGTGTGATGCGTCATGCCGATGCGGGTTACGATATTGCTATTGAATGCGCAGCAGAACAGGGTCTGAATCTTCCGATGGTGGCAGCAACGCAGGGGAACGCTAAATGAAATCGTTAACGCTCATTCCGGGGCAACTGAGCCTGTCGCAGCTCCGCGACGTTTACAGCCACCCGCTGAACATTACCCTCGACAGCAGCGCGTTTGCCGCCATTGATGAGAGCGTGGCCTGCGTCAACGCCATCCTCGCCGAAGGGCGGACCGCCTACGGTATTAACACCGGTTTTGGCCTGCTGGCCCAGACCCGTATCTCGACGGACGATCTGGAGAACCTGCAGCGTTCACTGGTGCTGTCCCATGCGGCGGGCGTTGGCGAGCCGCTGGACGACGACCTGGCGCGCCTGATTATGGTGCTGAAGATTAACAGCCTGTCTCGCGGCTTCTCCGGGATCCGCCTGAGCGTGATCCAGGCGCTGATTGGCCTGGTGAATGCCGGCGTGACGCCGTGGATCCCGGCGAAAGGTTCTGTCGGCGCCTCCGGCGACCTCGCGCCGCTGGCGCATATGTCGCTGACGCTGCTTGGCGAAGGCAAAGCGCGGGTTCGCGGTGGCGAATGGCTGCCAGCGACCGACGCGCTGCGTCAGGCGGGGCTGGAGCCGATTACCCTGGCGGCGAAAGAAGGCCTGGCGCTGCTGAACGGCACCCAGGCGTCGACGGCTTTTGCGCTGCGCGGTCTGTTCGAAGCCGAAGATTTGTTCGCCTCCGCAGTGGTGTGCGGGGCATTAACCACCGAAGCGGCGCTGGGTTCCCGTCGTCCGTTCGATTCGCGTATTCATGAGGTGCGCGGCCAGCGTGGTCAGATTGATGCGGCGGCACTGTATCGCCACCTGTTGACCGATGACAGTGCGATCTCGCGGTCGCATCATAATTGCACCAAGGTACAGGATCCGTACTCACTGCGCTGTCAGCCGCAGGTGATGGGCGCCTGCCTGACGCAGATCCGCCAGGCGGCTGAGGTATTGTTAGCCGAAGCGAACGCGGTTTCCGATAACCCGCTGGTCTTCGCGGCTGAGAATGATGTGATCTCCGGTGGCAACTTCCACGCCGAACCGGTAGCGATGGCGGCGGATAATATCGCGCTGGCGATCGCCGAAATCGGCTCGCTTTCCGAGCGTCGCATCGCGCTGATGATGGACAGCCATATGTCGCAGCTGCCGCCGTTCCTCGTAAAAAATGGTGGCGTAAACTCCGGCTTTATGATTGCTCAGGTCACGGCGGCAGCCCTGGCCAGTGAAAACAAAGCGCTCTCGCATCCGCATAGCGTTGACAGCCTTCCGACGTCCGCAAACCAGGAAGACCACGTTTCGATGGCGCCGGCTGCCGGCCGTCGGCTGTGGGCGATGGCGGAAAACACCCGCGGCGTACTGGCCGTCGAGTGGCTGGCCGCGGCGCAGGGCCTGGATATGCGCGAAGGGCTGACCACCAGTCCGCTGCTGGAAGAGGCGCGCCATCTGCTGCGCGAACGCGTATCTCACTATACGCAGGATCGTTTCTTCGCCCCTGATATTGAAAATGCCATTGCACTTTTGGCTGCACGTCACCTGACGCGTCTGCTGCCTGCCGTACTGCATTAATCACCGTTGTTCTCTGTACCCGCGTCGGGGGAAGTCATTCCCCCGGCCGACCTACATCGCATATTTGTCGTCATATAAAAAAATCAGGACACCTGTATATGCAACAACAACACAAACCGCATCTGCTGCGCGGGCTGAATGCCCGACACATTCGTTTTATCGCGCTTGGTTCCGCTATCGGCACCGGGCTGTTCTATGGCTCGGCCTCCGCGATTAAAGCGGCGGGTCCGGCGGTACTGCTGGCCTACCTGATTGGCGGCGCGGCGGTCTTTATGGTCATGCGCGCGCTGGGTGAAATGGCGGTGCGCAATCCGGTTTCCGGCTCCTTTGGCAGCTATGCGCGCCAGTATCTCGGGCCGCTGGCCGGATTTATTACCGGCTGGACCTACACCTTTGAAATGGTGATCGTGGCGCTGGCCGACGTCACCGCGTTCGGTATCTATATGGGGTTGTGGTATCCCGATGTGCCGCGCTGGATCTGGATCCTTAGCATTATCTTCTTTATTGGTGCGATGAACCTCTGCAGCGTGCGAGTGTTCGGCGAGATGGAGTTCTGGCTGTCACTGATTAAAGTGGTGGCGATTATCGCCATGATGGCGGCGGGGGCAGGCATCATCTTCTTTGGCTTTGGCCATAGTTTCCCGGCCACCGGGCTGGAAAATCTGTGGAGCCACGGCGGTTTTGCGCCTAATGGCTGGCAGGGGATCATCGCCTCGCTTGGCATCGTGATGTTTGCGTTCGGCGGCGTGGAAATTATCGGCGTCACCGCGGCGGAAGCGCAGAATCCGAAGAAGGTCATCCCGCAGGCTATCAACACTATTCCGCTGCGTATTATTCTGTTTTACGTCTGCACCCTGGCGGTGCTGATGGCGATCTTCCCGTGGAATAGTTTTGGCGAGCAGGGCAGCCCGTTTGTGCTGATCTTTGATGGCCTCGGGATCCCGGCGGCGGCCACCGTACTGAATATCATCGTGATTAGCGCCAGTATCTCGGCGATTAACAGCGATATTTTTGGCGCCGGACGTATGATGTACGGCATGTCGAAAGAGGGGCTGGCGCCGAAGTGCTTCCAGCGGATTGCCAGCAACGGCGTGCCCTGGATGACCGTGGTGGTGATGGGCGTGGCGCTGCTGGTGGCGGTGGTGCTTAACTATCTGATGCCGGAGCAAGTCTTTGTGCTGATTGCCTCGCTGGCGGCGTTTGCCACCGTCTGGGTGTGGCTGATGATCCTGCTGTCTCATTTTTCGATGCGTCGCGGTTTGTCAGCCGAAGAGCGCAGTAAGATCGAATTTCCTATTCCTTTCTGGCCGGTGGGCCCGCTGTTGACGCTGCTGTTTATGGGGCTGGTGATCGCCGTGCTGGGAATGGTGGAAGAGACGCGCGTAGCGCTGTTAGCCGGGCTGGTCTGGTTGGGGCTGCTGACGGTGGTGTGGTATGCGCGGGTGCGTAAAACCGCGCTGCAGGTGGCCACTGAACAGTAAGGTTAATCTCCCCGGTGGCGCTATGCTTACCGGGGCTACAAATGGCACGGAACGTAGTATTGTAGGACCGTAGGCCGGGCAAGGCGTCAGCCGCCGCCCGGCATAAAAGCGGCTCCGTGCCCGCGGCAATCGCCCGGCGGCGCTGCGCTTGCGTAGGTCTAAGGATATTGTAGGTCGGGTAAGCGAAGCGCCACCCGACAATATACCGGTACCGCGGGTTGCCCGGATAAGGCGCAAGCCGCTATCCGGGGGGATAATTAACTGAACAGGGCGGTGATCGAGGCGCTGGCGAGCGAATGGAAATGGACATTAAAGCCGACCATCGCGCCGCTGGCCTCGGCATCGACATCAATCTTATCGATATCCAGCGCGTGCACGGTAAAAATGTAGCGGTGGGTTTCGCCCTTCGGCGGCGCCGCGCCGCCGTAGCCTGCCTTACCAAAATCGGTGCGGGTCTGAACGGCCTCTTCCGGTAGCTCCGTCTGACCGGAGCCGGCACCCTGCGGTAGCACCCGCGTATCGGCAGGCAGGTTGGCTACCACCCAGTGCCACCAGCCGGAACCGGTCGGCGCATCCGGGTCGTAGCAGGTGACGACAAAGCTTTTGGTTCCCGCGGGCACATCATCCCACATCAGGTGCGGCGAAATATTGTCGCCATCATAGCCCATGCCGTTGAAGACGTGACGATTAGGCAGCTTACCGCCGTCCTGGAGATCGTGACTGATCAATTTCATGCTTCATCCTCATTGATAATGTGCAGATTAACAAAGAAGTGTAGCCTTCCCGGCGGCGCAAATCCGCTGTTTATTCGCTAAAAAATGTTTCGTCCTGCACGGCCAGGTTGACCGCACGGGTCAGGCGGGTCAGTTGCTCGGGCGTGATGATATACGGCGGCATCAGGTAAATCAGGCGGCCAAACGGGCGGATCCACACCCCTTGTTCAACGAAAAAGCGCTGCAGGGCGGCCATGTTGACCGGATGACGGGTTTCAATCACGCCAATTGCGCCCAGTACGCGCACGTCGGCGACCCATTCTGACTCTCGTGCCGGAGCCAGCTCGGCCTTCAGCTGGGCTTCAATCGTCGCCACCTGCTGTTGCCATTCACCGCTCTCCAGCAGGCGCAGGCTTTCGCTCGCTACCGCGCAGGCCAGCGGATTGCCCATAAAGGTGGGGCCGTGCATAAAGCAGCCAGCTTCGCCATTGCTGATGGTTTCCGCGACCTCGCGGGTGGTCAGCGCGGCGGAAAGGGTCATGGTGCCGCCGGTCAGCGCTTTACCCAGACACAGAATATCGGCGGCGATACCGGCGTGTTCGCAGGCGAACAGTTTGCCGGTGCGGCCAAAGCCGGTGGCAATCTCATCGGCGATCAGCAAAATCCCTTCCCGGTCGCACATTTTACGCACCCGCTTCAGCCACTCCGGATGGTACATCCGCATGCCGCCCGCGCCCTGGACGATGGGTTCGAGGATCACCGCGGCGATGTCGTGACGATGCGCGGCCATCAGGCGGGCAAACGGCACCATATCCAGCTCATCCCACTCGCCGTCAAAGCGGCTTTGCGGCGCAGGGGCGAACAGGTTATCCGGCAGGTAGCCCTGCCACAGGCTGTGCATTGAATTTTGCGGATCGCAGACCGACATCGCGCCAAAGGTATCGCCGTGATAGCCATTGCGGAAGGTCAGAAAACGACGGCGCGGTTGGCCTTTGGCCTGCCAGTACTGCAGCGCCATTTTCATCGCCACCTCTACCGCCACCGAACCGGAATCGGCGAGGAAAACGCACTCCAGCGACTCCGGGGTCATCGCCACCAGCTGGCGGCACAGCGCCACTGCCGACGGATGGGTGATCCCGCCAAACATCACGTGCGACATTTTGTCGACCTGCGCTTTCATCGCCGCATTGAGGCGCGGGTGATTGTAGCCGTGGATCACCGCCCACCAGGAGGACATACCGTCAACCAGCTGTTCGCCGCCGGCGAGGGACAGCTCGCAACCGTGGGCGGAAACCACCGGATAGACCGGCAGGGGGGAAGTCATAGAGGTGTAGGGGTGCCAGATGTGGCGCCGATCGAAGGCGAGATCGTCCAGTGTCATAATCGACTTGTAAACCATTTTGAAAACATTTAGGTTTACAAGTCTACACTGAACTTACTTACAATGAAACGTACACAAAATATTTCGCGCAGCATCGAGGCGGCAAGCGAGAACATCCCCAGGAGCATAGTTCACTATGTGACTGGGGTGCGCGAGTGCAGCCAACAAAGAGGCTATGTGAAATAGGAAGTGTACGACCTTTGGAGAGACCAATGGCTCACCGTACACGCTGGACAATGTCGCAAGTAACGGAATTATTTAATAAACCACTCATCGATCTGTTATTTGAAGCGCAGCAAATCCACCGCCAGCATTTTGACCCGCGCCAGGTGCAGGTCAGTACCCTGCTGTCGATCAAGACCGGCGCCTGCCCGGAGGATTGTAAATATTGTCCGCAGAGCGCGCGCTATAAAACCGGCCTCGAAACTGAGCGCCTGATGGAAGTGGAGCAGGTGCTGGAGTCGGCACGCCAGGCGAAAAACGCCGGCTCGACCCGCTTCTGCATGGGCGCGGCGTGGAAGAACCCCAATGACCGCGATATGCCCTATCTGGAGCAGATGGTGAAAGGCGTGAAGGCGCTGGGACTGGAGTCGTGCATGACGCTCGGTACGCTCACCGACAGCCAGGCGCAACGTCTGGCCGGCGCAGGTCTTGATTACTACAACCACAACCTCGACACCTCGCCGGAATTTTACGGCAACATCATCACCACCCGTACCTATCAGGAGCGTCTGGATACGCTGGATAAAGTGCGCGATGCCGGGATTAAAGTGTGCTCCGGCGGCATCGTCGGGCTGGGAGAGACCGTAAACGATCGCGCCGGGCTGCTGCTGCAGTTGGCCAATCTGCCAACGCCGCCGGAAAGCGTGCCGATCAACATGCTGGTGAAGGTCAAGGGCACGCCGCTGGCGGATAACGACGATGTCGACGCCTTCGATTTCATCCGCACTATCGCTATTGCGCGCATCATGATGCCTACCTCCTACGTGCGTCTCTCCGCCGGCCGCGAGCAGATGAACGAGCAGACCCAGGCGATGTGCTTTATGGCCGGGGCGAACTCGATTTTCTACGGCTGCAAGCTGCTCACCACGCCGAACCCGGAAGAGGACAAAGACCTGCAGCTGTTCCGCAAGCTGGGGATCAACCCGCAGCAGACGGCGGTACTGGAAGGCGACAATGAGCAGCAGCAGCGCCTGGAACAGGCCTTACTCACCCCGGACACTGAGGAATACTACAACGCGGCGGCGCTATGACCTGGCAGCAACGAATCGAGCGGGCGCTGGACGAGCGGCGGCAGGCGGATGCGTTTCGCCGTCGCCTGCCGGTAAACCACGGCGCCGGACGCTGGCTGGAGCGCGAAGGGGAGCGCTGGCTCAACTTCTCCAGCAATGATTACCTGGGCCTGAGCCAGCATGCCGGCATTATCGCCGCCTGGCAGCAGGGGGCGGAACGTTATGGCGTCGGCTCCGGCGGCTCGGGCCACGTGAGCGGCTATAGCGAAGCCCATCGCGCGCTGGAAGAGGAGCTCGCCGACTGGCTGGGCTATCCGCGCGCGCTACTGTTTATCTCCGGCTTTGCCGCCAATCAGGCGCTGGTTGCCGCGCTGGCGGAAAAAGAGGATCGGATTGTCGCCGACCGCCTGAGCCACGCCTCCCTGCTGGAGGCGGCGAGCCTGAGTCCGGCGCAGTTGCGCCGTTTCGCCCACAACGATCCGCAACAGCTCGCGCAACTGCTGGCGAAACCGCTGGACGGCCTGCAGTTAGTGGTGACTGAAGGCATTTTCAGTATGGACGGCGACAGCGCGCCGCTGGCGGCCATTCACGCCGCAGCGCAGACCGCCGGGGCGTTATTGCTGGTGGATGATGCCCACGGGGTTGGGGTCGTCGGCGATGAAGGTCGCGGGAGCTGCGCGGCGCAGAACGTACGCCCCGATCTGCTGGTGGTCACCTTTGGCAAGGCGTTTGGGGTGAGCGGCGCGGCGGTACTGTGCAGCGAATCGATGGCCGATTATCTGCTGCAGTTTGCCCGTCATCTGATCTACAGCACCGCAATGCCGCCCGCCCAGGCGGTGGCGCTGAGCACTGCCCTGCGGATCATTCGCAGCGATGAGGGGCAGCAGAGGCGTGAAAGCCTGGCCGCCCGCATCCGTCAGTTCCGCGCAGGGATGGGCGATGTATCGCTGGGGCTGACCGATTCCGTCAGCGCGATCCAGCCGCTGATCGTCGGGGATAACGCCCGGGCGCTGAGCCTGGCCTGCCGTCTGCGCGAGGCCGGCTGCTGGGCAACGGCGATCCGTCCACCGACGGTGCCGGTCGGCAGCGCTCGTTTGCGCCTGACCCTGACCGCCGCCCATCAGGCTGAGGACATTAACCGTTTACTGGAGGCGCTGCATGGCCACGGTGAATAAGCAGGCGGTGGCCGCGGCGTTTGGCCGGGCGGCCAGCGGCTATACGCAACATGATGAACTGCAACGGCGCAGCGCCGATCTGCTGCTGCGCCAGCTGGCGCGCCGCGATTTTGCTCAGGTGCTGGATGCCGGCTGTGGCCCCGGCAGCATGAGCCGCTACTGGCGTGAGGCGGGCAGCGTGGTGACCGCGCTGGATCTCTCCGCCGGGATGCTGGCGGAGGCGCAGCGCCACAACGCCGCACAGCATTATCTGCAGGGCGATATCGAAGCGCTGCCGCTGCCGGATGGCTGCGTCGATCTGGCATGGAGCAACCTGGCGGTGCAGTGGTGCGACGATCTGCGCGCGGCGATCGGCGAGCTGTGCCGGGTGGTGCGGTCCGGCGGGCGGGTGGCGTTTACCACGCTGCTGGCCGACTCGCTGCCGGAGCTTAACCAGGCGTGGCGGGCGATCGACGACCGTCCACATGCCAACCGTTTTCTCAGCGAACCGGCGGTAAGGGCCGCACTGAGCGGGCTGCGCGCCGAAGGTGTCGTTCATCAGATTCGCCTGCCGTTCGCCGATGCGCTGAGCGCTATGCGCTCGCTGAAGGGCATCGGCGCTACCCATTTGCACCAGGGGAGGGCATCCGCCCCGCTTGGCCGCGGCAAACTGCGCGAACTGCAGCTGGCCTGGCCGCAACAGCAGGGCGTCTGCCCGCTGACGTATTATCTTTTTACAGGAGTCATTGAACGTGACTAAACGTTTTTTTGTCACCGGAACCGATACTGAAGTCGGAAAAACGGTTGCCAGCAGCGCGCTGCTGCAGGCGGCGAATCAGCAGGGTTTTAACACCGCTGGCTATAAACCGGTGGCTTCCGGCAGCGAGCTGACTGCCGCTGGGCTACGCAATGAAGACGCGCTGGCCCTGCAGCGCCATAGCCGGGTCGCGCTGCGCTACGACCAGGTGAACCCCTATACCTTCGCCGAGCCGACCTCACCGCACATCATCAGCGCCGATGAAGGCCGGCCGATCGCCGCGGCGACGCTTTCCGGTGGGCTGCGCGAGTTAGAAAGTCTCGCCGACTGGGTGCTGGTTGAAGGGGCCGGAGGGTGGTTTACGCCGCTCTCGGATACGCTGACCTTCGCTGACTGGGCGCAGCAGGAGCAACTGCCGGTGATTTTGGTGGTGGGCGTTAAGCTCGGCTGCATCAACCATGCCATGCTCACCGCCCAGGCGGTACGCCAGGCAGGGCTGCCGCTGGCGGGATGGATCGCCAATGACGTGCAGCCGCCGGGCAAACGCCATAATGAGTATCTGGCGACGCTGAAAAACCGGCTGGCCGCGCCATTCCTCGGCGAAATACCGTGGCTTGCCGATATCGCGCAGCGCGACGATCTCGGCCAGTATCTGGATCTCAGCGCGCTGGATCTGGCGTCATCCACTGCGCCAGCAGCGGTTCATCCAGCGCCATAATATCGCCCTCGGCGACATTACGCCCTCGGTGTAATACACAGAACCGATCCGCCACCCGGCGGATAAAGGGCAGGTGCTGCTCGGCGAGCAGCACCGTCAGGCCGATATCGCGATTTAACCGCAGCAGCAGCTCCGCCAGCTTTTGCAGGCAGCGCGGCCCTGTGCCGCGCGAGGGTTCGTCGAGGATCAGCAGTCGTGGCTGGACGATCAGCGCCCTGGCTAGCGCCAGCTGGTACTGATCGTCGGCGCTTAGCGAGGCGCCTTTGCGCTGCCGTAGCGCATAGAGTTCGGGAAAGTGCTCATAAATTTCACCGCCGCTGGAGCTGACCCCGGGTTTCCCGGCCGCCAGGGCAATATGCAGATTCTCTTCCACGCTGAGTTGGGAAAAGATGCGTTTATCCTGCGGCACGTAGCCGATGCCGATAGCGCTGCGCGACTGGGCGGACAGGGGGGTGAGATCGCACGGTGGGGCGCCAATGTCATGCCAGGTCATCCGACCGCTGGCCACCGGCAGATGGCCGGCAATGCAGTTGACCAGGGTGGTTTTTCCCATTCCCTCGCGTCCCAGTACGCCAATGCACTCTCCCGGGCGTAGTTCAAGATCGACATTCCACAGCGAGTGCTGGTTACCGTAAAAATGATTTACTGCCTGTAAATTCAACATGGACGTTTTCTCCTTATCCTGGCGTCAGGGCGACAGAAAGATGCTGCAAAACTCTTGCCAGGAAAAAGAACGCTCGGAAAAAAACGCGAAACGCCGACACCATCGGGCACAGTCAGCGCGGGCGCTGCACTTTTCCGGTGCCCGACGCTAAAGGGTGGTGCAAAAAGCAGCAAAAATCGAGCGGCTTTAAACGGATAGTTATCAAAAATAGTTCGATAAAAATTTTTCGCCGCACGGTTTACGGCAAAAGTCGATTTGCGCCGGGCGGCGGTGGTCATGGGCTGCAGACAGTTATCCACTATTCCTGTGGATAACCTTGTGTATTAGAGTTAGAAAACCTGCGGTAAGCTAGAGCGTACGCGGCCTGCGGCTGAATTGGCGCGAAAGGCGTCTTTTCTTTAAAGTCATTAAATATCAGCTTGTTAGATAAAATCAATGGGTGTAAGAAAAGCGTCATCTACTGCCATAAAACTTTCACCCGTCTGCTTGACAAATGTTAAAAGGTGAAATTTTTTGGGGATAACCCTACCGGCCGGAGGATTATCCCACCCGGCGCGCGCTTTGTGCGCACCATGGCGGCAAAATAAGCCGTTTACTGACGCAATCATAGTGATGCACTGTTTAAATATCCAGTATAATTTGTTGGCAAAAAATGGCCCGGAGGGTAGAATTAAACACCGGCCGCTAAATCCATCTTCAGGTTTTGATCAATGAGTAAATCGTTTGTTCTGCATTCTGCCTTTCGCCCCTCCGGAGACCAACCGGAAGCCATCCGCCGCCTGGAAGAGGGGCTGGAGGATGGGCTTGCGCATCAAACGCTGCTGGGGGTTACCGGCTCCGGTAAAACCTTTACCATCGCCAACGTGATTGCCGATCTGCAGCGGCCGACGATGGTGCTGGCGCCAAACAAAACGCTGGCGGCCCAGCTCTACGGCGAGATGAAAGAGTTTTTCCCGGAGAATGCCGTCGAGTATTTCGTCTCCTACTACGATTACTACCAGCCGGAAGCCTACGTCCCCAGCTCAGATACCTTCATTGAGAAGGACGCCTCGGTGAACGAACATATCGAGCAGATGCGCCTGTCGGCGACCAAAGCGCTGCTCGAGCGGCGCGACGTGGTGGTGGTGGCGTCAGTCTCGGCGATCTACGGCCTCGGCGACCCGGACCTGTACCTGAAGATGATGCTGCACCTGACGGTCGGGATGCTGATTGACCAGCGCGCTATCCTGCGCCGTCTGGCCGAGCTGCAATATACCCGCAACGATCAGGCTTTCCAGCGCGGGACCTTCCGCGTTCGCGGCGAGGTGATCGACGTCTTCCCGGCGGAATCCGACGATATCGCGCTGCGCATTGAGCTGTTTGATGAAGAGGTTGAGCGCCTGTCGCTGTTTGATCCGCTCACCGGCCACGTCGAATCGTCCATTCCACGCTATACCATTTATCCCAAGACCCACTACGTGACGCCGCGGGAACGCATCGTCCAGGCGATGGAAGAGATTAAGCTGGAACTGGCGGATCGTCGCAAAGTACTGCTGGCTAACAACAAGCTACTGGAAGAGCAGCGTTTAACCCAGCGCACCCAGTTCGACCTCGAAATGATGAACGAACTGGGCTACTGCTCGGGCATTGAAAACTACTCGCGCTTCCTCTCCGGTCGCGGGCCCGGCGAGCCGCCGCCCACCCTGTTTGACTATCTGCCGGCAGACGGTCTGCTGGTCATTGACGAATCCCACGTCACGGTGCCGCAGATCGGCGGCATGTACCGGGGCGACCGGGCGCGCAAAGAGACGCTGGTGGAATATGGCTTCCGCCTGCCGTCAGCGCTGGATAACCGACCGATGAAGTTTGAAGAATTCGAAGCGCTGGCACCACAAACTATCTACGTGTCGGCGACCCCGGGAGCCTATGAGCTGGATAAATCCGGCGGCGATGTGGTGGATCAGGTGGTGCGGCCCACTGGTCTGCTTGACCCGATCATCGAAGTGCGACCGGTGGCCACCCAGGTCGATGACCTGCTGTCGGAGATCCGTCTGCGCACGGCCATCAACGAGCGCGTGCTGGTGACCACCCTCACCAAGCGGATGGCGGAAGATTTAACCGAGTACCTTGAGGAGCATGGCGAGCGGGTGCGCTATCTGCACTCGGATATTGACACCGTCGAACGCATGGAGATTATCCGCGACCTGCGCCTTGGCGAGTTTGACGTGCTGGTCGGGATCAACCTGCTGCGTGAGGGGCTGGATATGCCGGAGGTGTCGCTGGTGGCGATCCTGGATGCCGACAAAGAGGGCTTCCTGCGCTCCGAACGCTCGCTTATCCAGACCATCGGCCGCGCAGCGCGTAACATCAACGGTAAGGCCATCCTGTACGGCGACAGAATTACACCCTCTATGGCCAAAGCCATTGGCGAGACCGAGCGTCGACGGGAGAAACAGCAGCGCTATAACGAAGAGCATGGCATCGTGCCGCAGGGGCTCAACAAGAAAGTGGTGGACATCCTGCAGCTGGGCCAGAGCCTGGCGAAGACCAAAGCCAAAGGGCGCGGCAAATCGAAGGCCGCCGAACCTGCGGGACTCAGCGGGGTGGATATGACGCCAAAAGCGCTGCAGCAGAAAATTCACGAGCTGGAAGGGCAGATGATGCAGCACGCGCAGAACCTCGAGTTCGAAGAGGCGGCGCAAATTCGCGACCAGTTGCATCAACTGCGTGAGCTGTTTATCGCGGCCTCCTGATGGGCAGGAGCGTACTCCCGGACGTTCGGATGAAAGGTCTGTTTTCCACTTCTTGCCGCCCGCCAGTCAAATGCCAGAGAAGAAAAAGGCCGCATTGCGGCCTTCTTAATGTTTGCTTAATCTCACCAGGCGACACTATCCTCAACATGATGAGGATAGCGCCCATGCAAAAAATTAACTTCCGTGAATATCTGGCGGTTGCCACCGCCCTGGTCATTATTGTTGCCTTTTTCCATCAATGGGTACTGACGTTCTGACGCGCCCGCCGCGGGAATAACACCCACGCACGGACGCCGGGCCCTGGCTGGCGGTTGTGCAGGAAGAACTGGGCGTCATGCAACTGAGCAATGCGCGTGACGATGCTCAGTCCAAGGCCTATTCCGCCGTAGCGACTGTCCATGCGCACAAACGCTTTACTGAGTTCGCCGCTTTTCGCCTCATCAATTCCCGGACCTTCATCTTCCACCGCCATCACCGGCATCAAGCCCGCTTTCACCGAGATGCGGATAGTTGACCCTTCCGGACTGTAGCGGTGAGCATTTTCCACCAGATTGCGCAGGATCACACGGATTAACGTTGCGTCGCCAGAGACAATGGCTTCGCTTTCGACATCCGTCAGCAGGAGTCGCTGCTGACGCTGCGCCAGCATGGTTTCCAGCTCTTCCTGCAACGGTTTCACTACGTCATCCAACAACAGCACCTGCTGATAGCTACCGGCGGAAAAAGACTGTCCGACGCGCGCCAGCTGCAGCAGCTGGGAAATGCTGGTGGTCATCTGGTCGAGGCGTTGGATCAGCGGGTCGACGCCCACGCCGTGCACTTTCGCCAGCAGTTCGAGGTGCAGGCGCAGGCCGGCCAGCGGGGTACGTAGCTCATGCGCCACGTCGGCGGTAAACAGCCGCTCACGGTCGAGGGTCAGATTGAGGCGGGAAACCAGCTGATTCAGGGCGGTGGTCACCGCCGTAACCTCGGGAACCGATTCGCTGAGCACGATAGGGGTGAGGTTGTCCGGCGTGCGGCTCTCCAGCTCGCTTTGTAGTCGTGAGAGCGGGCGGGTGATCTTGCGCACCGCCAGCACGCTGATATACAGCGCCAGAGCAACAATTAGCAGGCTCGGCACCAGCAGGCTGGCGACCGCTTCCCGTACCTCATGCTCCACATGCTTCTGGTTGTTATGTCCTTCGACGGCGCTTGCCACCAGCAGCTGGATCTGCTCTTTACTCTCATGCCATAGCCAGAAGACGCTGATCAGCTGACAGACCACCAGAATGGTGCCGATGGTCAGCAGCAGCCGGTGGCGCATGGTCCAGGATTCGGTTGCAAACAGAGCCATGGTCTATTCCGTGTCGATGTGGTTAGCCAGCATATAGCCAAAGCCTCTGACGGTGCGGATCCGCGATTTGCCAATTTTATCGCGCAGATTATGAATATGCACTTCAAGGGTATTGGTCGCTGGCTCATTGTCCCAGCTATAGATGTCGTTGTAGAGGATTTCACGATGCACCGGGCTACCGGCTTTCATCATCAGCCGCGACAGCAGAGCATACTCTTTCGGCGTCAATTCCAGCGCCGTCTCACCCAGCCACACCAGGCGGCGGGTGACGTTGAGGCGCAGATCGCCGACGCTGATTTCGTTATCGCCCTGATTATTATGCCGGCGGAGCAGGGCGCGAATGCGCGCGTTCAGCTCTTCCAGGGCAAAGGGCTTCACCAGGTAGTCATCCGCGCCGGTATCGAGACCGCTAATGCGATCCTCAAGCGTATCGCGGGCGGTGAGGATCAGCACCGGTTGGGTCATCTTTTCCCGCCGCATACGGGTGAGAAAATGCAGACCGTCTTCATCCGGCAGGCCGAGGTCGAGTACGATCAGGCTGTAGTGATTGCTGGCCAACGATAGCGCCGCTTCGTGCGCTGTGGAGACGCCGTCGCATACGTATCCTTCACTTTGCATCGCCAGAATCAACCCCTGTAACAGCAGCGCATCGTCTTCAATGACTAAGATTTTCATCAACCAGCCTCTCTACATGGCGTTAAAATATCGTCTGCTGCCTGGTACTCGTGGGTGCTGACGCCGAGCAGGCCGAGCAGGGTGGAGAACAGATTATCTTGAGAATAATCCTTCGTCTTAGCCTGTTGTTGCAAACACTGGCTGGAAACACCATAACGTTGCTGGTAATCCGGCGACAGCCACAGCAGCATGGGGACGTGTTTTTGCGTATCCGGCGCGATGGAGTACGGCAGACCATGCAAATAGACGCCATCTTCACCCAGCGATTCGCCGTGGTCGGACAAATAAACCAGGCTAGTGGTAAATTTATCCTGTTTGGATTGCAGTAATTTTATCGCCTTATCAACGATATAGTCGACATACAGAATGGTGTTGTCGTAGGTATTGGTCAACTGTTGCTGCGTACAACTTTGGATTTCATTGGTATCGCAGGTCGGGGTGAATTTTTTGAATTCAGCCGGATAGCGGTTGTAATAGGTCGGACCGTGGCTGCCGATGGTATGCAGTACGATAATGCCATCCTGTTTCAGGTTGTCGATGTAATTGTCCAGATTATGGAACAGGACTTCATCGTAGCACTCGCCGTTGATGCACTGACCGCTGAGATTCAGGTCAGTGACGTTCTGGTGTGGTACGCGGTCACAGGCGCCTTTACAGCCGCCGTCATTGTCGTTCCACAGCACCTGGATACCGGCGCGCTGCAGAATATCCAGGACGCCTTCCTGATGGTGTGCCAGTTCTTCATCGTAATGCGCGCGCGGCATATTGGAGAACATACAAGGGACGGAAACCGCAGTTGCCGTGCCGCAGGAGGTGGTTTTCGGGAAGTACACCACATCGTCCTGTTGCAGGCGTGGGTTAGTATGCCGATCGTAGCCGCCCAGCGAGAAATTCTCGGCGCGCGAGGTTTCGCCCAGCACCACAATCGTCAGGTTCTTACGGGGGCCGTTATGCATCACCGGTTTCTGTGTGGCATCTTCGCCAATCTTCACCAGCGGCAGGTTGTCCATGCGGTTGTGCGCATACCACGAGTTCAGCGCCACAATGCTGTTGGAGGGACTCAGGGATTTCACCAGCTCTTTGTTGTTACGGAACACCGAGGCGTAATCTTTATAGAACAGCGCGGCCACCAGAATAATCAGCAGCGCCGAAACGGCGATATTGAGCAGGCGCATCGCCGCGCCGCGCCAGAAAGAGGCGGGTTTACGAACTTTAATCCACCAGGCGACCAGAACCATCAACAGCCCGGAAAGCCCCAGCACGATGACCATTTTCGTCGACAGCAGAGCAAAGCTTTCCGCCGGGGTGGTATCGAAGATATTGGCGATCATCGAACGGTCAATCACCACGCCGAAGGACCAGATAAAGTACTGCGCCGACGCGCTGAGCAGAATAAACAGGCTGATGACCACCCGATCGAGCTTCAGGAACGAGGCGAGGGTGGTGATGATATTCATCACGCTAATGGCCACGATCGGCATACTGAGGAATACCAGCCAGTTATGCAGGCTGTTTACCGGCAGTAACGGGAAAACCTGGCGATAAAAAGCCAGGTTGAGAAAGATACCGATATAGCAAGCAAAGAGAATCAAATAAGTCGTGCGGCTGAGAACTGGCCGACGTAAAGGTAATAACGACATAATACCTACCCACAGAAAGAGATAAGGGTATAGTGCCAGTCCTATTTTAAGACAACCTTAAGATTTTAAGGTGCGCCGAAGGTTGGCCCTCCGGCGCGCAGCGTCAGCCAGGAAGCTGAATCGCCTTTTCCAGCGCGCCGCGAAGCAGCGCCCGGTCATGGCGATAGGGCACGTCGCTGGCCTCCAGCGGCGTCTGGATCACCAGCCGGTCGTTGATGCCGTGGATATCGGCTTTTGGCCCGGTGATCACTGCATCCACCACCCGCTTACCCACATAGCGCTCCATAATCGCAATGCGCTCCGCCAGCGACAGCCTCGCCGCCGGGCTGTGCTCTTTGCCGAGGTTATCGATAAACACCATCGGCGCCGGGGTGCGGCGCAGCGCCTGAGCCATCTCGTCGAGCAGCAGGATCGGCAGCAGGCTGGTGTAAAAGCTACCCGGGCCGATGAGGATCAGATCGGCTTCGGCGATCGCTTCCACCGCCTCGCGGGTGGCGGGTACCGGTGGGGTAAGCATCAGCTCCTGCGGTAGGTTGTCGAGCTGATCGATATTCACTTCGCCGTAAACTTCATGGCCTTCATGATCGAGCGCCATCAAATCCACCGGTTGTTCCGACATCGGGATAAGAAACGCGTCTACTTTGAGCAGGTTTCTGATCAAATTGATGGCTTCTAAAGGCCGCACGCTCAGGTGGTCCAGCGCCTTTAACATCAAATTTCCGAGGTTATGCCCGGAAAGTTCGCCATTACCGCTAAAACGATACTCAAACATCGCCGACGCCACGCTGGGCTCGGCAATTAACTGATTGATGCAGTTGCGCATATCGCCCCAGGCAATGCCGCCTTCCGAGCGGCGGATCCGCCCGGTGGAACCCCCGTTATCGGTGGTGGTGACAATGCCGGTCAGCCGCGAGCCGAGCGAGGAGAGAGAGGACATCACCCGGCCCAGACCATGCCCGCCGCCGAGCGCGACCACCCGATCGAGGTCAGCGAATGTACGATTGCGCATAGAAATTCCTTATTTCACATAAACGGCCACACACTACCCGATCTACCCCTAAAAGACGATGGGAGGAGCCCGACAAACTGACCGACATCAAGGCAAAAAAATGATTTATGGCTATTCTGTAGCGAAAATGCACGAAGGTAGCGATATATACAAGGTTATATAGCGAAATCGCAAATGGCGAAACCGTCCGTAACGCGCTACTATCGGCATAACCTGTTAACACTCTAGCCTCTTCGCCTGTGTCAAAAGATATGGCGATTTGGCCGCGACCCCTCCGGGTGTCGCCAGGGCGTGGGAAGAAATGACCGCGCCTCCCGTATTTGGAAAGGTGTATATGGCCTCACAGCTTACCGATGCATTCGCGCGTAAGTTTTTTTACCTGCGTCTGTCGATTACCGATGTGTGCAACTTCCGTTGCACCTACTGCCTGCCGGACGGCTACAAACCCGGCGCCGTCAATAACAACGGCTTTCTTAGCGTAGACGAAGTGCGCCGCGTCACGCGCGCTTTCTCCGCCCTGGGCACCGAAAAAGTTCGCCTCACCGGTGGGGAACCCTCTCTGCGTCGCGACTTCACCGAAATCATTGCCGCGGTGCGTGAAAACCCGGCGATCCGTCAGATTGCGGTTACCACCAACGGTTACCGCCTGGCGCGCGATGTCGAACGTTGGCGTGATGCCGGGCTGACGGCGATTAACGTCAGCGTTGATAGTCTCGACGCCCGTCAATTTCAGGCCATCACTGGCCAGGACAAGTTCCACCAGGTGATGGACGGCATTGACGCCGCTTTCGCCGCGGGCTTTGACAAGGTGAAGGTCAATACCGTGCTGATGCGTGATGTTAACCATCACCAGCTCGACACCTTTCTCGCGTGGATCCAACCCCGCCGTATTCAGCTGCGTTTTATTGAGCTGATGGAAACCGGTGAGGGCAGCGACCTGTTCCGCCGTCACCATCTTTCCGGCATGGTGCTGCGGGACGAGCTGCTGCGCCGCGGCTGGATCCACCAGATCCGCCAGCGCAGCGATGGCCCGGCGCAGGTCTTTTGTCACCCGGATTACGCCGGTGAAATCGGCCTCATCATGCCGTATGAAAAAGACTTCTGCGCCACCTGCAACCGTCTGCGCGTCTCATCCGTTGGCAAACTGCACCTGTGCCTGTTTGGCGAAGGCGGCGTCGACCTGCGCGACCTGATGGCTGAGGACGAGCAGCAGGCCGAGCTGGAAGCGCGGATAGCCGAAGCCTTAACCCATAAAAAGCAGACCCATTTCCTGCATCAGGGCAACACCGGTATTACGCAGAACCTGTCCTATATTGGCGGTTAATCGTTTTCGAAAGGAGCATTCAGATGAGCCAGGCTAGCGCTGAGTTTATCCCGACCCGTATTGCTATTCTTACTGTTTCCAGCCGCCGCGGCGAAGAGGATGATACCTCCGGCCACTGGCTGCGTGAGGCGGCGCAGGAGGCGGGACACCATGTCGTCGATAAGGCGATTGTGAAAGAAAACCGCTACGCCATCCGCGCCCAGGTGTCGGCGTGGATCGCCAGCGATGACGTGCAGGTGGTGCTGATCACCGGCGGGACCGGGTTCACCGAGGGGGACCAGGCGCCGGAAGCGCTGCTGCCGCTGTTTGACCGTGAGGTCGAAGGCTTTGGCGAAGTGTTCCGCATGCTGTCGTTCGAAGAGATCGGCACCTCGACGCTGCAGTCCCGGGCCGTGGCCGGCGTCGCCAATCGCACGCTGATTTTTGCCATGCCGGGCTCGACCAAAGCCTGCCGCACGGCGTGGGACAACATCATTGCCCCGCAGCTGGATGCCCGCACCCGTCCGTGTAACTTCATTCCTCACCTGAAGAAATAATCTATGTCACAATTGACCCATATTAACGCCGCGGGCGAAGCCCATATGGTGGATGTCTCCGGCAAAGCGGAAACGGTGCGCGAAGCGCGCGCCGAGGCTTATGTCGAAATGCAGGCGGCGACGCTGGCGATGATTATCGATGGCAGCCACCACAAAGGCGATGTGTTCGCCACCGCGCGTATCGCCGGGATCCAGGCGGCAAAACGTACGTGGGAGCTGATCCCGCTGTGTCATCCGCTGATGCTGAGCAAAGTGGAGGTCAATTTGCAGGCGCAGCCGGAACATAACCGGGTGCGCATTGAGTCACTCTGCCGTCTGACCGGTAAAACCGGCGTCGAGATGGAAGCATTAACCGCCGCCTCCGTTGCCGCGCTGACCATCTACGACATGTGCAAGGCGGTGCAAAAAGATATGGTCATTGGTCCGCTGCGCCTGCTGGCGAAAAGCGGCGGCAAGTCCGGCGATTTTAAGGTGGACGAACGCCATGATTAAGGTTCTGTTTTTTGCCCAGGTGCGCGAACTGGTCGGCACCGATACTCTGACCCTCGACGCCAGCGACCTGGCAACCGTCGAGGCCGTGCGCCAACAGCTTGCCGCCCGCGGCGACCGCTGGGCGCTGGCCCTGGAAGAGGGCAAGCTGCTGGCGGCAGTCAACCAGACGCTGACCGCATTTGACCATCCTGTCGCCAGCGGTGACGAAGTGGCGTTCTTCCCGCCGGTCACCGGAGGCTAATAAGATGACGCAAACTCGTATTGTCGTCAGCCCGGCACGCTTTCGCGTCGGTGAGGAATATCCCTGGCTGGCTGAACGCGATGAAGACGGTGCGGTGGTCACCTTCACCGGTAAAGTGCGCAATCACAATCTTGGCGACAGCGTGAAAGCGCTGACGCTGGAGCACTATCCGGGAATGACGGAAAAATCGCTGGCGGAGATCGTCGACCTGGCGCGCGAGCGCTGGCCGCTGGGCCGGGTGACGGTTATCCACCGCATCGGCGAAATGTGGCCGGGGGAAGAGATTGTGTTTGTCGGCGTCACCAGCGCCCACCGCGGCAGCGCCTTCGCCGCCGGCGAGTTTATTATGGACTACCTGAAAACCCGCGCGCCGTTCTGGAAGCGCGAGGCGACGCCGGAAGGCGAACGCTGGGTCGACGCTCGCGACAGCGATCGTCAGGCGGCAGAGCGCTGGTAGTGTGATACGCTTACAGGGTGAAACTTTGTTAATCAGGAGAGAGTCATGGACAGATTTCCGCGTTCCGATTCAATAGTGCAGGGCCGTAGCGGTCTGCAGACTTACATGGCGCAGGTGTACGGCTGGATGACGGTCGGCCTGCTGCTGACGGCGTTTATCGCGTGGTTTGCGGCGAATACCCCGGCGGTGATGATGTTCGTCTTTTCGAGCAAAATCACTTTCTTCGGTCTGATTATTGCCCAGCTGGCGCTGGTGTTTGTGCTGTCGGGAATGGTGCAGCGGCTGAGCGCCGGGATGGCCACCACGCTGTTTATGCTCTATTCGGCGCTGACCGGGCTGACGCTGTCGAGTATTTTTATCGCCTATACCTACTCATCGATTGCCAGCACCTTTGTGGTCACCGGCGGGATGTTCGGGGCGATGAGCCTGTACGGCTACACCACCAAGCGCGATCTGAGCGGCTTCGGCAGCATGCTGTTTATGGGTCTGATTGGCATCGTGCTGGCATCGCTGGTCAACCTGTGGCTGAAGAGCGAAGCGCTGATGTGGGCCGTGACCTACATTGGGGTGGTGCTGTTTGTCGGCCTGACGGCGTATGACACCCAGAAGCTGAAAAACATCGGCGAGCAGATTGACACCCGCGACAGCGCCACGCTGCGTAAATACTCGATTCTCGGGGCCTTAACGCTGTACCTGGACTTTATCAACCTGTTCCTGATGTTGCTGCGTATTATGGGCAACCGCCGGTAACCTCTTAATATCAAAGAGTTGCATCTCCTAACGCCCGGCAAGCGCAGCGCCGCCGGGCGATGGCATCAGGCACGGTACCCGTGGTGCTGCCGGGTGGCGGCTACGCCTTACCCGGCCTACAGGATCCTCTCACAGGCTCACACCCCGTAGGCCCGTGCAAGCGCAGCGCCGCCGGGCGATGGCATCAGGCACGGTACCCGTGGTGCTGCCGGGTGGCGGCACCGCCTTACCCGGCCTACAGGATCCTCTCACAGGCTCACACCCCGTAGGCCCGTGCAAGCGCAGCGCCGCCGGGCGAGATTTCAGGCATGGTACCCGTGATGTTGCCGGGCGGCGGCTGGCGCCTTGCCCGGCCTACGGGGTCCTCTCACAGGCTCACACTCCGCAGGCCCGGCAAGCGCAGCGCGACCTGGCTGTGTCATTCGCGGGCCAGCTTGCGCTGGTTCTTTTGCCGCAGCTTTTTCGCCCGACTCTCCAGCAGCAGATAAGCCACCGTCGCCAGCAGCAGCGGCAGGAAATAATAGAGCGCACGCCAGGCGAGCAGGGCGGCGATAATCGCGCCCTTCGAAATCTCCTCTCCGGAGAGCATGGCGATAAACACCGCCTCCAGCACGCCGATCCCGGCCGGAATATGAACGATCACCCCGGCGATACTGCTCACCAGTAGCACCCCTAATACCAGGAAATAGTTAATTTCGCTGCCCAACAGCAGCCAGATTATCGCCCCCATCGCCATCCAGTTCGCCGCCGAGATCCCCATCTGCAGCAGCGCGAAGCGCCAGGAGGGCAGCACCAGCCGCTGGCCTTTAATCGTCAGGTGACGGCGTTTAGCGAACGCGCAGCCGAACAGATAGCAAAGCGTAAGGATCAGCATCACCCCGCCGATAATGCGCAGGGTGGTCTGGCTGATGTACCAGTGCGGCGGTAACTTCACCAGATCCGCCGTAAAGATCACCCCACCGAGCAGGATATAGCCCAGCCAGTTGGTGGTAATGCTTAATGAAAAAATACGGGTGATGGTGCCGCCGTTGAGCCCCAGCCGCGAGTACAGCCGGTAGCGCATGCCGATCCCGCCCACCCAGGTGCTGAGCGTCAGGTTAAAGGCATAGCAGATAAACGATACCAGCATCACCTGGCGTTTCGCCAGCTTATGCCCGCAATAGGCCCGGCCAAGCAGATCGTAGCAGCCGTAGATCAGATAGCTGACGATGACCAGCGCAATGGCGCTAAATAAGGCCAGCCGATCATAGCCGCGGATCACCTTCCACACGTCCTGCCAGTCGACCTTCTGCGCGTAAATCACCAATAGAACGATCACGGCGATAAAAAAGAGCACGGTAAGTACTCTTTTCGCCATCCGCCAGCGGGGATGCGATTTGCTCATAGCGGATTATCCCTGGTTTGTGAGTCGACACGATCCTGGGTTTCAATCTCCGGCTGCACCGGCGGGCTGACCCTGGCCAGCCGCGGCGTATGGGCTGGTAGCCAGCCGACCCACGCCGGGAAGTGGCGCAGAAAGTGGAAGGCCATCACGCTGACGCCCAGCCGCCACCAGTTGCGCTTCGGCAGCATCGCTTTATCGATCCGCTGGCAATCTCTGGCGATAAGCCCGTTGAGGTTATCGCGCAGCGTCTGGTTAAACACCCGGTCGTGGATGATCAGATTGGCTTCCAGATTCAGCGACAGGCTCAATGGATCCAGGTTGCTCGACCCGACGGTGGCCCAGTGGTCATCCGCCAGGGCGACCTTGCCATGCAGCGGACGGCGGCGATACTCAAAGATCTGCACCCCGCCCTTAACGAGATAGTGATAGAGCAGGTGGGCGCCAAACTTCACAATCGGAATATCCGGCTCGCCCTGGACGATCAGCTTGACCCGCACGCCGCGCCGCGCGGCATTGCGCATCGCATGCAGCAGGCGGTAGCCGGGAAAGAAATAGGCGTTGGCAATGATCACCTCCCGGCGGGCGCTGGTCAGCATCTTCAGGTAGTGGCGTTCGATATCGTCGCGGTGATCCTGGTTGTCGCGCCAGATGAACAGCGCCTGCGCCTCGCCGGGAGTCTGGTTGATCTCCGGCTGATGGCGACGGCGGCGCCACCAGCGGCGGGCGGTTTCGCTGTTGGGCAGGTTCTCCAGCTCGAACTGCAGAATATCAAGTACCACCGGCCCTTCGACCTGCACCGCATAATCCTGTTTCGCCTCCGGGCCGTAGTCGCTCATATGCTCAGCGGAGTAGTTAATACCGCCGACAAAGGCGGTAGTGTCATCAATCACCACGATTTTACGGTGCATCCGACGGAACAGGTTGGTGCGCATCCCCATCAGCTTAGGGCGCGGATCGTAGTAGCGAAAAATCACCCCGGCGGCGGTCAGTTCGCCGACAAACTCATCGCTGAGATCCGGCGAGCCGTAGCCGTCAAGCAGCACCTCCACCTGAATACCGCGGCGGGCGGCTTTTAGCAGAACCGCGTGTAGCCGCCAGCCCACCTCATCTTCAAACCAGATAAAGGATTCGAGGATCACCCGCCGGCTGGCGCGACCAATGGCCGCAAACAGCGCCGGATAGTACTGGTCGCCGTTCTCCAGGAGCGTAATGCGGTTGCCTTCCTGCCAACGACATTTCACAAGTGTATCTCCACGCTAAGGGGCGCATGATCGGACAGATGCCGCCATTGTTTGAGGGCCAGCGCCTTCGGGTGGCTGGCGTGGGCGTTTTTGACATAAATACGATCGAGGCGCAGCAGCGGAAAACTGACCGGAAACGTGCGCGCCGGCCTTCCGCGGGCGCGGGTAAAGATCTCTTCCAGCCCGGCTTGCGCTTTTAACGGCTGATTCGCCTGCTGACGCCAGTCGTTAAAATCCCCGGCCACCACCACAGGCTCACCGGCGGGCAGGGTATTGACCCACTCCGCCAGCATGGTCAACTGTGCCTGCCGTTGGTCGGCGCGTAAACCCAGGTGAACGCAGATCACATGGATCGTCACGCCGCTCTCTGGCGGCACGATGCGGCAGTACAGCAGACCTCGTTTCTCGCCGTTGCCGACTGAAATATCGCGATTTTCATAGTATTCAATGGGAAAGCGCGACAGTACGGCATTGCCGTGGTGGCCTTCCGGATAGACCGCGTTGCGCCCGTAGGCGTAATCGCTCCACATGGTGTCGGCGAGAAATTCATAATGGGTGGTATCTGGCCAGTTCTCGATGTGCAGCGGGTGAACTTCATGAGCGCCCATCACTTCCTGCAGGCAAACAATATCCGCGCTGACGCTGCGCACGGCGTCGCGCAATTCGGGCAAAATAAAACGCCGATTAAACGCCGTAAAGCCTTTATGGGTGTTAATTGTCAGCACGTTCAACGAAAATCCCGACGTTGGCTCAGCCATAATTCTCCAGTAAATGTCACTTTCCTGAATAAAATAGTGTAGTAGACGTCACAAAAAGATGCGGTGATACGGAATTTTCCGTAAAGTGCGGTACTCTGAGTAGCAGAGAAAAATCCTTCAGGAGAGAAGCCATGAAGTGGCAACAACGTGTACGCGTCGCAACAGGTCTTAGTTGCTGGCAGATTATGTTGCATCTACTGGTCGTGGCAGTACTGGTGATGGGTTGGATGAGCGGCGCGCTGGTGCGCGTCGGATTAGGACTGTGCGTCCTCTACAGCGTCACGCTGTTGGCGATGCTGTTTTTACAGCGTCACCACGAGGCGCGCTGGCGCGATGTGGGAGACTTCCTTGAGGAGCTCACCACCACCTGGTACTTTGGCGCGGCCATGATAGCGCTGTGGTTGCTGTCGCGCGTGCTGCACAACAACCTGCTGCTGGCCCTCGCCGGGCTGGTGATACTGGCAGGCCCGGCGGTGGTCTCGCTGCTGGCGAAAGATAAAAAACTACGCAATCTTTCTTCGGAACATCGCATACGCCGCTGAGCCGGTGGTGGCCGCTATGACCAGTAGCGGCCACAAACTTCCCCACACAATCTTCAGACTCGCATCCTTCAGATAAATTTGCTTGGTGATATCGGTAAAATGGCGGATCGGGTTTATCCAGGTCAGATCCTGCAGCCACTGCGGCATATTTTCCACCGGTGAAACGTAGCCCGAAAGCAGGATCGCCGGCATCATAAAGACGAACACGCCGATAAACGCCTGCTGCTGGGTGGCGCACAGCGATGAAATCAATAAACCGAAGCCCACCAGCGATAAGCCATAAATCACCATCGTGAAATAGAACAGCAGCAGCGAGCCGGCAAACGGGATCTGATAGGCCCAGATACCAATCGCCAGCACGATAGTCGCCTGCAGGGTGGCGACGATCAGCGCCGGCACCGCTTTGCCAACGAAGATTTGCCAGGTGGCGAGGGGCGAGACCAGCAGCTGATCGAGGGTACCCTGTTCGCGCTCACGGGCCACCGACAACGACGTCACGATCATCACCCCGATGGTGGTGATCATGGCGATAAGCGACGGCACCACGAACCACTTATAGTCGAGATTTGGGTTGTACCAGTTGCGCACCACCAGTTCGCTGTTGTTCGGCTTTGCTTTGCCCTCCAGCAGCTCCTGCTGATAGTTTTTTACGATCTGCTGCAGGTAGTTGGCGGCGATTTGCGCGCTGTTGGAGTTGCGCCCGTCGAGCAGGAGCTGCAGCGGGGCGGTTTGATAGTTGTCGAGATTACGCGAGAAATCCGCCGGGAAGCGTACCACCAGCAGGGCTTTTTGTTCATCGATGGTCGGCTGGATCGCCTGCGGGCTTTTCAGCAGCAGGACGTGGGTAAAGGCTTTGGCGCGGGCGAAGCGCTGAGTGAGTTCCACCGCGTGGCGGCCGCTGTCTTCGTTGTAGATGGCGATGGTGGCGTTGGTCACCTCCAGCGTCGCGGCAAAGGGAAACAGCAGCACCTGAATCAGCACCGGCATGATTAAAATTGCCCGCGTCTGCGGTTCGCGCAGCAGCGACTGCAGCTCTTTGCGGATCAATGTCCATAAGCGGTGAAACATAATAGCTCCTTTGGCCCATTCAACCACACCGGGCGGCACTGCGTTTGCCCGGCCTGGGGGATCGGCGAACCGTATAATCGATGTTGGTTAAACCGTAGGCCCGGTCAGCGCAGCGCCACCGGGCAAAACCTAATCCAGACGCCGTTTGGTTTTCAACCACGTCAGGCCGATAAACATCACCGCCGACGCAATCAAAAACAGCACATTCACCAGCAGCACCACCGGAATATTGCCCGCCAGAAACAGGCTTTGCAGGGTGTTGACGAAATAGCGCGCCGGGATCACGTAGGTCACCGCGCGGATCACCGCCGGCATACTGTCTATCTGGAAAATAAACCCGGACAGCATAATCGACGGTAAAAACGCGGCATTCAGCGCCACCTGCGCGGCGTTAAACTGGTTGCGGGTAATGGTTGAGATCAGCAGCCCCATCCCCAGGGTGCTGAGCAAAAACAGACTGGTGATGACAAACAGAATCAGCAGCGAACCGCGATAGGGCACGCCGAGAATAAATACCGACACCAGCATACACAGCAGCATCGCCAGCATGCCGAGGAAATAGTAGGGAATGAGCTTGCACAGCAGCAGTTCGGCGCGGGTGATCTCCGTCGACAGTAGCGCCTCCATGGTGCCGCGCTCCCATTCGCGTGCCACCACCAGCGAGGTCAGGATCGCGCCGACCACGGTCATGATGATGGTGATCGCCCCGGGGATAATAAAGTGCTGGCTAATAGCCGCCGGGTTAAACCAGTAGCGCATCTGCACGTCGATCAGCGGCTCAAAGGTCTCACCGCGGTCTTCCGCCCGCTGCTGCTGCCAGATCTGCCAGATACCTTCCACATAGCCCTGGGCGAAGTTGGCGGTGTTGGGCTCGCTGCCGTCGGTGATGAGCTGCAGCGGCGCGGTGGCGCCAGCGCGGGCCATCTGGCGGTCAAAGTCGACGGGAATGACCACCATGGCGCGGATGCGCCCGGCCTGCATCATTTGAATCAGCTGCTGGCGATTATCGCTGACCGTGGCGTCGATATAGGGCGAGCCGGTCATGGTATGGACAAAATCCAGCGCCTCTTCGCTCTGTTGCTCCAGCAATACACCGACCCGCAGTTTGCTGGAATCGAGGTTAATGCCATAGCCGAAGATAAACAGCAGGAGTAGCGGGATCACCACCGCAATCAGCCAACTACTGGGATCGCGGACGATCTGCCGGGTCTCTTTCACGCACAGGGCGCGGACCCGTCGCCACGAAAGAACGCTACTGCTCATGGCCGTGCTCCTTATCCCATTGGTTAATCAGGGTAATAAACGCCTGCTCCATGGTGGGATCTTTCTGGCTATCATTCGCCGCCTGGGCCTTCAGCGCGTCCGGGGTCCCGCTGGCGATAAGCTTACCGTGATAGACCAGCCCGATGCGGTCGCAATATTCCGCCTCATCCATAAAGTGGGTGGTGACCATCACCGTCACCCCTTTATCGACCATGCTGTTGATATGCAGCCAGAACTCACGGCGGGTGAGGGGATCGACGCCGGAGGTCGGTTCATCGAGAAACAGAATATCGGGCTCATGCATCAGCGAGCAGGCCAGCGCCAGCCGCTGCTTGTAGCCGAGCGGCAGCTCGTCGGCGGCGTGACGGGCGATATTTTTCAGGCCAAAGGCATCGCTCATCCGGGCTATTTTTTCATTTTGCGCCCGGCCGCGCAGGCCATAGACGCCGGAGAAAAAGCGCAGGTTCTGCTCGACGCTGAGGTTGCCGTACAGCGAAAATTTTTGCGCCATATAGCCCAGATGCTGGCGCGCCTTGCCAGAGCTGACCTTAAGATCCATCCCCAGCACCAGCGCTTTGCCGGAGGTGGGCACCAGCAGGCCGCACATCATTTTGAAGGTGGTGGATTTCCCGGCGCCGTTGGGGCCGAGCAGACCGAAAATTTCACCACGCTTAACCTGGAAATCGACGTGGTCGGTAGCGGCGAAATCACCAAATTTTTTCGTTAACGACTGCGCCTCAATGACCGTTTCGTCTTTGCTGCCGTCAACGCGATGGATAATCGCTCCCAACGGCGACTCAGCGGTCCCGGCGCCGCCGAGCAGATCGATAAACGCATCTTCAAAGCGCGGCGCCGTCTCCGCCACCTGTAGCGGCGGCATGTCGCCATGCTGCTGGACCTCCTCAATGCGGGCGTCTTTTTTCAGGATCAGGCGCACCGACTTGCCCTGGATCACGCCATCGCTAATTTGCGGCAGCTTCAGCGCCCGCTGCAGCAGGCGGCGGTTGTTTTCCTGTGGGCTGGAGACGAGGAAACTGCGTCCGGCCATGGTTTGCGTTAGCGCCGTCGGCTCACCCTGGTAGAGCAGTTTGCCTTCGTTCATCAGCAACACGTCGCGGCATTGTTCCGCTTCATCGAGATAGGAGGTGCTCCACAGGATCAGCATGCCGTCGCCAGCCAGCTCGTGCACCATCTGCCACAGTTCGCGGCGCGAGATAGGGTCGACGCCGACGCCGGGCTCATCCAGCAGCAGTACTTTCGGGTCGCCCACCAGGGTACAGGCGAGTCCCAGCTTTTGCTTCATGCCGCCGGAAAGCTTGCCTGCCAGCCGTTCGGTGAACGGGCCAAGGGAGGTGAATTCCAGCAGGCGGTCGAAAATGTTCTTCCGCGCCTCGCCGGTGACGCTGCGCAGGTCGGCGTACAGGGTCAGGTTTTCCATCACCGTCAGATCTTCATACAGGCCGAACTTCTGCGGCATATAGCCGAGCACCGCGTGCAGGGCGCTGTCGTCTTTTAGCGGGTCGAAGCCGATCACGCTGGCGCGGCCCTCATCAGGTTTAAGCAAACCGGCCAGCATTCGCATCAGGGTGGTTTTCCCCGCGCCATCGGGGCCCACCAGCCCTGTGACGTAGCCGGCGCGGATCGTGCAGGTCAGCGGCGCCACCGCTGGCCTGTCCATACCGGGAAAACGACGGCTCAGGTCATTTAAGGTGATGACATCCTCACTCATGTCCGTTCCCGTTGTTAAAGGAGACGGTCACCGGCATCCCCTGGCGCAGCGCGCCGTCGGCATCGGTCACCACAATACGCAGACGATAAACGAGGTCGGTACGCAGATCCGGCGTTTCCACGGTCTTCGGCGTAAATTCAGCGCTTGGCGAGACAAAGCCGATTTTACCGTGATAGGGCTTGTCCGGCCGGCCGTCGGTATACAGCAGCACTTCGCGTCCCGGCTGCGCCTGACCAAGGTTTTTCTCGTCAACATAGGCGCGGACCCACACCGGATGGGTTAACGACAGCGTCAGCACCGTGCCGCCGGCGTTGAGCATGGTGCCGGGCTCGACGGCGCGGGTCATCAGCGTACCGTCGGAAGGGGCGATGAGCACGGTATCGCGCAGGTCCAGTTTAGCCTGGGCCAGCGCCGCCTGCGCCTGTTCCAGACTGGCTTTGGCCTGCGCAATCTCCTGCGGGCGGTTACCGGCGCGGTACTGACGCAGTTTGTCCTGCGCCGATTTTAAGGTCGCCTGTGCCTGATCGCGTGAAGAACGGGCGTTTTCGAGGTCGTTGGCGGATATCGCGCTGCTGGCGCGCAGCCCGAGCTGGCGTTGATAAAAGTTTTGCGCATAGTCGTAAGCGGCCTGCGCCTGATTTACCGCCGCAGCGGCCTGGGCAATCTCTTCCGAGCGGTAGCCGGCCATCATCAGGTCATACTGCGCCTGGGCAGTGGAGACGTTAGCCTCGGCCTGCTGCAGGGCATTTTCATACGGCGCGCGATCAAGCTCGCCGAGCGTTTGCCCGGCGCGGATGCTGTCGCCTTCGTCGACGGTCAGCGAAGCCAGTCTGCCGCCGACGCGGAAGCTCATGTTGACGGTGCGGATATCGACATTGCCATACAGGGTCAGCGGCTGCTGCCGGCTGCTCTGGTACCACCACCAGCCGCCGCCCAGCGCGGCGAGAAGAATCACGATCAGCAGAATGACGACGACGGGTTTTTTCATCAGCCCAAACTCCTTTGCGATAACCCATGCAGAATGAAATCGATATGACAGGTAATGACCTCGAAAATCTGTTCGGTCTTTTGCGCGTCAAACTGCGTCCAGCCGGTGCGCAGCAGGATGGTTTCACGCCCAAGACGGAAAGCCAGCACCTCGCCCAGCAGGGCATGGGTGTGGAGGATCATTTGCGTATCACCGGCATCGCGGCCTGTCCAGGCGGCAATCAGCCGGGTGAGATAGTGGTGCAGGGGGGCAATCACCTGCTGGTGGATCAGATGGTAGGCGGCGGTCGGCGCCAGCTGCTCACGGGAAATGAATTTGCTTAAGTTGACCGTATCATCCTGGGTCAGCAGCAGGATCATGTTGTGGCAGGCATTGAGAATGAGGGCGCGAATTGCCTGGCGATCCGGCGACTCTCCGGCGAGCAGGGCCTCCGCCGCTTCGGCCTGTGGGCGAAAATTGTCGCCGATAAAATCGGCGATCCATTGGGCACAGGCGAGATATAAGTCGTCTTTCGAGCCAAAATAATAGGTGATAGCGGCGATATTCTGCCCGGCCTGGGCGGCGATATCGCGGGTGGTGGCATGCTGGCCATACTCGCCAAACTGGGCGATAGCGGCCGCGATAAGCTGATTTTTTGCCTGTTCGCCTTTACTGGTCATCGCGCTCTGTAAAAGTTAATCAATCGATTGATTAACTTTAGGCCCCAATCGACAGTTTGTCTACCGGCCTGGATCAAATATGAAAACCCTCCTCTTTCAGCTCCCCGGCGACCCAGGCGAAGAAGCGCTGGACCTTCTCCTTCTGTTCATTGGCATGGGGGAGAACGAAGTGGTGCGCGCCGACCGGCATACTCCGCTCGTCGTCAAATACCGGCGTCAGCTGCCCCTGACGCACGTGCCCGCCGGCCAGCAGATTGCTTTCAAGGATCACCCCCATCCCCATTCTGGCCGCCTCGATGCTCATGTACGACCGGTCGAAATTAAAGATGAAGTTTTTATGCCAGCCGCGGACCTTGTGCCACGACAGCCAACTGCTCCAGTTAATTAAGGTGCTGTCGGAGTGGATCAGATCGCAGGCCAGCAGATCTTCCACCGCATGCACAGGATGGCTGGCTAAATAAGACGCTGCGCTGTAGGGCAGGACGCACTCATTTTTAATGGTTCTGACCAGCAGCGTTGGCCACTGTGATAGCCCGTGACGAATATCGATATCAATATTATCCCGGGAGAACTGGATGCTTTCGTATGAACAGGTCAGGCTGATTTTTAGCGCCGGCCACGCCTGGCGAAATTTATCCAGGCGAGGCATCAGCCACAGCAGGCCGAAACTCGGCGCCGAGTGAATACGTAAATAATCCTGATGGATATCGTTGATCACCTGGCTGGTGGCCTGGCCAATCATATTCAGCGCCCCGGAGACCTCTTTGAGATATTTTTCTCCCACCGCCGTTAACATGACGCCTTTACTGCTGCGGGAGAACAGTTTTTTTCCCAGAAAGTGCTCCAGGCTGGCTATCTGGTGGCTGACCGCCGAGGCGGTAATATTGAGATTCTCTGCGGCCAGGTTGAGGCTGCCGGTAGCGGCGACTTCAATAAAGGCCTGGATATTGCGTAAAGAGGGCATCGGCAAATTTTTATTGGGCAGCGGTTGACTCATGGCAGCATCCTGGGCAGGGCGTTTCTAAAAGAAAATAGCGAACAGCGTGGCGCAGTCGTGATAGCCAGCATAGAGAAAAGGGAAAAATGATTTTAATTTGTGATGGACTTAACAATTTATCTCGTTAAAAGAGTGCGTGTCAGTAAACGCTAAAAATTTGCGGGAAGTCACTAACTCAATTTTTCTCAATCATAATTGAGGTTTTTTGAATACCGTTTCATTTTGGGGTTGTTATATTCCTCTCACAGGCCTGATCACAAACGGCGATGCATTGAGATCGCCATTATAAAACACCTAACCACCTGTTTAGCTGAGCGAAAAGATATTTATCTCTTGCTGCTGTATGGAAAGTGAAAACGCGGTGATCCGAAGCGGCAACGGGCAGCGAAGTGGATGAGGTATAAGATGAGGAAACCCTATGTCACGTATAGATACACTAGTCTGTACTGACGCCAGGAAAACAAAATATCGTTTCGTGGTTTTGACGATGATTTTCCTGGTGTATGCCATCAATTACGCCGATAGAACCAATATTGGCGCGGTACTGCCGTTTATCATTGATGAGTTTCATATCAATAATTTTGAAGCTGGGGCCATTGCCAGTATGTTTTTCCTCGGCTATGCGGTAAGCCAGATCCCGGCCGGCTTTTTCATCGCCAAACGCGGTACCCGGGGACTGGTTTCGCTGTCCATTTTCGGCTTCTCCGCCTTTACCTGGCTGATGGGCACGGTGAGCTCCGTGTTTGGCCTGAAGCTGGTGCGGCTGGGACTGGGGCTGAGCGAAGGGCCTTGCCCGGTGGGGCTGGCTTCCACCATAAATAACTGGTTTCCACCAAAAGAGAAAGCGACGGCAACGGGTGTTTATATCGCGGCGACCATGTTTGCGCCGATTATTGTCCCGCCGCTGGCGGTGTGGATTGCGGTGACCTGGGGCTGGCGGTGGGTCTTTTTCTCCTTTGCGATACCCGGGATCGTGGCGGCGATTGCGTGGTATCTGCTGGTTAAATCCAAACCTTCAGAGAGCGGATTTGTTTCACAAGGCGAACTCGAAGAGATTAATGCCGGGCGTGAACGCCATAATAACGGCGTACGCGAGAATATATTAATTGCCGATCGCTTCACCTGGCTGGATAAAATTATTCGGGTGAAAAAGATGGCGCCTATTGATACTGCGAAAGGCTTATTTACCTCAAAGAATATTCTGGGTGACTGTCTGGCGTATTTTATGATGGTTAGCGTGCTGTACGGATTATTAACCTGGATCCCGCTGTATTTAGTGAAAGAGCGCGGTTTTGATGTGATGAGTATGGGCTTCGTGGCCAGTATGCCGTGCATCGGCGGCTTTATTGGCGCGATCGGCGGTGGATGGATTTCGGACAAATTATTAGGCCGCCGGCGTAAACCCACCATGATGTTCACTGCGGTGTCAACCGTGGTCATGATGTTAGTGATGCTGAATATCCCGACGAGCACCCTGGCGGTCTGTATTGGATTATTCTTTGTCGGTTTCTGTTTGAATATCGGTTGGCCAGCTTTTACCGCTTACGGCATGGCTGTATCGGACAGCAAAACCTATCCGATCGCTTCTTCCATTATTAATAGCGGTGGCAACCTCGGCGGATTTGTGGCCCCGATGGCGGCCGGCTACTTACTTGACCAGACGGGCAGTTTTAATTCTGTATTTACCTATTTTGGTATCTGCGCCGCCATTGGCTTGGTGGTGATTCTTTTCCTCGATGAACCACAATAACGGAAATATATCCTGTTAATTAATATGACGTAATGTCATGGAGTGAAACTATGTTATTAAAAGATAAAGTCGCCATTATTACTGGCGCGGCCTCCGCACGCGGTTTGGGCTTTGCCACCGCGAAATTATTCGCCGACAACGGCGCGAAAGTGGTCATTATCGACCTCAATGGTGAAGCCAGCAAAACCGCGGCGGCGGCATTAGGCGAAGGCCATCTCGGCCTGGCGGCGAACGTCGCTGATGAAGTGCAGGTACAGGCGGCCATCGAACAAATTCTGGCGAAATATGGCCGGGTTGATGTGCTGGTGAATAACGCAGGGATTACCCAACCGCTGAAGCTGATGGATATCAAGCGCGCCAATTATGACACAGTGCTCGATGTCAGCCTGCGCGGCACGCTGCTGATGTCGCAGGCGGTTATTCCCACCATGCGGGCACAAAAATCCGGCAGCATTGTCTGCATCTCGTCCGTTTCCGCCCAGCGCGGCGGCGGTATCTTCGGCGGCCCGCACTACAGCGCGGCAAAAGCCGGGGTGCTGGGTCTGGCGCGGGCGATGGCGCGCGAGCTTGGCCCGGATAACGTCCGCGTTAACTGCATTACCCCGGGGCTGATTCAGACCGACATTACCGCCGGCAAGCTGACTGACGATATGACGGCCAACATTCTTGCCGGGATCCCGATGAACCGCCTCGGCGACGCGGTAGACATCGCGCGTGCCGCGCTGTTCCTCGGCAGCGACCTCTCTTCCTACTCCACCGGTATCACCCTGGACGTTAACGGCGGCATGTTAATTCACTAAGCGAGGCAAACAGATGAAGATGACCGAATCACAAAAAGTCGCCGCGGCGGCATGGCGTATTCGCCGTTACGCCCTGCAAATGGGGGAAGTACAGGGGCAGGGCTATATCGGCCAGGCGCTGGGCTATGCCGATGTGCTGGCCACCGCCTTCAGCCACGCCATGACCTATCGCCCGGAAGATCCCGAGTGGGAGGGGCGCGATCGCTTCCTGCTATCTCATGGCCATTACGCTATCGCTTATTATGCCGCGCTGCTGGAGGCAGGCATTATCCCGGAAGCCGAGCTGGAAACTTACGGTTCCGACGACAGCCGCCTGCCGATGTCCGGCATGGCGACCTACACCCCAGGCATGGAGATGTCCGGCGGTTCGCTGGGACAGGGGCTGTCCATTGCCGTCGGCATGGCGCTTGGGCTGCGGCAGAAACAGAGCACGGCCTGGGTCTACAACTCCATGTCCGATGGGGAGCTGGACGAAGGGTCGACCTGGGAAGCAGCGATGTCGGCGGCTCACTATGGCCTGACCAATCTGATTAACCTGGTCGACGTCAACAAACAGCAGGCGGACGGCGATTCGCGCAAAATCCTCGGCTTCGAGCCGCTGCATGAGAAATGGGCCGCCTTCGGCTGGTACGTACAGCGCGTGGACGGTAACGATCTGCCGGCGGTGATGGCTGCCTTTGACAACGCGAAAAATCACTCCGCTAACCAGCCGCGGGTCATTTTATGCGACACGCTGATGGGCAAAGGGGTGCCGTTCCTCGAAACCCGCGATAAAAACCATTTTATTCGCGTCGATGCCGACGAATGGCAAAAAGCGATTGCGGTGCTGGACGCTAACAAACCGGAAGGAGTGCTGTAATGAGCCAGAGTCAACCCCGTTTAAAAACGTCGGCGATGATCGCCTCGATTGCTGATGAAGGCCAGGCGACTGTCTCTGCGCCTTTCGGTGTCGCGCTGTCAAAACTGGCGGCGCAGCGCCCGGAAATCGTCGGCATGACCGCGGACCTGTCAAAATATACCGATCTGCATATTTTCGCCCAGGCCTTCCCGGATCGTTTTTTCCAGATGGGCATGGCCGAGCAGCTGCTGATGGCGGCGGCGGGGGGGATGGCGAAGGAGGGGTTTATTCCTTTCGCCACCACCTATGCTGCCTTCGCCACCCGTCGCGCCTATGATTTTATTCATCAGGTCATCGCCGAAGAGCATCTGAACGTGAAGATCTGCGCGGCGCTGCCGGGCCTGACAACCGGCTACGGGCCTAGCCATCAGGCCACGGAAGATCTGGCGATTATGCGCGGTATCCCCGGCATGGTCATCGTCGATCCTTGCGATGCGCTGGAGATAGAGCAGGCGGTACCGGCCATTGCCGATCACCAGGGGCCGGTATATATGCGTCTGCTGCGCGGTAAGGTGCCGCTGGTGCTGGATAAATACGACTATCAGTTCGAACTGGGCAAAGCGAAGCTGCTGGAGGACGGCAACGATGTGCTGATCATCTCCTCCGGGTTGATGACCATGCGCGCGCTGGAGGCGGTTGAAAAGCTGCGGGCTGATAACATCAGCGTGGCGGTCCTGCACGTGCCAACCATCAAACCGCTGGATGAAAAAGCGATTATTGAACAGGCGTCGAAGCCGGGTCGTCTGGTGGTGACTGCGGAAAACCACACCGCGGTCGGCGGGCTAGGGGAGGCGGTGGCCGCGCTGTTGATGCGTAAGGGGGTGCGCTGTGAGCTGGATATCGTTGGGCTCCCTGACGCGTTCCTGTTAGCCGGCGCGCTGCCGACCCTCCACGATCGTTACGGTATTTCCACCGCGAAGATCGTTGAAAAAATCAAGTATCGTTTGCGTTAATCGTTCTGCGATGACACACCAGGCCGCTGAGCGCACTCAGTGGCCTTCTTCCCCCCGCCAGACAAGCGCGGCATTCTTTTGGCAGATTTTATGCGGCCTGTCACAAAATCTGCTAGAATGCGCCCCTTCATGGCATTGTGGTTTTTGCCATCTCTTATCGCAATAATCTCCCTGAAAACTACGCCCTTCACCGGGCCGGGGCGGTTCGGAGTTGTTATGTCTTTTGATTCCCTTGGCCTGAATCCCGATATCCTGCGCGCTGTCGCTGAGCAGGGCTACGTTGAGCCGACCCCTATCCAACAGCAGGCTATCCCGGCGGTAATGCAGGGGCGCGATCTGATGGCCAGCGCCCAGACCGGCACCGGTAAGACGGCGGGCTTTACCCTGCCGCTGCTACAGCGTCTGATTGACAAAGAGCCGCACGCAAAAGGCCGCCGCCCGGTGCGCGCGCTGATCCTGACCCCAACCCGTGAGCTGGCGGCGCAGGTGGGCGAGAACGTCCGCGACTACAGCAAATACCTGAATATTCGCTCGCTGGTGGTATTCGGCGGCGTGAGCATCAACCCGCAGATGATGAAGCTGCGTGGTGGCGTCGACATCCTCGTCGCCACCCCGGGCCGTCTGCTGGACCTCGAACATCAGAACGCGGTCAGCCTTGATAGCGTGGAAATCCTCGTGCTGGACGAAGCGGACCGCATGCTGGATATGGGCTTTATCCATGACATTCGTCGCGTACTGGCCAAACTGCCGGCGCGTCGTCAGAACCTGCTGTTCTCGGCGACCTTCTCCGACGAGATCAAGGGCCTGGCCGAGAAACTGCTGCACAACCCGCTGGAAGTGGAAGTGGCGCGTCGCAACACCGCGTCCGAGCAGATCACCCAGCACGTCCATTTCGTTGATAAGAACCGCAAGCGCGAACTGTTGTCGCAGCTGATCGGCGAAGGCAACTGGCAGCAGGTGCTGGTGTTTACCCGCACCAAGCATGGCGCCAACCACCTCGCGGAGCAGCTCAACAAAGACGGCATCCGCAGCGCGGCTATCCATGGCAACAAGAGTCAGGGGGCACGTACCCGCGCGCTGGCCGACTTTAAATCCGGCGGCATTCGCGTGCTGGTGGCGACCGATATCGCCGCCCGTGGTCTGGATATCGAAGAGCTGCCGCACGTGGTGAACTACGAGCTGCCGAACGTGCCGGAAGATTACGTCCACCGTATCGGCCGTACTGGTCGCGCGGCGGCCACCGGCGAAGCCTTATCGCTGGTGTGTGTGGATGAGCATAAGCTGCTGCGCGATATCGAGCGCCTGCTGAAAAAAGAGATCCCGCGCATTGCGATTGCCGGCTATGAGCCGGATCCGTCCATTAAAGCCGAACCTATCCAGAACGGTCGCCAGCAGCGCGGCGGCGGTCGTGGGCAAGGTCAGGGACGCGGTGGCCAGGGTCAGGGACGCAGCGGACAGCCGCGCAGCCAGAACAGCGCCCCGCGCCGTCAGGACGGCGAGGCGCCGAAAGCGCGTACGCAGGACGGCAAACCGCCGCGCCGCCGTCGCCCGCGTAAACCGGCTGGCGAATAACACGCTGATGCCCCGGCCGCGATAACGCGGCCCGGCTCAGGCCCGTCTGTCCGCTACGCGGCGGCGGGCCTTTTTCTTTCCATTACACTATTTGTCGAGCACGCTTCCACACTCAGCAGAAAGCAATACCTCCGGGCGGGCAAAAATGGCACAATAGTGGCTGTTTATACAGTATTCAGGTTTTCTCATGGCTTTGACCGCTGCGCTGAAAGCGCAAATCGCCGCCTGGTATAAGGCGCTTCAGGAACAGATCCCGGACTTTATTCCCCGCCCCCCGCAGCGGCAGATGATCGCCGATGTGGCGAAAACGCTCGCCGGGGAAGAGGGCAGGCATCTGGCTATCGAAGCGCCGACCGGCGTCGGTAAAACGCTGTCATACCTGATCCCGGGCATAGCTATCGCCCGGGAGGAACAAAAAACGCTGGTGGTCAGCACCGCCAACGTCGCCCTGCAGGATCAAATCTACAGTAAAGACCTGCCGCTGCTGCGTAAAATCATTCCCGACCTGCGCTTTACCGCCGCCTTTGGCCGTGGGCGCTACGTTTGCCCGCGTAACCTGACGGCGCTGGCCAGCACCGAGCCGTCACAGCAGGATCTGCTGGCCTTTCTCGATGACGATCTTACCCCGAATAACCAGGCCGAGCAGAAGCTGTGTGCGACCCTGAAGCAGGACCTCGACAGCTACCGCTGGGACGGCCTGCGCGATCATACCGATAAAGCCATCGATGACGCGCTGTGGAGCCGGCTGAGCACCGATAAGGCCAGCTGCCTGAACCGCAACTGCCACTACTATCGCGAGTGCCCGTTCTTTGTGGCGCGGCGGGAAATTCAGGAGGCGGAAGTGGTGGTGGCCAACCATGCGCTGGTGATGGCGGCGATGGAGAGCGAGGCGGTGCTGCCGGAACCGAAAAACCTGCTGTTGGTCCTCGATGAAGGTCATCATCTGCCGGACGTCGCCCGCGACGCGCTGGAGATGAGCGCCGAGATCACCGCCCCCTGGTTTCGCCTGCAGCTGGATCTGTTCTGCAAGCTGGTCGCCACCTGCATGGAGCAGTTTCGTCCGAAAACCACGCCGCCGCTGGCCAATCCGGAGCGGCTCACCGGCCATTGCGAAGAGCTGTTCGAGCTGATTGCGTCGTTGAATAATATTCTCAATCTCTACATGCCCGCCGGTCAGGAAGCGGAGCATCGTTTCCCGATGGGCGAACTGCCGCAGGAGGTGATGGAGATCTGCCAGCGGCTGGCGAAGCTCACCGAGATGCTGCGCGGGCTGGCGGAGCTGTTTCTTAACGATCTCAGCGAAAAGACCGGCAGCCATGACGTGGTGCGCCTGCATCGGGTGCTGCTGCAGATGAACCGCGCCCTTGGCATGTTTGAAAGCCAAAGCAAGCTGTGGCGCCTGGCGTCGCTTGCGCAGTCCTCAGGCGCGCCGGTAACCAAATGGGCGACGCGGGTGGTGCGCGACGGCCAGATCCATGTCTGGTTCCACTGCGTCGGCATCCGCGTCAGCGATCAGCTGGAACGGCTGCTGTGGCGCAGCGTGCCGCATATCGTCGTGACGTCAGCGACGCTGCGTTCTCTGAACAGCTTTTCGCGCCTGCAGGAGATGAGCGGTCTGAAGGAGAAAGCGGGTGACCGCTTCGTGGCGCTGGATTCGCCGTTCAATCACGTGGAGCAGGGGAAAATTATTATTCCTCAAATGCGCTATGAACCGTTGATGGATAACGAAGAGCAGCACATTGCCGAGATGGCGGCCTATTTTCGCCAGCAGGTAGAAAGCAAGAAACATCTCGGGATGCTGGTGCTGTTTGCCAGCGGGCGGGCGATGAACCGCTTCCTGGAGCATGTGACCGATCTGCGCCTGATGCTGCTGGTGCAGGGCGACCAGCCGCGCTATCGGCTGGTGGAGCTGCATCGCAAACGGGTTGAAAACGGCGAGCACAGCGTGCTGGTGGGCCTGCAGTCCTTTGCCGAAGGTCTCGATTTAAAGGGCGATCTGCTAAGCCAGGTGCATATTCATAAAATCGCCTTTCCGCCCATCGACAGCCCGGTGGTGATCACCGAAGGCGAATGGCTGAAAAGCCTCAATCGTTATCCTTTCGAGGTACAGAGTTTGCCCAGCGCCTCCTTTAATCTGATTCAGCAGGTGGGGCGTCTGATCCGTAGCCATCACTGCTGGGGAGAAGTGGTGATTTACGATAAGCGTCTGTTGACCAAAAACTATGGCGCGCGCCTACTGAACGCGTTACCTGTTTTTCCCATAGAGCAGCCGGGCGTCCCGGAGGTTATAGTAAAACGGAAAGCAAAACTGACAGCAAAACAGACAGGCCGCAAACGTCGCTGACACCGGCGCGTGATGCACCAGGGGGAGCCATGGAGTACAGCAAAATTATAAAAGAGGTGGGTCGCGGTAAGAATCATGCCCGCGACCTCGATGAAGAGACCGCCCGCGCGCTCTACGCGCGGATGCTGGACGGCGAGGTGCCGGAGCTGGAGCTGGGGGGAATATTAATCGCCCTGCGCATCAAAGGCGAAGGCGAAGCGGAGATGAAAGGGTTTTACGCGGCGATGCAGCAGCATACGCTGCGCCTGACCCCGCCGGCCGGCAAGCCGATGCCGATTGTCATCCCCAGCTACAACGGCGCGCGCAAGCAGGCGAACCTTACGCCGCTGCTGGCGATGCTCCTGCACAAGCTGGGGTTTCCGGTGGTGGTTCACGGCGTCAGTCACGATCCCACCCGGGTGCTGACCGAGACCATTTTTACCCTGCTGGACATTCCGGCCACCCGGCACGCCGGACAGGCTCAGGCGCAGCTGGAGGGCCATGAACCGGTGTATATCCCGGTGGGAGCCTTCTGTCCGCCGCTGGAGAAACAGCTGGCGATGCGCTGGCGGATGGGCGTGCGCAACAGCGCCCACACCCTGGCCAAGCTGGCTACACCGTTTGGCGAAGCGGAGGCATTGCGTCTCTCCAGCGTGTCGCATCCGGAATATGTTCCCCGGGTGGCGAACTTCTTTCGTGAGACCGGTGGCCGCGCGCTGTTGATGCACGGTACCGAGGGTGAAGTGTACGCCAACCCGCAGCGCTGCCCGCAGATCAGCCTGATCGATGAGCAGGGCGTGCAGGTGCTGTACGAACGCCAGACTGAGACGGCAACGGAGGCGGTGGTCCTGCCGGCCTCGAAAGATCCCGAGGTCACCGCGCGCTGGATCGAGCGCTGCGTCGCCGGCGTCGAACCGGTGCCCCACTCGTTGAAAATTCAGCTTGCCTGCTGTCTGCTGGCCAGCGGGGAGGTCACCACCCTGGAGCAGGGCCTCAGTCGTGTCAACGACTGCTGGTGATCGGATCTGCAGGATAAAAAAAAGCCCGTCCGGTGGCTCGGACGGGCAAGGCAAGGGTATTAAAGGTCTTTTCAGGGTTAATTCAGTGGCTTACAGAGGGAACAGCGATTATTTATAGATAACCGCGGTACCGCTCAGTTTGTTGTTGGTGTTAGCGGAAGTAATGCTGTAGCCAGTCGCACCAGCGGCTTCGGCTTTAGCAGCCAGTTTTGCTTCCAGACCATCTAAAGTGGTTGCGCCTTGCGCAGACACCACACCGATTTTATTCATGCTTTCAGCCTGAGCGGGGGTGACCGGTTCGGCGGCAAACGCGCCGAAGGAAAGGGCAGTCAGAGCGATGGCAGCGGCAGCATATTTGATGTTTTTCATAGTTAATCTCTCGCAGGTTGTTCTGTTCAGGGGACGATGTTCCGTCGATGTGATAAGTATCACGCTTTTTTGCGGGAGATAAAATCGAAGGAAATTCACAGTCTTCATCGAATTTTTTGAATGATTAATAATTTACTGATTATTAATAAATTATTTCTCATTCTTTTCGCCACGAAGCGTAGCGAGGAAGACCGACGCGTTTAAGGGCACATATTGCGACTTTTTCCGCCAAAAAATGTGCGCGAAAAGATAATGCGAAAGGCTGTCATGAACGGTAAAGGAAAGTCAGCGTAGCTGGCTATCCTTGGATCCTCGACGATTATATCCTGAAAATGTATTGTTATGTAAATCTTTCTCCTGCTGGCATTTCACGCAATATCTGACCCCTGGGATGGCCTGTCGACGGGCCTCCGGAATCGGCTCTCCGCATTCATCACAAAATTTGTTGCTTTCGCCGCGCGGAAGCTCACGGCGCGCGCGAGCCACCGCATCGTCAATGGTGCTGTCGATCTGATCCTGAACGGCCCCATCGCCTGCCCAACCTGATGCCATCGTCTGCCTCCTGTGAAAGGTTATTGATAAATTATAGCTGAACCGTGCAGTCGGTTACCGCTGCTGGCAGCATTGACCCGCCAGGCTATCGCCCCCTGGCGGTGGGCCTTATCCGCGAGGGCAGCCACCAGATCATCAAGGGTGCTGGCACCGGAGGCGGAGACGGTACCGACAGGGCGGAGCGGGCCGTCATAGGGCAGTACGGGTGTCGGTGGCAGGGGAGAGGCCGCGGCGGCATGAGCGGTGAGCGCAGCGGCGAACAGCAGCGAGGTGATTTTCATCAGCATATCCTCATAAACAGCATGGGACATAGCTTAAGTGTAGGTCTTTCCAGACCGCGCGATAGGGAATTTTTAATGCAAAAACAAGGCGTTTTGCATGCTACCGGCGCAGGGCAGCGGTACTCTGGCCGGTAGATTATTTAGCGGGCGTCAGGGCGGATCATGTCAAAACGCAGACTGTCATCAATACTGTAATAGGCGCTCGGACCTCCGGCGCGCAGGATCGGCTGGGCGCGGGCGGTTTGATAGATGCCGTTGTCCAGCAGTGATTCATCAATATGCACGGCGATCACTTCGCCGAGCACCAGCCACGTATCGACAGGGTTACCGTCGGCGGTGGTGAGTTGAATACATTGCGACAGACGACACTCAAAGTTCACCGGGCTCTCCGCGACCCGGGGGGCGCTGACCAGGCGGCTGGCGGCGGCGGTGAGGCCGGCGCGCACGAACTCGTCCTCATGGTGCGGGATCGAGGCAGACGTTTCATTCATCGCCACGGCCAGCGGGCGCGTCGCCAGGTTCCAGACGAACTCCTTCGTCTCGACAATATTTTGTACGCTGTCTTTCCAGCCGCTGCTGGCGAAACCAATGATCGGTGGCCGATAGTTAAAGCAGTTAAAAAAGCTGTATGGCGCCAGATTACGGTGGCCCTCAGCGTCCTGCGAGGCGATCCAGCCTATCGGGCGAGGCCCGATAATCGCGTTCAGGGGGTCATGCGGCAGGCCGTGGCCCTGTGAAGGTTGATAAAAGTACATGCTGCACCTGTCACGGATAAAGGAGATATCCAGACTCCCTTATTTACCGCGCCGCCGTCAACGGGTATCTTACGCGGCTGTTCAAAGGAGATTGTCATGAAAGCCCAGAAACCGGGGTTACACCCGCGTAACCGCCACCATCAACGCTACGACCTGCCTGCGCTCTGCCAGGCGCATCCTGACCTGCAGGGATACATTACGCTCAATCCGCTGGGTGAGCAGACCATTGATTTTGCCAATCCGCAGGCGGTGAAGGCGTTGAATAAAGCGCTGCTGGCGCATTTTTACGCGGTTAAACACTGGGACATTCCTGACGGCTTTCTCTGTCCGCCGGTGCCTGGGCGTGCCGATTATATTCATCATCTGGCGGATCTGCTGGCGCAGGATAGTGGCGAGGTGCCAAAGCAAGCCACGATCCTTGATATTGGTACGGGTGCCAACCTCATCTATCCCTTGATCGGCGTTCATGAGTACGGCTGGCGCTTCACCGGCAGCGAAATCAGCCCGGAGGCCTTCGCCAGCGCGCAGGCCATTGTCAATGGCAACCCCGGATTGACCCGGCAGATCCGTCTGCGTCGGCAAAAAGAGAGCCAGGCCATCTTCCACGGCGTGATCCACAAAAACGAGACCTATGACGCCACGCTGTGTAATCCGCCGTTCCATGACTCCGCAGAGAGCGCCCGGGCAGGCGGTGAGCGCAAGCGCCGCAATCTCGGACTCGGCGCCGACAGCGCGCTTAACTTTGGCGGTCAGCAGCAGGAACTGTGGTGCGAAGGAGGCGAAGTGGCCTTTATCTCGCAGATGATCCGCGAAAGTCAGGCTTTCGCCCGCCAGGTGAAATGGTTTACCTCGCTGGTGTCGCGCGGCGACAATCTGCCGCCGCTCTACCGCCTGCTGACCGAGGTTGGGGCCGTGAAAGTGGTGAAAAAAGAGATGGCCCAGGGGCAAAAGCAGAGCCGGTTTATCGCCTGGAGCTTTATGGACGACGCCAAACGCCGCCGTCCGTTCTAACGCTACTCGGCGGCCGGGCTGTCTGAGCCCGGCATCGGCAGTTGTTGCCAGGTCTGTATCGGGGCGCGAACCCCGGCGCGGTCGAAGTGCTTTTTCACCTGAGTGTCGAGGGCAAAGCGCACCGTCCACTGCTTCAGCGGCAGGGTAGTGAAGCTGACGCGTAGCGTGAAGGCGGTATTGCTCAGCCCCACCAGCCCGGCGAACGACGGTTCGCCAATGATCAGGCCGCGGATCTCCTCCTGGGCCAGCAGATCGTCCACCGCCGCCTTCAGCGCCTGGCTGGCTTTATCCAGATCCTCGTGACGGTCGACATCATAGTTGGCGACCACCGAGCCAATGCCGCGCACGAAGTTGGCAAAGGTGGTAATCGAGGACCAGGGAATAATGTGATAGGCGCCGGTATCCTGCCGTACCCCCACGGAGCGAATCGACATTCGTTCTACGGTGCCGGTCAAAGGGCCGATGGTGACCAGGTCGCCGGTATTCATCCCGTTCTCAAACTGGATAAATATGCCGGTGATAATATCTTTAACCAGCGTTTGCGCGCCAAACGAAATAGCCAGCCCTAACGCCCCGGCGCCCGCCAGCAGCGGCGCAATGTTAACCCCAATCTCCGAGAGCAGGATCATCACCGTGATGGTGCTGATCACCACCGCCAGCGCGTTGCGAAACAGCGTCAGCAGCGTCCTGGCCCGCGCGCTGGGCAGTGGGCGGCCATGAATATCCGACGCCAGTCGGTTTTCGATCAGGCTGGCCAGCACCGTCCAGCCGATGGCAGAGAAGAAGAGGATGAGGGCGATGCGGATCAGCACATCCACCGTTTTTTGCCCGGCATCGTTGTGCAGCCATTCGCGGAAGTCAAACAGGCCCCAGGCGCTCAGCAGCAGCATGACGGCGACGCAGACGGTGAGAATGCGTGCCGCCTTCAGCGAGGCGGAGATCCAGCCGTTCAGCCGCTTTTGCAGCTCAGGATAGTTGCGCTGGGTGGCGGGTGACAAGGTAATGGTTTTGGCTATCCAGCGTGACAGGATGCCGGACACCAGCGCCGCGCCGCCGATAATGGCCAGGCTTTGCAGGGTGGCGCCCATCATGAATTTCAGGCTATTGCCCGGGTCGAACAGGGAGAAGAAAAAGAGCACCACAAAGTAGGCGCAGGCCAGCCAGTGCCAGACCAGCGCGAAGGCGCGGATAAACAGGCTAAAGAAGGAGAGCGAACGGTCGGCCAGATGGATTAGACCCTGCGTAATCAAGGCCTTGTTATGAAAAATCAGGTACAGCGCCCACAGCGTAATGCACAGCATGATGACGACGTTAGCCAGCGCACCAACCTGAACATTCACCTGATTGGAAATAATCGGCACCGCGACAATCAGGCCATAGCCAATCAGGCTGCTGAGCGCGCTCAGGCGCAGACTCCAGTATGACGCGGCCTCGTCGCTGAGGTTAAAGGGCCGGAGCGCCGGGATGCGCGGGCAGAAAATGAGCCGCAGAATGGCTTTAAAAAACTCGATCAGCGCGAAAGCGTTGAGGAAAAGACTCTGCTGGAAGGCAATAGTGGGGTTATTACCATTCAGCCGATCGCTTAACAGCTGACCGACAAACAGGGTCAGCGCCAGCAGCAGCAGGTCGATGACAAACGCCCCGGCGATGGTCAGGGGCAGCTGGAGCCAGTTTCCGCGATCGCGGTTTTTATGCCGCCCCCATTCACCCATTTTGCGATACAGCGGCAGCGCCGCAAGACGCACCAGCCACCAGAAGGCAAAGACCAGGCCGGCCAGCAGTAAAAAATGCCAGGCCGCGCTGGTGAAGGTTTGCGAATTAAAAGGTTTATGCGGTGAGCCGGTGATATTGCGCCACAGTTGAGAGAAGCGAGACGAGAGCTGCTCGCCGTATTCCCGGCTGATCTGCGTGACGTTCTCCAGCACCGTGGTCTCTTCTTTCACCGCCGGCGGCGTCAGCGTCGGGGTGCTGTCTGGCGGCGGCGTGGCGGCTGCTTTACGCAACTGGTCAATGAGCTCCTGACGGGCGCTGTCGTTAGCCAGCACGTCAGCCAGCGCGGCGTAGGCCGCTCTTTTCTGTTCCGCATCGGGTTCGCTGGCGCTGGTTTTATCGGCGTTAGCTGTCGGCACGCCGGGCAGGGCGGCGGCGGAAAGCGGGGCAGTAAACAGTGCAGCGAGCAAAAGCAGGATCCACGGCATGGGCACCTCCGTTGCAACGTAAACGGGTAAGTATAGAAGCCGATGGCGGAAGGGGAGGGAAGAGGAATCTGGAAAAGCGGCTCTCTCCGCGGAGGAAGAGAGCCGTTGCGGGTCAGGCGACGTGCTGCAGGAATTCGCGCAGGCGCGGGCTTGGCGGGTTCTTCACCAGCTCCTGCGGGTTGCCGTCTTCAGCAATGCGTCCTTTGTCGATAAAGATCAATCGCGAAGCCACTTTTTCGGCAAAGCCGATTTCGTGGGTTACGATCACCATCGTCATCCCCTCTTCAGCCAGATCCTGCATCACCTTGAGCACTTCATGGCGCAGTTCCGGGTCGAGCGCGGAGGTCGGTTCATCAAACAGCATCATCTTTGGCTTCACCGCCAGCGCGCGGGCAATGGCCACACGCTGCTGCTGGCCGCCGGAGAGTTCAGACGGATAGTGATGCGCGCGCTCGGCCAGGCCGACTTTCGCCAGCAGATCTTTCGCCTGCTTCTCTGCCGCCTGCTTGCTGGCGCCGCGCACCCGCAGCGGACCAAACATGACGTTCTCCAGCGCCGTCAGGTGCGGGAACAGATAAAACTGCTGAAATACCATCCCGGCTTCCTGACGAATCAGACGTTCGTCCACCTTCGGGTCGTTGACCTTCAGGCCATCGACAATCAGATCGCCGCTGGTGATCTCTTCCAGTTTATTGATGCAGCGCAGCATCGTTGATTTACCGGAGCCGGACGGGCCGATAATGACCACCACTTCACCCTGATTAATTTTCAGGGAGATATCGTGCAGCACCTGGGTCGGGCCAAAGTGCTTGGAGACGTTTTTAAATTCAATCACAGGATTTTCATCCTTCTTTCAAGACGACGCAGAATAAAGCTCAGGACCAGGGTGATAATCAGGTAGATCACGGCTACGGCGCTCCAGATTTCCAGGGCGCGGAAGTTGCCCGCGATGATCTCCTGTCCCTGACGGGTCAGTTCGGCGACGCCGATGACGATGAACAGCGAGGTATCCTTGATGCTGATAATCCACTGGTTGCCCAGCGGCGGCAGCATGCGGCGTAGCGCCAGCGGCAGGATCACGTGGCGAATGGTTTCGCGACGCGACAGGCCCAGCGCCAGGCCCGCTTCGCGGAAGCCTTTATGAATGGAGAGCACCGCGCCGCGGGTAATTTCCGCGATATAGGCGCCCGAGTTAATCATGATGGTCACTACCGCTGCGGAGAAGGGGTCGATGCGCAGGTCGCTAAAGGCCATCGGCAGCGCAAAGTAGATGAACATGACCTGCACCACAATCGGGGTGCCGCGAATGATTTCAATAAACACCAGTGCGATGTGGTTGGCGATCCAGCCGCCGAAGCAGCGGGCGAAACCGGCCACCAGACCGATTATCAGGCCGCCGGCCAGGCCGAGGACGGAAATCCACAGCGTCATTTTGGCGCCTTCCAGCAAAATCGGAATGGCAGGCCAGATGGCACTCCAGTCAAACTGCATAATACGTTCCTGTTACCGTGTCGAGAGCAGAGGAAATCCTCCGCCAAAATACGGTCTCCCGCCGAGTCTGTGCCGGAAGACCGTTGTGATGTCGCCGGAGCTGCGTCTGGCGAAGTGTGTTCTTATTATTTTGGTTCAGTGCCGAACCATTTTTTATAAATTTCGTTGTAGGTACCATTCTCGCGCAGCGTTTTCAGCGCACCGTTCACTTTCTCACGCAGCTCGTCGCTGCCTTTCGGGAAAGCGATACCGTAGTTTTGCGCTTCCAGTGATTCGCCTACCGCTTTGAACTTGCCGTTGCCTGCGGTTTTGATGAAGTACAGAATATTTGGCGTATCGTGCAGCACGGCATCAGCGCGGCCGGTACCCAGTTCCATATAGGCGTTATCGATGTTCGGGAACTGACGCAGATCTTTGGTTTTGATATTGGCTTTCGCGTAATCAACGGAGCCGGTACCGCTCTTCACCGCGACCACTTTACCGTTCAGATCTTTCACATCTTTGATGTCGTTATTATTGGCGTTGACCATCACCAGCAGGCCGCTTTTGTAGTAGCCGTCGGAGAAGTCGATCGCTTTTTTACGTTCGTCGGTGATGGTGATCCCGGCCAGCGCCAGATCGATATTTTTAGTTTGCAGCGCCGGGATAATGCCGCTGAAGTCCATTGGCTTCAGGGTGTAGTCGAGCTTCAGCTCTTTGGCGATAGCCGCCCACAGGTCAACGTCAAACCCGACATATTTATCGCCTTGCTTAAATTCGAACGGGACGAACGCCGTATCGGTGGCGACAACCAGGGTCTTATTGGCGGCATGGGAAGAAACCGCAAAAGCCAGGGTCAGTGCAGCCAGTGAAACTTTAAATACAGACTTCATAGCATTTCCTTTTATATCCACGGGACGATCCCCTGCGAGAACGACTAGCCTAATGAAAAAATCGTGCCACTTTTACAAGCTGTTGTTTTTCAACAAACGAAGCGCGAGCGGTTGCACAATTTCGATCACGACAGGCACTAACTGCACCAGGATGGGGCGTCACTTTGGTGCGTTATAGAGTTGCTGAATAACGAGCACATTTTTAGCGCAAACCCTGATGGGAAAACAATCTCGGCGTAACGATTGTGTGAGGTGATTATTACAATTGTTTTACTTTTGTGCGCATTTTCATCAATTTGGCGCCCTAAAACGGTGCAATGTCAGCGGGCAATGAAAGCAAAGAAGGGAAAACAGATAGAACGGAAAACAAAAAGGTGGGGCAGGGAAAAGCAAAGGCGCCGCCGACCGCGTTGCGATCGGCGGCAAAGCCTTACTCGATATTCGCTTCGATGAACCACAGGAATTTATCCAGATCGCGGGAGGCCGCGGTGAAAATATCCGCAGTATCCTCGTCTTTGGCTTCATCGATCGCCTTGCGCACATCGTTAGCGACGACGGCATAGCGGTCAGCCAGCGCTTTCAGGTGATCCTGAACGTGATGGATATCGAGCGGGTAGCTCTGCAGCGGCGTTTTGCTGTTAATGACCTGAGTGGTGCCCAGTGCGACGCCGCCCAGCTGCACGGCGCGCTCCGCCATGGTGTCCAGGTGCTCGGTTAACGCGGTACGGAAGCCATCCAGCATTTCGTGCACGGCGATAAAGTTCGCACCGCGCATATTCCAGTGTGCCTGCTTGGTGATAAGTGACAGGTCAATGAACTGGATCACCTGGCGATTCAACAGCTCAATGGTCGCTTTCTTTTCGCTGTCAGCGACATCGTTGCGGGTATAGACCAGATTAGATGCTTTTGATTTAACCAGTTTTGCGGTACTCATCGTTTCATATCCTCTTGATATTGATGCTCGTCACACTTCAAATCTGAATGATGTGGAGCGTTGTCCCAGGTAACTTCGGGACTAAGTATAGCAAGGGTTTCAAAGAGTGAGGCATCGGCAGGCCATATCACTTCGATAGCGCAAAGTGGTTGGTTATTTTGAAAATCGCTAAATATCATAGGGTTATATTTAGCTGAACGGCCCGGATTTCTCACGGGCCGGCGGCGTAACAGAATGTTAATTGATATCGACTTGCTCGATTTTACTTTGTCGCTGCATGGTCAGCGTGGCGCCCATCGAGGCGATAATGATCGCGCCCAGCGCCAGAGTCTGGGAGAGCTTCAACGTTTCGCCGAGGAAAACCATACCGGAAAGGGCGGCTAATGCTGGTTCAAGGCTCATCAGCGTGCCGAAGGTGCGCGTCGGCAGGCGCGTCAAGGCCATCATTTCGAGAGAGTAGGGCAGCGCGGTTGAGAGAATAGCAATCCCCAGCCCCATCGGCAGCAGCGACCATTGCCACAGCGTATCCGTAGCCTGCGCCATGCCTAACGGAACAAACACCAGCGAGGCGATGAGCGACCCCATCGCCACCGTGGCTGGCCCATGCTCTTCACCGGCGCGCTGCCCGGTCAGAATATAGACCGCCCAGCAGGCGCCGGCGCCCAGGGCAAACAGCGCGCCGGTTAAATCGACCTGCGCCACGTTCTGCCCCAGCGGCAGGAGATACCACAGTCCGAGGATCGCCAGCGCCACCCAGACAAAATCCAGCGGTCGGCGCGAACCAAACAGCGCCACCGCCAGCGGGCCGGTAAACTCCAGGGCTACCGCCACGCCGAGCGGAATACGCTGCAGGGATAAATAAAAGAGATAGTTCATCGCGCCGAGCGCCAGGCCGTACAGTAGCAGCGGCACGCGCTGCGCCGGGGAGAAACGTAACCGCCATGGCTTGAACACGATCACCAGAATCAGCGTCCCGAGCGCCAGGCGCAGGGCGGTGACCCCCGGGGCGCCAACCAACGGGAACAGCGATTTGGCGAGCGAGGCGCCGCTCTGAATCGAGGTCATGGCGATTAAAATCACCAGAATCGGCAACCATGCCGCCGCTTTTCGGGATGGACCGGGCATCCTTTCTCCTGTCAGGTTTTGTCAAAAGTCGTAAAAGTGCCAGTGTACTGGAATAACCTGCTGACGGTTGAGCTAATGTTGAAAAAAACAGGGGCAAAAACAGTAGAATGGCGCACGTTGCTGAGAAATTCGCCAGGTGATTAAGATTAATCTGGATGCTTGCGAATTTCTTAATGAGCGTTAAGATGTACGTTAACGCCAAAAATTGTTGTTTTCCATATTGTTATAGAAGTATGGAAACTTTTAGTTACATGAAAAAGTATGTTAGACAATGTAAACTCCAAAGAGTTTCCCAAAAGTTTTTGATATATTTAAGGCTTAGGACTTATTAGAAACACATTTGAGGTGGTTATGAATAAAATTGCACGTCTTTCAGCACTGGCCGTTGTTCTGGCTGCATCCGTAGGTACCACTGCATTTGCTGCAACTTCTACCGTAACCGGCGGTTACGCGCAGAGCGACATGCAGGGTAAAGCGAACAAAGCTGGCGGTTTCAACCTGAAATACCGTTACGAGCAAGATAACAACCCGCTGGGCGTTATCGGTTCCTTCACCTACACCGAAAAGGATAACACCAGCAACGGTACTTACAACAAAGGTCAGTACTACGGCATCACCGCAGGTCCGGCTTACCGTCTGAACGACTGGGCAAGCATCTACGGTGTAGTGGGTGTTGGTTACGGTAAATTCCAGAACAACAACTTCCCGAACCAGAAATCCGATATGAGCGACTACGGTTTCTCCTACGGTGCTGGTCTGCAGTTCAACCCGATCGAAAACGTTGCCCTGGACTTCTCCTACGAGCAGTCTCGTATTCGTAACGTTGACGTCGGTACCTGGATTGCTGGCGTGGGTTACCGCTTCTAATCACTCCGGTGATATAAAAAATCCGCCTCACGGGGCGGATTTTTTTTGCCTGTTGCCGGCCAGCCCGGGCGGTTGACCGGGCCTGCACGATTAATTGACGGTGAACTCATCGGTACCGAGGTGAGCATAGTCCACCTTCTGCAGCTGGAAGTTGGTGATGTACACCGGACCGGCCTTTTGCTCAGAGATAAAACGATAGCGCGGGACGATTTCCGCCGCCTTGATCCCGGTCCACTGGGAGAAGAAACTGAGGAAATCATTCGCAGAGCGCTGCGCTTTAATCACTTTATGCGCTTTGTCATCGCTGGACAGCACCATAAACGGCACCTGGAAGTTCTGCTGGAACTTATCGTCATGCGCCAGATACTGCACTTCTTTTCCCCGCTCCTTGAACGCCAGACCATGATCGGAAAAGTAGGTCAGTGAAAAGGTATCGCCGGAGTTTTGCAACTGACTGTAGAGCTTAGCCAGCAGCGAATCGGTCTGCGTCATGCTGTAGAGATAACAGGAGGTCTCTTTCGACTGGACGAAAACCGTGTACTTGCCTTTTGTCCGATCGCAGGCCTGCGGGTGAGAGCCCATCAGATGCAGGACAATCAGCTGCGGCTGGGTGCGCTGCGTAGAGAGTACCTGCTCGGTCAGCTTTAATAACTGCTCGTCCTGAGTATTTTTATTGGCCTCGAAATCGCCGTTTTTCAGGAACTGGACTTCATCCGCACGTTTGGCGATGCTGGCGATAGCGGTGTCGTACTCGCCAATCTGCCCCTGGTTGGAGAACCACCAGGTCTGGAAACCCGCGCGGTTGGCGAGGGTGACAAAGTTATCCTGAAACTGCGGTTTGCCGTCGACCACCCGGTTAAGCGTCAGGCCGAGCGATTTCTGCGTCGAGCCGCTGGCGGCGACATAGTTGTTAAACAGATAACCGTTTACCGAGCTGGCAAACGGCGTATTGTCCCAGTGGCCACCGAAGGCGCCGAGGGCGTCGCGGCGGGCGCTTTCGCCAATCACCACCACATAGAGATGGTACTTTGGCTTCACCGCCAGCACGTGCCAGCTGTCCTTCATGCCGGCCAGCTGGGCCATTCGCGCCTGCTCGTCCAGCACCTCGTTATTATTCACCACCACGTCTTTCACAAAACGAAAGGCCGGATAACCGGTGTCAATCACCTTGAATACGCCGCCCCAGGCGAGATTCTGCATCGGCTGCAGAAAGAAAATCCCGATGCTGAACAGCAGGCCCAGGGTCTCCATTTTTCCCCAGCGGGATGGCTCAACGATCCTGCGGCGGACCGCAATGATCCCCAGCGCGAAAATGAAGACCGCCAGCAGATAGTTGTACCACGGGAAGATGGTCAGAATTTCCGTGGATTCTTCCACGTTGGTGGCGTGAAGCGCCAGCAACGTATTGAAGTTGGGGGCGCCGTAGGCCTGGCCAAAGGGGTAGTAGAGCGCCGCCAGCAGCGAATAGGCACCGACCACCCCTTTCTGGACGCGTGGAAAGGCACGCCACAAAAGATGTAACACGCAGGTAAATGCCACGGTATAGAGCAGGCTAAATTCATAGCCCAGCGCCAGGTTAATTAATAGCGACTGTAAAAAGTAGAATCCTGTCCATGGGTTCAGTGCCAGTCGGCGGGCGACCAGCGTATCTTTCAGGGTGGTGACATTCATAGTAAACAATCAAAAAGAGGCCATGCGCATCCCCTGGCATCAAGGGGGAAAACCTGCTGGACAGTGCGCGAAGAGGGTCTCTGCGAGCCGCGAATGTGGCAGGGCTGTGCAAAGATAGGGCTTGTAAATGGTAAGGTCAACCAGACATAACAGATTGTTTTGCGAGGGCGCTTACAAAACTTGAAAAAAGGTCAGGGAAACGGGGGGGTACCGGCCATTTTAGCGGCAGAAGATGACAGAAAAATGAAGCGGCGTACCGCGACGCCGCCTTAGGAATGAGGTTTGTCCTGCTGCGGTTTACCGTTAATCATCTCGCACAGCATACCGATCAGCATTAGTCGTACTTTAAAGGGTGAATGGCTAAACACGTTTAAGCACCTCTTGAATTCATTCATCTGCTCTCCTCCTGCCTGTTCACGCCGTCAATCCTTGATGGCTGTTTGCATTACATACAGATATAGCACAGGCTATATTTTATAGCTATGGCTAAAACGTTAATTTTTTGTGCTCTTGGCGCAATCCATTACAATGTGGATCTTTTTATATGATGCTTGACGCGTCACACGAATGAGGAAGCACAATGAACCGTCGCGCAGGTAAGCCAATAACAAAAAAAGTGACGCAGTTAGTAAATGTTGAAGAGCACGTTGAGGGGTTCCGTCAGGTGCGGGAAGCGCATCGCCGCGAGCTGATCGATGACTATGTGGAGCTGATCTCCGATCTGATCAACGAAGTGGGGGAGGCGCGCCAGGTGGATATGGCGGCGCGTCTTGGCGTTTCGCAGCCTACGGTCGCCAAAATGCTTAAACGCCTGGCCAGCGTGGGTCTGATCGAACAGATCCCCTGGCGCGGGATCTTCTTAACCCCGGAAGGGGAAAAGCTGGCCCAGGAAAGTCGCGAGCGCCATCAGATTGTGGAAAACTTTCTGCTGGCGATTGGCGTCAGTCCGGAGATTGCCCGCCGCGATGCGGAGGGAATGGAGCATCACGTGAGTGAAGAGACGCTGGCGATGTTCCTGAAATTTACCCAGAAACAGGGATCCCAGGAAGCATGACTCTTCCCTTTGTTCAGTCGCTGCTGCGCGACCGTTTTTTACACCTGCTGCTGATTATCGCCTGTGTGCTCAGCGCCATCGTGCCGTTTGTCCCGGCAAGCTGGCCGGCGGCCATTGACTGGCATACCATCATCACGCTCAGCGGCCTGATGCTGTTGACCAAGGGCATTGAACTGAGCGGCTACTTTGACGTGCTGGGACGGAAAATGGCTCGCCGCTTCGTGACTGAGCGCCAGCTGGCCATCTTTATGGTGCTGGCGGCGGCGCTCTTATCCACCTTCCTGACCAACGATGTGGCCCTGTTTATTGTGGTGCCGCTGACGCTGACGCTGAAAAAGTGGTGCGCGATCCCGGTTAACCGTCTGATTATCTTCGAAGCGCTGGCGGTCAACGCCGGGTCGCTGCTGACGCCGATCGGCAACCCGCAGAACATTTTGCTGTGGGGACGGTCCGGTATCTCTTTCGTCGGGTTTATCGGCGAGATGCTACCCCTGGCGGCGGCAATGATGTTGACCCTGCTGGTGCTGTGCTGGTTCTGTTTCCCGGCAAACCGGCTCAGCTATCAGAGTAGCGATAAGGCGCCATCGTGGCAGCCTAAGCTGGTCTGGAGCTGTCTGGGATTGTATCTGGTGTTCCTGACCGCGCTGGAGATGAATCAGGCGCTGTGGGGGCTGGCGCTGGTGTTGCTGGGCTTCCTGATTCTGGCCCGGGCGGTGATCGTCCATGTGGACTGGTCGCTGCTGCTGGTGTTTATGGTGATGTTTATCGACGTCCACCTGCTGACCCAGCTTCCGGCGCTGCATCATGTGCTGAGCGGCGTCGGGACGCTTTCCGGCGGCGGACTGTGGCTGACCGCCATCGGCCTGTCGCAGGTGATCAGTAATGTGCCCTCGACCATTCTGCTGCTCAACTATGTCCCGCCGTCGATACTGCTCGCCTGGGCGGTTAACGTCGGCGGCTTTGGTCTGCTGCCAGGATCGCTGGCCAATATCATCGCCCTGCGCATGGCCAGCGATCGGCGGATCTGGTGGCGCTTCCATCTTTACTCCATTCCTATGCTGCTATGGGCGGCCATCAGCGGCTATTGGCTCTTTAAACTCTGCGCCTGATTTCTGCAGAATTGGGCAAGAAACTGACAGAAACACCCCATTCGCACGCCTCGACTCAGCGGTATAACTATACCGCTGACGTTAATCATCCTGTTGAGGAGAGTGCTATGCGATATCAAAAACTGGGCAATACCGGTCTGTTTGTCTCTGAGCTGTGCCTGGGCACCATGACCTTCGGCGGCGAAGAAGGAATGTGGGGCAAAATCGGCCAGCTGCGCCAGGCCGAAGCCGAGCAACTGGTCGGCAGCGCGCTGGACGCCGGGATCAACTTTATCGATACCGCCAACGTCTACTCGGAAGGGCGCTCTGAAGAGATTACCGGTCAGGCGCTGAAAAACCTGAAAATTCCGCGTGAAAACGTGGTGGTGGCGACCAAAGTGTTTGGCGAAACCGGCACCGCCGGCGTGAACTCGCGCGGCAGCTCACGGTACCACATCATGGGCAGCGTGAAGGAGAGCCTGCGCCGCCTGCAGCTCGATCATATCGATCTCTATCAATTGCACGGCTTCGATCCGGCGACGCCGATCGAAGAGACGCTGTCGGCCCTGGATACCCTGGTACAGCAGGGCCACGTGCGCTACATCGGTGTTTCTAACTGGGCGGCCTGGCAAATCGCCAAAGCGCTGGGCATAGCGGAACGCCTTGGACTCTCCCGGTTTGCTTCTCTGCAGGCCTACTACACTATCGCCGGGCGTGACCTGGAACGCGAGCTGGTGCCGATGCTGCAAAGCGAAGGCCTCGGCCTGATGGTCTGGAGCCCGCTGGCGGGCGGCCTGTTGAGCGGGAAATACCGCCGCGACGGCGAGGCGGAAGCGGGTGGTCGTCGCCTGGCGTTCGACTTTCCGCCGGTGGATAAAGCGCGCGCCTTTGACTGCATTGACGTCATGCGGGTGATAGCCGAAGCAAAAGGGGTCTCGGTGGCGCAGATTGCCCTGGCATGGCTGTTGCATCAGCCGGCGGTCACCAGCGTCATTATTGGCGCCAAACGGGGCGAACAGTTGCAGGATAACATCGCTGCGACCGCTATCCGCCTGAGCGAAGATGAGTTGCGCCAGCTTGATGCGGTCAGCGCCCTGCCGCGCGAATATCCGGGCTGGATGCTGGAGCGCCAAGGGGAATATCGTCGTCATCAGCTTGACGCGCAGTAACGCCGTTTCCACTTACCTCTAAAGATCGCCGCTTGCGGCGATCTTTTTTGTTTGTCTGGCTCACAGAAAACGATCCGTCTTTTGCTTCCGCGGTGGTTTTTTTGTATATGACTAGTCATGAATTTAAAATGACTAGTCATATACAGAGGCGAACCATGAAAGACACATTACCGGCCGATTTTTTATGGGGCAATTCGGTCTCCAGTATGCAGACCGAAGGGGCGTGGAATGAGGGAGGAAAGGGGATGTCGGTTTACGATATTCGTCAACCGTCGGAGTTCGCCTCGGACTGGAAGGTGGCGACTGACTCCTATCATCGCTTCCGCGAAGATTTCGATCTGATGCAGGATCTGGGCATGAACTGCTACCGCTTCCAGATCGCCTGGAGCCGGGTGTGTCCGGAGGGGGACGGCGAATTCAATGAAGAGGGGATCGCGTTCTACCATCAGTTTATCGATGAGCTTATTGCCCGCGGCATAGAGCCGATGATCTGCCTGTATCACTTTGATATGCCGCTGTCGCTGGCGGAGCGCTACAACGGTTTTACCGACCGCCGGGTCGTGGACGCCTTTATCCGCTATGGCAAGAAGATGATCGACTGTTACGGCGATAAGGTGAAGTACTGGCTGACCTTCAATGAACAGAACCTCTACCATTCGCCGGAAGCCTTCCTGATCACCGGCTATTTGCGTGGCGATAAAACGCTGCGCGAACTCTACCAGATCCAGCACCACGTGATGATGGCGCATGTCCATCTGACCCACTATCTGCATCAGACGAAGCCGCAGTGCCTGATGGGCGGAATGCTGGCCCATGCGCTGGTCTATCCGGCTACCTGCAAACCACGCGATATTCTCTGCGCTCAGCAACTGGACGAGTTTTTAAACCAGAACCTGCTGCGCGCCTACGCGGGCGAGGGCTATAGCCCGGAGGTGATGCACTTTGTCGCCCGCGAAGGCTTTGACGATATTTATCGCGCCGAAGATATGGCGCTGATGGCAATGGTGAAGGTGGATTATCTGGCGTTCAGCTATTACGCGAGCCGCTCGCTCAATAGCGACGCGATCCCGCCGGGAACGGCGGTCAACAATTACATGCTATTCGGTAATCAGGATAACCCGTACCTGAAAGCGACGGAATGGAACTGGCAGATCGATCCGCTGGGATTTCGCATGATCATCACCCGTTATTACAATGACTGGCGGCTACCGGTGTTCCCGATTGAAAACGGCATCGGGGTGATCGAATCCTGGGACGGTGAACATCCGGTTGCCGATGATTACCGCATCGCCTACCATCGCGACCATATTAACGCCATGAAAGCGGCGATGTTTGAGGACGGCGCGCAGGTGATCGGCTATCTCGGCTGGGGATTAATCGATATTCTTAGCTCACAGGGCGATATGCGTAAGCGCTACGGCGTGGTGTACGTCAATCGTGAGAACCATGACCTCAAGGATCTACGGCGGGTGCCGAAGAAGAGCTATGCGTGGCTGAAGCAGGTGATCCACAGCAACGGCGAAGCGATGTAACGGTGTTCTGGCGGTCAGGTCAAGTATGCTGCCCGCCAGTCACGCACAGAATGTAAAAGGACCGGGAATGACGGCGAAGTATCTGCAAATTGCGCGGGAAATAAAAAAACGCATCATCAGCCAGCAGTATCCTGCCAGCGCGCCGCTACCCGACCAGTTTGCGCTGGCGGCGGAGTTCAACACCAGCCGGATGACGATTCAACAGGCGATGCGTCAGTTAATCGTCGAAGGGCTTATCTATACCCGCAAAGGACTGGGTACCTTTGTGCGGAAAAATTTTCTCCAGCTGTCGCAATGGGAGCTGCCTGGCAGCGACTATTTTGGCGCCACCAAAACCTGGGAGCATCTTGGCGAGGTACAAAGCGAAGTGGTGCGCTTTGAGGTGCGTTTTCCCAGCGACAAAGAGCAGAGTTCGCTGCTGATTGACGCGGATGTTCCGGTGTATGACTTTGTCCGTCTGCGGCTGCTCAACGGTGAGCCGGTGTCGCTGGATCTGACAGTTATGCCGGTGGGACTGGTGCCGGGGCTCAATAAAAGCCATCTGGAAAGCTCGGTGTTTCGCTATGTGCAGGAGACGCTGGGGCTGAAGCTGATGGGATCTTACCGCGTGGTGCGGGCGATGAAGCCGGATGAACTGGATAAATTACATCTTCACTGTGACGCCACCGACCCGGTGCTGGAGGTTGAGCAGGTTATCTACCTCGAAGACGGTACGCCGCTGGAGTATGCCCACTGCCACTATCGCTACGATCACGGCGGGATTATTCTGGTGAATAACGGCTAGACCGGGGGGCCTGTTTGCGCAGCGCTTAGCAGGGCCAGGGTGTTGTCAGGTCTGGTAGCCCGGGAAAATACAGATAAAAAAACGGCGGGCATCAGGCCCGTCGTTTTTCTTGCCATACAGAACTTAGTTCAGACGCACCGGCATACCGGAGCGGTTCTGGATAGCCTGCTCAACCACGTTCTGATCGACATCAGACTGGCCGGTGATCGCCTGTACCGGCTGAGTCAGGGTGATTGGCACGATTTCGCCGCCCTGGAACTGCGCTTCGGTGGTCGACAGCGGGTTGTGAACCTCAATGTAACGGCTGCCGTCCGGCTCGGTGGTCGCTTTTACCGGCTCATCGATAAACTGCACGCGGGTGCCGACCGGCACGTTCTCAAACAGGAACTTGATGTCATCGTTGCGCAGACGCACGCAGCCGTGGCTCACGCGCAGGCCGATACCAAAGTTAGCGTTGGTGCCGTGGATGGCGTACAGACGGCCGATATACAGCGCGTACAGGCCCATCGGGTTATCCGGACCGGCCGGTACGACGGCTGGCAGCGGGTTGCCGGCAGCGATGTATTCGGCATGCATCTTGGCGGTCGGCGTCCATGTCGGGCCGGCTTTCTTGCGTTCGACTTTGGTGGTCCAGTTAATCGGCGTATCTTTACCTAACTGGCCGATACCGATCGGCAGGACAATCACGGTGTTGGTGCCTTTCGGATAGTAGTACAGACGCATCTCGGCGCTGTTAATCACGATGCCTTCGTGGACGGTGTCCGGCAGAATCAACTGTTGCGGGATGTTCAGGACGCTACCGCCTTTTGGCAGGTAGGTGTCCACCCCCGGGTTGGCTTCCAGCATGTTGGACAGCCCCATCTGATATTTCGCCGCAAAGTATTCCAGCGGCTGCTTGTTATCATCAGGAATGGTGATGACCTGATTCTGACCAACCAAACGGCTGCCGTCGGTCGGCAAAGGATAGGTGACAGCAGACGCTGTATTGCAAAAGCCTACGAGGGCGAAGGCTGCCGCTAAGAGTGTAGATAATTTCATAGTCTTTAATGTCGTGTGCGAAATCAACGCCACACAGGCCTTTGTTAATGATTGAGACAGTAGATGGGAGCGCATTATATGTGCATTCCGCTGAACAGGTAAATCAGATGTGTACGAAATCACATTTTTTTCCCTGTCGCCTCGACTGTCGGGGCCTGGCGGACAATGCGACCGCCGCCTCCCACGCGGGTGACAGGGAGGTTATCCTTCCAGTAACCGGTCCTGTAGCGAAGCGCGGGCCGGGGCGGTGAGCTGGTACTCTTCTGCCAGCCAGACGTCGACGCTACCATAGCGCTGGTGGATGGCCGACAGCGCGGCGGCGAGATAGGACTCTTTCACCGTCAGAATATCCGCCAGACTCTGGCGTCCCTGGGGCGTCAGGTCGTTGCCAAGCATCTCCAGCATCCAGGCTTCCACCTGCGTCAGCATACCGTGGGTGAGCAGATACTCCTCCATGACCGTCTCGCTGTCGCATCCGACGGCAAACAGCGTCAGCGCGCAGCCGACGCCGGTGCGATCTTTGCCGACGGCGCAGTGTTGGAGTAACGCTCCTTCAAAAGGGGCCGTCAGCCAGGCAGTGAGCTGGCGATAGGCCGGATTGTTAAACGGCAGCTGGCGATAGAGTTGCAGCATAAACTGTTCACCGTTCAGCGCGTTAAGGGTGGCAGCATTCAGCTCGGTGACCTTCGCATTCACATCGCTGATCGGCGGATTGGCTGGCGCGTTCAAATAATGAGTGAGCGGGCTAAGCTTGTCAGGCGTGCGCTGCACCTCACCGGGGTCGCGATAGTCGAGCACCCGACTGAGCGGCAGCGTCGCCAGGTGGTTGAGATCGTCCGCCGTCAACTGATTTAGCGCGCCGGAGCGTAGCAGCTTGCCGCTGCGTACCTTGCGTCCGTCGGCGGCGCGCTGGCCGCCCAGATCGCGAAAATTGATACCGCCCTGCAGGGATAAAAAGGCCGGGTGTCTCGGTAGGCTGGTGGTCATGGGGTTCCTCATAATGACGTACAGAATAACCGTTTGAGCCCTGGTCTGTGGCTCATCTGACAAAGACCTTAGCACAAGCGTCGCGGCGGAATTTACCGCAGGCCGTGAAAAGTGCGTCATTTACTGGCATAATGTCAGCTGTGTCACACCCCTCATTCTCTTTTTTCAGGATATCCCCGTGCTAGTATCCAGCAACGTTACCATGCAGTTTGGCAGTAAGCCGCTGTTCGAAAATATCTCCGTTAAATTTGGCGGCGGCAACCGTTATGGTCTGATCGGCGCCAACGGCAGCGGTAAATCGACCTTTATGAAGATCCTCGGCGGCGATCTCGAGCCGACGCTGGGCAACGTTTCTCTCGACCCGAACGAGCGTATCGGTAAGCTGCGCCAGGATCAGTTCGCCTTCGAAGCGTTCACCGTGCTGGATACGGTTATCATGGGCCATGGCGAGCTGTGGGAAGTGAAGCAAGAGCGCGATCGTATCTACGCCCTGCCGGAAATGAGCGAGGAAGACGGCTATAAAGTGGCCGATCTGGAAGTCAAATACGGCGAGATGGACGGCTACTCCGCCGAAGCGCGCGCCGGCGAACTGCTGCTCGGCGTCGGCATTCCGGTTGAACAGCATTACGGCCCGATGAGCGAAGTCGCGCCGGGCTGGAAGCTGCGTGTCCTGCTGGCGCAGGCGCTGTTTTCCAATCCGGATATCCTGCTGCTCGACGAACCGACGAACAACCTCGACATCGACACCATTCGCTGGCTGGAGCAGGTGCTGAACGAACGTGACAGCACCATGATCATCATTTCGCACGACCGTCACTTCCTGAACATGGTCTGCACCCACATGGCGGATCTCGATTACGGTGAGCTGCGCGTCTATCCGGGCAACTATGACGAGTATATGACCGCGGCGACCCAGGCACGCGAACGTCTGCTGGCGGATAACGCCAAGAAGAAAGCGCAGATCGCTGACCTGCAGTCCTTCGTTAGCCGCTTTAGCGCCAACGCCTCTAAATCGCGTCAGGCGACCTCTCGCGCCCGTCAGATTGATAAAATTAAGCTGGATGAAGTGAAAGCGTCCAGCCGTCAGAACCCGTTTATTCGCTTCGAGCAGGATAAGAAACTGTTCCGTAATGCGCTGGAAGTGGAAGCGCTGGCGAAAGGTTTTGATAACGGCCCACTGTTCAAAGGGGTGAATCTGCTGCTGGAGGTTGGCGAGAAGCTGGCGGTGCTGGGGACCAACGGCGTCGGTAAATCAACGATGCTGAAAACCCTGGTGGGCGAGCTGGAAGCAGATAACGGTACCGTTAAGTGGTCCGAAAACGCCCGTATCGGCTATTACGCGCAGGATCATGCCGAAGATTTCGAGAACGATCTGACGGTCTTTGACTGGATGAGCCAGTGGAAACAGGAAGGCGATGACGAGCAGGCAGTACGCAGCATCCTCGGTCGTCTGTTGTTTAGCCAGGACGATATCAAAAAGCCGGCGAAAGTCCTTTCTGGTGGTGAAAAAGGGCGCATGCTGTTCGGTAAGCTGATGATGCAGAAGCCAAACATCCTGGTAATGGACGAACCGACCAACCACCTGGATATGGAATCGATTGAATCGCTGAACATGGCGCTGGAGATGTATCAGGGCACCCTGATCTTCGTCTCTCACGACCGCGAGTTCGTGAGCTCGCTGGCGACCCGCGTCCTGGAGATCACCCCAGAACGCGTGATCGATTTCAGCGGCAACTACGAAGACTACCTGCGCAGCAAAGGTATCGAGTAATCCCTGCCCGTTACCCGGGTTGCGGCTTACGCCTTACCCGGGCTACGCCTGGCATGTGATCTGTAGGCCCGCGCAAGCGTAGCGCCGCCGGGCAATAAGCGCGGGTAAAGAGCCACTTTCGCGCCGGATGGCGGCTGCGCCTTATCCGGCCTACGGTCCGTGCCATTGTGAGCTTAAGAGCTCTATCTTGTACCCATGGTGACTGAAACTGTCTGTTACCCGGGCTACCAAACCGCACAGTGCTGTAGCCCCGGTAAGCGGTAGCGCCACCGGGGATTTTGAGGCCACCCGTTTGTAGCCCGGATTAGCGTAGCGCAATCCGGGAACATCATTAAATCCAGGCCGGGCAAGGCGTAAGCCGCCGCCCGGCATATCGCTTAGCGCCTCCACTCCGTTCCTTCGACGCCATTCACCAGTAGCTTGCGCTTTTCTCCCGCCGGTAATGACAGCTTCAGCGCTTTCCACGCCGGGCGATAGTTGCCGCGAGCGTTGATATTCAGGTTTATGCTGTTGGCGCTGCAGATCATTTCCCACTCCAGCCATAGCGCATCACCTTCTTTATAGCCCCAGCTTTCGCCGTCGTCTTCAAACAGCAGACCGCGGGTTGAGCCGGTACCTTTCAGCGGGAACAACTGCAGTTCGCGACGATCGTCTTTTTGCGCATCGACATGGCTGATACGTTCACTGAGCGGCAGACCGGCGCCGGCGCGAACCAACAGCGGCAGTTTTTCCAGCGGCGCGTCCAGCGTCACCCACTGGCCGCCGGCGAACCATTGGTGGCTGTAAAAATCGTACCAGCCGTCCTGATTATCGGGCAGCCATAGCTGGCGCTGACGGGCGCCTGGCTCGACCACGCTGGCCACCAGCAGATCGCGACCCAGCAGGAAGTCATCGCACTCGGCGAAAGTCTGGGTATCGTGCTGGTGATCGAGGAAGGTCGGGCGCAGCATCGGTTCGTCATCGGCATGCGCCTGCCACAGCAGAGTGTACAAATAGGGCAGCAGACGGTAGCGCAGCTCGATGGCTGAGCGGATCGCCGGGGTGATTTCCGGGTACATCCAGGCTTCATTGACCGTCTGGTCGTCATTCCACGAGTGAATGGTAAAGCGAGGATGCATCACGCCGTTTTGCACCCAGCGCACGAACAGCTCCGGCTCAGGTTTATCGCCGGAGAATCCGCCGACGTCGTGGCCGACGTTAAACAGCCCGGACAGGCTCATGCCTAATCCCATGCGGGTGTTATAGCGTAATGTATCCCAGTTGGTGCGGTTGTCGCCGCTCCAGGTCTGGACGTAGCGCTGCATCCCGGCGCAGCCGGAGCGGGAGATCAGATACGGGCGCTTTTGTGGCGCAAAGCGCTGCTGGGCTTCCATGGAGGCGCGCATCATCAGCAACGGCATCACCGGGCGAATATGCTTAATGGCGATTTCGCGGCCAAAGCCGTAGCAGCGCGCTTCGCCGTCCCACACCTCATACTCGTTATTATCGTTCCAGGTCGAATCGATACCCATCTCCAGTAGCTGGGTGGTCACGCCTTCCTGCCACCAGGCCACGGTGTGCGGGTTGGTGAAGTCGAGATGCGACCCTTCATCGTCCCAGAAGCTGGAGCGCTCCGGCGCGTCGTTTTGCGAATCGCGAATAAAAAGACCGCGCTCCGCCACTTCGCCATAGCGCGGATGATCCTGCAGCAGGCAGGGTTTGATATTGGCGGCCAACTTCAGCCCGGCGTCGTGGAACGACTGGCTCATCACTTTTGGCTGCGGCACTTTGTCGTAGTTCCAGTTAAAGACGTAGCGCTTGCCGTTGATCGAGGTATAGCCGGAAGAGAGCTGGAACGAATCGCAGGGGATCGCGTGCTGTTCGCACAGGCGGATGAAGTTCATCAGCTGATTTTGCGCATCCGGCGCGTCGGTGTAGTGCATGGTGGAACCGCTGTAGCCGAGGCTCCATTTTGGCCCGAACAGGGTTTTACCGGTCAGACGGACGAAGGCTTTGGTCACATCCAGCACCTGTTTACCGGTAAACAGGTAATAATCGATATCGCCGGCCTCCGCCTGCCAGCGGCGATAGGCGGTGTGGTAGTTGTCGATTTCATTACCCAGATCCAGCCAGCAGCTGCTCAGGTTGTCGTAAAACAGGCCGTAGCTGATATCGCTGCGCTGCGTGATGGTAAACGGAATATGTTTATACAGCGGGTCGGTGCTGACGGCATTGTAGCCCATGGCATCGAGGTTACGCATTTCATAGCGCTTACCGTTGCGCTGCAGGTCGCCGGCCTTTTCGCCCAGGCCGTAGAAACGCTCATCTTTACGGCGGCTGAGATAATGGGCGACGCCATCCCCGTGAGCGTTTGCCAGATAGGCGCTGGTGGGACGGTCACTGGCGAGCGTCTGCCACTCACCGGCGTCGTCGCGATAGCTCCACTCCAGCCAAAGCGGCTGGTGGACGGTGACGCGCAGCTGGCGGGTGGCGATGGTCAGCGCGTTATCTTCTTTGGTCATCTGCCAGGCCGGGAGACTAAAACCGCTGAGGTCATCCCGCGCACGGCCTTCCCACGGCACATCCTGCTGCGGGGCGATACTCCAGGTGCGATCCAACGCCAGCTGGCCCTGGCGCTTCAGCAGGACGCGGAACAAATTCTCTTCCAGCACATACAGGCACAGGGTGTGCTGGCCATCGACGGTCAGTTCAACGTGATGCTCCAGCTGTTGGTGCAAACTCCAGTGTTTCAACGTCTTCATATTTTACATCCACTCTCAGGCGCGCTTGGCGCGACGTTCAGCAATAAATGCCACCAGGAAAACGGCGCCAATCAGGTCAAAGAAACCCATGGCGATAAACAGCGGGTTGAAGCCAATTTTATCGGCGGTCACCCCGATCAATAACGAGAACAGGAAGCTGGCGATCCATGCCGCGGATCCGCGCATGCCGTTGACTGTCGCCATTTGCCCCTTGTCGAAAGATTCCACCACCAGCGCGCTGAGCATGCAGGAGATGATCTGGTGCCCGAAGCCGCCAATGGAGATCAGGACGATAGTGATATAGGGATCGCGGGTGATGGCGACGAGGGCCAGCGAGATCATCAGAAACGCGCCGGTCACTGAGCTGGCGATGACTGAGTTGACTCGCGTACAACCGAACCAGCGAACGTACAGGCGGGTGAGGTAGCCGCTAACCACGCTGCCAAGGTCGGCGGCGAGGAACGGCAGCCAGGCAAACATCGCTATCTGCTTCAGATCCATCCCGTGCTCTTTCGCCAGGTACAGCGGCACCCAGAAGCTCAGCACCGCCCAGGCGGGCTCGGCCATAAAGGCGGGGATGGCGATCCCGTAGAAACGTTTGTTCTTTGAGACGGTTTTTAGCGCGGTCAAAAAGGGCAGCTTCACCGGCGGGGCTTCGTTATCCTGCTTGATGTACTCCAGCTCGCTTTTGCTGAGGTTCGGGTGCTTTTCCGGGTTCTGATAGAAAGCCCACCACAGCACCACCCACAGCAGCGCCAGCGCGCCGGTAAACATAAACGCACCCTGCCAGCCGAAGGAGGCGTGAGCGAAGTAGATGATTGGCGGCGCCAGCATCGCGCCGATAGAGAAGCCGACACCAGCCCAGCCGGCGGCGATCGGTCGCTCGGATTTCGGGAACCACTCGCCGATGGTTTTGGCGTTGGCCGGCGTGGCGGCCGCCTCGGCGCCGCCCATAAAGAAGCGCAACATAGCCAGGTGCAGCCAGCTGCCGGCCCCGGCATGGGCGATACAGGCCAGCGCCCACAGGGTAGCGCAGATCATAAACCCGAGCTTCAGGCCGATGACGTCGATAAGCCAGCCACAGAGCGGCTGGAAAATCGTGTAAGCCAGCTGAAATGCGCCGACGATCCAGGAATATTGTTCGGTGGTAATGCCGAGGGTCGCTTTCAGTTCCGGGGCGATAATCCCCAGCGAGTTGCGTGTGATGTAGTTGACGGTGACGCCAAGTAAAAACAGGACCAGTACCCACCAGCGCAGGTTTTTTACCACCCGGCGCGTTTTGCTGACCGCGATATCATTGTTGAGGCCTTGACTCATAGCACACTCCACAAGACGTTTGTAGGGGGAAAGTGACGGCCTCTTTCCGTGAGTGGTCACATATTTTTTTTAACTATTTGAATAGTCTAATATTTATCTCAACATCATTGGTATGACTAGTATGGGAGGTGTTGGACCAATTCAGGCTAAGGGAGAAAAATCGTCGGGTATAGCGCTATTTATGCAATTTTTTTCATGAAATGACGAAGATCTCATATTTCGCTGTGATATTTGCTTGCGTGAGGGGCTTTGGCGATTATGAGAATCCTTTCATTTTCCAATCGGAGCTGGATCACAAAATGGATAAAAAGCTGCGCGTTGCCGAAATTGCCGCCCGCACCGGGCTGTCGGCCAGCACGGTTTCACGCGTCCTGGCCGGGAAAGCGAATACCAGCGACAAGGCGCGCCGGGCGGTGCTGGACTGCGCCCGCGAGCTGGGGGTCATGCAAGGGCTGGCCGCCGGGCGTCTGCTGCTCAATAATCTGCTGGTGTTTGCCCCGCAGCGCGCCTTCGATGAACGGTCGGATATCTTCTACTACCGCGTGATCCAGAGCATCAATAACGCGCTGGCGGCGCATGAAGTGCGCCTGCGCTACTGCGCGCTGGACGAGAACGACAGCGACGCCAATCTGTTTCTTGCCCGCATGAACGAAGCGGAGACCCAGGCCGCGGTGCTGCTGGGGATTGACGATCCGCATATTCATGGCCTGGCGGCGGATCTGGGTAAACCCTGCGTATTAATCAACTGTCGGGATGAAGGGATGCGGCTGCCGTCCATTGCCCCCGACCATCGTCTGATTGGCCAGTGCGCGGCGCGCTATCTGTTTGATATGGGTCACCGGGCGGTGATGAATGTCATGTGCCTGCGCCGCTACACCATGGAGCTACGGCTGGGAGGGATCCAGGAGGCATGGCGCGCGCGCAATCTACGCTTTACCGCCAGCCGGGATCTCATCAGCGTCGCCAACTTTAGCGCCAGAGAGACGGAAGAGCAGGTCGGGGTCTGGCTCGACGCTTTACAGGGGCGCCCGATGCCCACCGCCTTCCTGGTGGGCGGTGATTTCATGGCCGCCGGCACCGTCAGCGCCCTGCAAAAACGAGGCCTGAGGGTGCCGCAGGATGTTTCGGTAATGAGTATCGACGGGTTTAATCTGGCGGCGATCCAGGAGGTGCCGCTGACCGCGGTGCATGTGCCGCGAGATGAGCTGGGCAGCGAGGCGGTGCATCTGCTACAGCAGCGCCTGCTGCGCCCGGAGGCTCCGCACGGCTCGCTACTGCTGCACGGCACGCTGGTGGTACGCGATTCTGTACGGCGGATCCGGCCGGGCAAGAGCCATACCGCCGTCGAGCCGCAGGGGCTGTATGATGATTAAACCGGGATACCCAGCGCCCGTTTCCCGTGGATATTCAGATCCTCAAGGGTGAAGCGCCCCTGCCAGCTGGCTTCATAGTCCTCGCGCGGGAAATCCCCCGGCGAGGCGCCTTTTTCCAGAGCAATTTTCACTTTCTGCGCGTAGGCGAGGTTTTTCTCGCACATCGGCGCGGCCGGGATGTACATCACGTTGCCCCAGCCCTGTTGATTTTCCACCGGCGCCACCGCGTGAATAACATCGCAGTGCCACCAGACGGAGTCCCCGGCATTCAGCGCCGGAATCGAGCTTAACGCTTTAATTAAGAGCGGGTGCCACTGCTCAGAGATCGGCAGCACTCTGCCCGGCGCGACGCCGCACAGTTCATCTTCCGGCACATCGTCAAGCAGGGGGCGCAGCAGCACATAAGCCATCGCCTCGGGGATCGGCACCACGTGCAGCAGCCCCTGACCCGGGATCATGTCCGACAGCGCGGTCCAGCCCTGGAAGGTGCGGAACACCGAGCATTTGGTGGTGTTGTCGACGGTGTACTCTTCCACTTCGGTACGGTGCGCCGCGTCCCACGGATCGTAGGCGTCGATATTGCCATTAAAGACGTTGGCGAAAACCTGCTGATAGGCGGGAAGCAGCCAGCGCTCCAGCGCCCCGGAATCGGTATGCGCCCCCAGCCCCTTTGACGTGGTTCCCGGCGGACGACGACGAATGCGGTCAGGATAAATCACGCTGACATCCGGATCGAACCAGCGCTTGCCATTCTGCTCAAAGCGCCACAGGCGGTTGAGGAAGGATTGCACTGCTGCCATTTCATCGCTCTGGCGAGCCTGCATCTGTGAGGGCGACCAGTAGATCGGATAGATTTCCGGGCGCGAGGCCTCCAGCGAACCGAAGAAGCTGTCGCCAGGCCCTTTGTATACGTCATCGAAATGGTTCAGATCGAGGTATTCCAGCATGGCGTTATCCCAGGCCAGCGCCTGTTCACGCGGGTAGTGGCCTTTGATGACCGCGCAGCCCCGGCGCTTAATCGCCGCGCGCTGCGCATCGCTCACGTTACCCTGGGCGATATCGCTGAACGGGATCGTCGGCCAGACCTCCTGGCCTGCGGCTTTCAGGGCCTCAATCTCTTCCAGGCGCTCTGTGATGCGTGCCGAGAGTTTATCGAATACTGCCTGGACATCGCCGATTTGCGCCCGTAAGGCCTGTTTCATCTGGCGAATTGCCGCTTTGTGGTCGGCAGGTAATGTTTCGTGGGTCGGGAGAGCAGCCATAATAACCTCGCTGTATCTTTCATTCGAAAGTATTAAATCTTACAAACGTTAATTTAAGTTAAAATGGAGTTAATGCAAGTTTAAAATCTTGCTGCGGCGCACAAAATGGAAAAGCCGGGGCGCGCTGCCCCGACGAAAGGTCAATCGTTGAAGGGGGCGGTGTTATCGAGGACGGCCTGAATGACGTTCAGCGCGCCGTCATGGTTGTTATCGTCAGTGGCGTAGCCAGCGATGGCTTTGATGCTGTCAGCAGCGTTGCCCATGGCAAAGGCGTATTTCACCAGCTTCAGCATTTCGGCGTCGTTGCCGCTGTCGCCGATGGCCACGCACTGCTGCGGCGAAAGGTTCCAGCGTTTGAGCAGGCGGCTGATGCCGTTGGCTTTATGCAGGCCGGGGATGATCAAATCGACAAAACCAAAGCCGCTGGTGACCGGCTTCATGATCCCGTCGAGCGACACGTGCAGCTTATCGATCAACTGTGGGATCTCGCTGTCCGGCAGGTTGAGGGAGAATTTAAACAGTGTGTCGTCGATGCGATGGTAATCGCTTACCCGCTGCAGACGGTGGTAGTGCTTTGACATCAGGTCGACGAAGGCATCCGGAGCTTTATCGCTCACATACGCGCTCTGCAGGCCGCAGGCGACGAAGTTGAGCTGCGGATCGTTAAGTAATTCCCCGATCACCACCTGCGATTCGTGGCGGGTCAGTTCGCCGTGGAACAGCTGCTTACCATGCTCAAAGACCAGCGCGCCGTTTTCGGCGACGAACGAAATCTGCTCGCGGATTTCCGGGAAAAATGAGATCAGCTGATAGTACTGGTTGCCGCTGGCGACAACAAATTCAATACCTTGCTGTTTGAGCTGCGCAAACTGCGCGAGGAAACGCGGGCGGTCGTACTGCTTGGCGTCATTGAGAAAAGTTCCGTCCATATCGGTGACGATAACTTTAACGGTCATAAGGGGATGCTCCTGGCTTAACTTCGACCAGTAACATTCTAATTACAATGTGATGGGGAGCACAAATTTATTTCGAATGAAAGTTCACTCAGCGCAGAAAATGCCGGGTGGCAACGTTGCCTTACCCGGCCTGCGGAACAGGGTAGGCCCGCTAAGCATAGCGCCAGCGGGCACGAAGGGTTACAGCGTATGTTCGGTTCGGGCGATGATATCGTCCTGGGTATCTGGCGACAGCGCGGTGAAGAATGCCGAGTATCCGGCGACGCGGACCACCAAATCGCGGTACTGGTCAGGGTGTTTCTTCGCCTCCAGCAGCGTGTCGCGTGACACGATGTTGTACTGGATATGCCAGCCTTTGTGCACCTCGAAGAAGGTGCGCAGCAGCACCATCAGCTTCTGCTTGTCGGACTCGTTCTCCAGCGTGGACGGATTCAGCTTCTGGTTAAGCAGCACGCCGCCGAGGATCGCCCCGGTGGGGAGTTTGCCCACCGAACTGATGACCGCTGTCGGCCCCAGATGGTCGGTACCGGAGGCCGGGCTGGCCCCCTCCGCCAGTGGAGTGTGCGCTTTACGGCCATCCGGGGTCGCCATGGTCTGGGCGCCGAACGGAACGTTGGCGGAGATAGAGGACGTGCCGGCGTAATAGTTGCCGCCGATTGGGCCGCGGCCATAACGCGGGTTGTGATACTGCTTCAGCTCGTCGATATAGGTCTGGTAGGCCCGCGCCAGCAACTCGTCGACGCTGTCATCATCGTTACCGTACTTCGGCGCGCCGTTGATCAACCGCTGGCGCAGCTGCTCGTGGGTCAGACCGTCGAAATCTTCCGCCAGCGCCTTCGCCAGTTCCTGCTGGCCGATGGCGCCCTGATCGAAGACCAGTTTTTTCACCGCCGCCAGGCTGTTGCCGAGGTTGGCGATGCCTACCTGCAGGCCGGAAACCCAGTCATACTTGGCGCCGCCTTGCTTGATGCTCTTCGCCCGTTCAATACAGTCATCCACCAGCGCCGAACAGAGAATATCGTGGACGTTCTCCTCCAGCATGGTATCGACCACATACTCAATCTCAATGGATTTACGGGTGTAGTAGCGGATCTGGTTATCCCAGTCGGCCAGCACCTGGTCGAAATTAGCGAAGTTGCCTTTCGACAGGGCATGCTCCTGGGGCAGGAATACCTGACCGCTGGTGGCATCGCGGCCGCCTTCCAGCGTCGCCAGCATCACCCGCGCGAAGTTGATAAAGCTCATGCCGGTGCAGCGATAGCCCCATTTGCCGCCGACCGCGGTTTCGATGCAGCCGATGGCGGCGTAATCGTAGGCGTCCTGTGGCTCGATGCCGAGTTTGATAAATTCCGGAATGACGATTTCATCGTTATTAAACGCCGGCATGCCGAAGCCGCAGCGGATCACCTGGACGCAGGCGTCGAGGAAGTCGTTGCTCATCCCGGCATGGTAACGCACGCTGAGGTTCGGCTGGGTAGAGCGCAGACGACCACAGGATTCCAGGATGGCATACGACAGCGGGTTGACGGCATCTTGCGGCTGGCCGTCGACCAGGTTCTGGCCGCCAATGGTGACGTTCTGGTACAGCGGGCTGCCGGCAGAGGCCTTGGAGTGCGAGCCGGAGCGAATTTTGTTGACCTCCAGCAGCTTCAGCCAGCAGCTGTGCAGCAGCTCAATGGCCTGTTCGCGATCCAGCGATTGCTGCAGTTCAACGTCGCGGCGGTAGTACGGATAGAGGTACTGGTCCATACGGCCAAAGGAGACCGAGTGGCCATTGGATTCAATCTGCAGGATCAACTGAATGAAGTAGCACAGCTGCAGTGCCTGCCAGAAGGTTTTCGGCGGCTCATGGGCGATGATGTCGCAGTTTTCGGCAATCGTCAGCAGCTCGTGGCGGCGTGATTCGCGGGATTCTGCTGTCGCCATCTCGCGCGCCAGTGCGGCGAAGCGTTTGCTGTGGTCGCTGACCGCTTCCAGAACGATATCAATCGCTTTCAGGAACTGTTCGCCATGCAGGTCTTCCAGTACCGTCAGGTTAATGCGCGACCGGCGTTCAGCAACCTTGGCGCGCATGCCGTCGAGGCCTTTTTCCAGCAGTAACGGGAAGTTGACCGCCAGGTGGGCGTCACCGGAAGTCATGTTGCCTTCCGCCTTGATAATACCGGTGGCGAGGAGCGCCTTCTGCTCATCGGTAAACATACCGTAGCAGCGGTCCTGTACGGTCTGCCCGCGCCACCATGGGCACACTTCATGCAGCACGCGTTTGTTCTCTTCGCTGACCGAGAAGCCGGCGCCGGGGCGGTCGGCGAGATCGTCGATCTCTTTCTCAATCCAGCTGACGGTGTATTCCGGGAAAATCGGCGCAGCGCGCACTTCGCTGGCCTGGTTGCCGACGATCAGCTCATCGTGCTTGATCCAGATGGTGCGCTCCGCCAGGTGGTGGGCGAGGGCCAGGGCGCGACGCACCGGGATCGGTTTATCGAGATGTTGCTGATACATCTCGGTGTAGTGGCGGGCGCGCTCGGTACAGACCGGCGGCTTAACGATATGCACCAGCGCCATTTTATGGGCCTGGATGCGGGCGCTGAGGGTGTTGAGTTTCAGGGTCGTCATAGGGTTATCCTCGTAAGATCGCCGTTAGCCCCTTGCTCCGCGCATAATCTTGCGCAAAGGTGAGCAGCTCAGGAGCATCCAGCGGTTTGTCCGGTGCGGTGTAGGGCTGACTGAGTAACTGGTATTTGTTCATTCCCAGCGTGTGGTACGGCAGGAAATGGATTTCGCTGACCTGCAGGCGGTCGGCGGCAAAATCGGTGATCGCGGCAATGTCGGTTTCGCTGGCGTTGAATCCCTGGATCAGCGGCACGCGAATAATCATTTTTTTCCCTGCCTGCGCCAGACGCTGCAGGTTATCCAGCACCCGGCGGGCGCTGCCGTCGGTCCACTGCTGGAACACAGCTTCGTCGACATGCTTGAGGTCGGCGAGAAACAGGTCAACAAAGGGCAGGGAGGGAGCAATGTATTTCCACGGCACGTGCAGGCAGGTTTCCACGGCGGTGTGAATACCAGCCTGATGGCTGGCTTCGAAAAGCGCCTGCGCCAGCGTCGGGTTCATAAAGGGTTCGCCGCCGGAAAGGGTGATGCCGCCGCCACTGCGATCGTAGAACGGTTTATCACGCAGCACCGTCGCCATGATCGCTTCGACGTTTTTCTCCTCGCCGCAGACCGTTAGGGCGGTGGTGGGGCAGCAGTCACGCAGCGCAGTAATATGCTTGTCGTTAACGTTTTGCCGATTAATGATCAAACCATCGAGGGTACGGGTGATAACCTCCGGCGCCGCCTGCTGGCACAAATCGCAGCCGGCCAGGCACAGCCGCGAGTCATACAGCAGATCTTCGCTGCGGGCGCGGCTTTCCGGGTTCTGGCACCAGCGGCAGCCCAGCGAGCAGCCTTTCAGGAAGACGACGGTACGGATCCCTGGGCCGTCATGGGTGGAATAGCGCTGGATGTTGAAGATCATGGCTTATCCTCTTGTTTGCGTATGAACATAAAAACACTTTCGAATGAAAGTTATATTGACGCAAATCAATAAGCGGGATGGGGATAAGCCCCTGGGGATAAAATAACGAGAGAGGTCACAAAACCACCGACGACCCTCGTCGCCGGTGTGGGGGGTTAGTGCGAACCGCATACCTCGCACTGCGGATGACGCATCAGCTTCATTTCACGAAACTGGCAGGTCATGGCGTCGTACATCACGATTTTTCCGCTGGCAGGGGTGCCGTAGCCGGTTAGCAGTTTAATGGCCTCCATCGCCTGCAGCGAACCGATAGTGCCCACCAGCGGGGCCATTACCCCGGCTTCGACGCAGGTGAGGGCATTTTCGCCGAACAGACGGCTCAGGCAGCGGTAGCAGGGTTCGCCATCCTGATACGTGAAGACGCTGATTTGCCCCTCCATGCGGATCGCCGCCCCGGAGACCAGCGGGGTGGTGTGCTGGAAACAGCCGGCGTTGAGCTGGTTACGAATGGCGACGTTGTCGGTGCAGTCCAGCACCAGATCGTGATCGGCAATCTGCCCCGCCAGCGCGGTCTCATCCAGCAAGGCATTGAGCGTAACCAGCCGGACGTGCGGGTTAATCCGCGCCAGCGCCTCGCGGGCAGAATCCACCTTCGGCTGGCCGAGGGTGGCGTCGCTGTGCAGCGTCTGGCGTTGCAGGTTGGACAACGAGACGGTGTCGAAATCGAGCAGGGTGAGCTGACCCACTCCGGCGGCGGCCAGATACTGCGCGGCGGCGCAGCCGAGCCCGCCGAGGCCGACCACCAGCACGCGAGCGGCTTTTAACCGCTCCTGGCCGTCAAAATCAAAACCGCGCAAGACGATCTGCCGGTTATAGCGCAGCATCTCTTCATCGCTCAGCTCAACGGTCATTACCGCCCTCCAAACAGGTGACTGAACGGTTCGACCTCGACCCATTCGCCTGCTTCAACGTGGCCGCGCTCACGCTCCAGCACGATAAAGCAGTCGCCGAGGCTGAAGGAACTAAAAATGTGCGAGCCCTGATGGCCGGTGGTGGTCACCACCAGCTCGCCGTCGGGGTTGCGCTGCAGAATACCGCGCTGAAAATCGAGACGACCCGGGGACTTTTTCAGTCGCGTGGCGGCGCGTACCCGCAGGCGGGGTGGCTGAAGCGGGCCGTGCTTGCCCGAGAGTTTCGCCAGCAGCGGCTGCACCAGCTGACAGAAGGTGACGGTGGCGGAAACCGGGTTACCCGGCAGGCCGCAGAACCAGCTGCTGCTGAGTTTGCCGAAGGCGAAGGGTTTCCCCGGCTTGATCGCCAGCTTCCAGAAGCCGATTTCGCCCAGCTCTTCAAGAATGGTTTTGGTGTAGTCGGCTTCGCCCACCGAGACGCCACCGGAGCTGATGACCACGTCAGCCTGCTGGTCGGCGGCGATAAACGCGTCACGCAGCTTCGCCGGGTCGTCAGGAATAATGCCGAGGTTAATGACCTCGTAGCCCAGCTGCTGCAGCATCAGGTGCACCGCCAGGCGGTTGGTATCGTAAATCTGGCCGTCGCCGAGCGGTTGACCCGGCAGCTGCAGCTCATCGCCGGTTGAGAAGACCGCGACGCGGACCTTGCGCACCACCTCGACCTCGGCAATGCCCAGCGAGGCCAGCACCGGCAGCTCGGCCACCGTCAGCGGCGTCCCCGCCGGGAAGACCACCGCGCCGTGGGCGATATCTTCTCCACGGCGGCGAATATGCTGCCCGGCTTTGACTGGCGCGGTAAAGCGCACGCCGGCGTCGGTCTGTTCGGTCTCTTCCTGCATCACCACCGCATCGCAGTCTGCAGGCACCGGCGCGCCGGTCATGATGCGGATACAGGTACCCGCCGGCCAGGTCTCGTTAAACGGTTGGCCGGCAAAGGCCTTACCGGCGACCGGCAGCGCCGCGCCGTCGCGAAGATCGCTTAGCCGGACGGCATAGCCATCCATCGCCGCGTTATCAAAGCCGGGGACATCCAGCGGGGAGACGATGTCATGGGCGGTCACGCGCGAGAAGGCCTGCAACAGCGGTACAGTTTCCGTCGCGCTCAGCGGCGTAATACGATCGAGCATCTGGGTGAGGGCTGTGTCGAGCGGCATCAGTCCGGCGGTAAAATCCATGGGTCACTCCTGCGGGCAAAACAGCGAAAACGCCTATTATGGCAGAAAAGCGGCGCGGGCTGTATGCCACCTGGGTACGAGGCTTTACATCGCCCGCCGCTCTTTCTATATTCAAAAATTGTATAAGACATTCAGCAATATAATGATATCAATACCCTATTCCTGACGTGACCGGCGCCGCGACGCTGCGCAACAGGGCGGGGCTATCCACTTCATCGTTAAGGACTGGCGAAATGGGCAAAGCGGTTATAGCAATTCACGGCGGCGCAGGGGCGATTTCCCGCGCGCAGATGACGCCGGAACGGGAGCGGGAGTATGTGGCGGCGCTGTCGGCAATCGTCGAAAGCGGGCAGAAAATGTTGGCCGCGGGCGCCAGTGCGCTGGATACCGTGACTGAAGCCGTCCGTCTGCTGGAAGAGTGCCCGCTGTTTAACGCCGGGATGGGCTCAGTATTTACCCACGATCAAACCCATGAACTGGACGCCTGCGTGATGGATGGCTATAGCCTGCAGGCGGGCGCGGTGGCTGGGGTCAAACATTTGCGTAATCCGGTGCTGGCGGCGCGTCTGGTACTGGAGGAGAGCCCGCACGTGCTGCTGATTGGCGAGGGCGCGGAAAATTTCGCCTTTTCCCGGGGGATGGAACGCGTCGAAAACGATCTCTTCTCCACGCCCGAGCGCCTGCTGCAGCTGCAGGAGGCGAAAGCGGGCGGGGAGATTATCCTCGACCACCACGCCGCCCCGCTCGATGAACGCCAGAAAATGGGCACCGTCGGCGCGGTGGCGCTCGACCTGGCTGGCAATCTGGCGGCGGCAACCTCCACCGGCGGCATGACCAACAAGCTGCCCGGACGCGTCGGCGACAGCCCGCTGCCGGGCGCGGGATGCTATGCCAACAATGCCAGCGTGGCGGTCTCCTGCACCGGCACCGGCGAAGTCTTTATGCGCACCCTGGCGGCCTACGATATCGCCGCCTTAATGGAGTATGGTCAGCTGAGTCTCTACACCGCCTGCGAGCGGGTGGTGATGGAAAAACTGCCCGCTCTCGGCGGTAGCGGCGGGCTGATTGCCGTCGATCGCGAAGGTAACGTCGTTTTACCGTTTAACAGTGAGGGCATGTACCGCGCCTGGTGCTATGCCGGCGATACGCCGACCATTGGCATTTATCGCGAATAGAAGAAGGGAGAGGGAGATTGTCGCAAACTCACGAAACCGATACCTGCGAAGTGCTGGTAGTGCGCAACCTGAACGTGGCCTTTCGCCAACAGGATGCGCCAGAGGTGCAGGCTGTGCGTCAGCTTTCCTTCAGCCTGCGTCGCGGCGAGACGCTGGCGATAGTGGGTGAGTCCGGTTCGGGAAAATCGGTGACCGCGCTGGCGCTGATGCGTTTGCTTGACGCTGCCAGCAGCGAAGTGAGCAGCGAGGGGCTGTGGCTGCGGCGGCGTAACCGGCAGGTGATCGCGCTCAATGAGCAAACGGACGCCGAGATGCGCCGGGTGCGCGGCGCGGATCTGGCCATGATTTTTCAGGAGCCGATGACCTCGCTGAATCCGGTTTTTACCATCGGCGAACAAATTGCCGAATCCCTGCGCCTGCACCAGGGGCTGGGGCGCGAAGAGGCGCTGCGCGCGGCGAAAAAGATGCTCGACCAGGTGCGTATTCCCCAGGCGGAAGAGATGCTCTCACGCTATCCGCACCAGCTCTCCGGCGGCATGCGCCAGCGGGTGATGATCGCCATGGCGCTCTCCTGTCGGCCGGCGGTGTTGATAGCCGATGAGCCGACCACGGCGCTGGATGTCACCATCCAGGCGCAAATTTTGCAACTCATTGCCGTCCTGCAAAAGGAGATGGCGATGGGAGTGATCTTTATCACCCACGATATGGGCGTCGTGGCCGATATCGCCGATCGGGTGCTGGTGATGTATCGCGGTGAGGCGGTAGAGACCGGCAGCGTTGAGGAGATCTTTCGTTCGCCGCAGCATCCTTATACTCAGTCGCTGCTGGCGGCGGTCCCGCGGCTGGGGGAGATGCGGGGTCAGGATCTGCCACGCCGTTTTTCGCTTCCCGGTCAGCCACAGGCGGAGACCGAAACGCCAGACACGGTGGCGGCGGGGGAGCCTATCCTGCAGGTGCGCGACCTGGTGGCCCGTTTTCCGGTACGCGGCGGGCTGCTCAATCGCGTGACGCGCGAAGTGCATGCGGTGGAGAAGGTCAGTTTTGATCTCTGGCCGGGAGAAACTCTGTCGCTGGTGGGCGAGTCCGGCTGCGGCAAGTCGACCACCGGCCGGGCGCTGTTGAGACTGGTAGAGACCCAGGGAGGCACCATTACCTTCGACGGCCAACGGATTGATACGCTCTCCGGCAGCAAGCTGCAGTCCCTGCGCCGCAATATTCAGTTTATTTTTCAGGATCCTTACGCTTCGCTTGACCCGCGTCAGACGGTCGGTGACTCGATTATGGAACCGCTGCGGGTGCATGGCCTGCTGCACGGGGAAGCAGCCCGTGAGCGGGTTTCCTGGCTGCTGAAGCGCGTGGGGCTTCAGCCGGAGCATGCCTGGCGCTACCCTCATGCCTTTTCCGGCGGCCAACGGCAGCGGATCTGCATTGCCCGCGCGCTGGCGCTGAATCCGAAGGTGGTGATAGCCGATGAGTCGGTGTCGGCCCTGGATGTCTCCATTCGGGCGCAGATTATCAATCTGATGCTCGATCTTCAGCGCGAGATGGGCATCGCGTTTCTGTTTATTTCCCATGATATGGCGGTGGTGGAGCGCATCAGCCACCGCGTGGCGGTGATGTACCGCGGTCGCATTGTCGAAATAGGCCCGCGCCGCGCGGTGTTTGAAAACCCGCAGCACCCCTATACCCGTAAGCTAATGGCCGCCGTACCGGTGGCCGACCCGGCCTACCGTCATCCGCAGCGGGTCCTGCTGTCTGATGACGTCCCGGGCAATATCTATAAGCGGGGCGAGGAGATCGCCAGCGTGCCATTGCAGCAGGTTGGGCCGGGCCACTTTGTCGCCCGCGAGTCCGCCGATGTGCTGGGCAGAGCATAACAACACATAACGCACTTTTTCAGGAGAACACGATGACACAACCTGTTTCACGCAAATGGTGGCTGGCGCTGAGTATCGCGGCGGCCCTGGCGAGCGCCCCCGCCTTTGCCGCCAAAGATGTGGTAGTGGCGGTCGGGTCTAACTTTACGACGCTCGATCCCTATGATGCCAACGATACGCTGTCGCAGGCGGTGGCGAAGTCCTTTTATCAAGGCCTGTTCGGCCTTGATAAAGAGATGAAGCTGCAAAATGTTCTTGCCGAGAGCTATACCGTGTCACCGGACGGCCTGGTGTACACCATCAAGCTGCACAGCGGGGTGAAATTCCAGGATGGCACCGACTTTAACGCCGAGGCGGTCAAGGCTAACCTTGATCGCGCGAGTAACCCGGATAACCATCTCAAGCGCTATAACCTGTATAAAAATATCGCCAGCACCGAGGCGGTCGATCCGACCACGGTCAAAATTACCCTGAAGCAACCCTTCTCGGCGTTTATTAACATTCTCGCCCATCCGGCAACGGCGATGATTTCGCCGGCGGCGCTGAAAAAATATGGCAAGGATATTGGCTTCCATCCGGTGGGTACCGGGCCGTATAAGCTCGACACCTGGAACCAGACAGATTTCGTGAAGGTCAGCAAGTTCGATGGTTACTGGCAGCCGGGCCTGCCGAAGCTGGACTCCATCACCTGGCGTCCGGTAGTGGATAACAACACCCGGGCGGCGATGCTGCAGACCGGCGAAGCGCAGTTTGCTTTCCCGATCCCTTACGAACAGGCGCCGCTGCTGGCAAAAAACAGCAAACTGGAGCTGGTGGCCAGCCCGTCGATCATGCAGCGCTACATCAGCATGAACGTGACGCAGAAGCCGTTCGAAAATCCGAAGGTGCGTGAAGCCATCAACTATGCGATTAACCGTCAGGCACTGGTCAAGGTGGCGTTTGCCGGATACGCCACCCCGGCGACCGGGGTGGTGCCGCCGTCGATTGCCTACGCCCAGACTTACACCGCCTGGCCCTACGATCCGGCGAAAGCTCGCCAGTTGCTGAAAGAGGCTGGCTACCCTAACGGCTTCAGCACCACGCTGTGGTCATCACATAATCACAGTACCGCGCAGAAAGTGCTGCAGTTCACCCAGCAGCAGCTGGCGCAGGTGGGGATTAAGGCGCAGGTGACGGCGATGGACGCTGGTCAGCGGGCGGCGGAAGTGGAAGGTAAAGGGCAGAAAGAGAGCGGGGTACGGATGTTCTATACCGGCTGGTCCGCCTCCACCGGTGAAGCCGACTGGGCGCTGTCGCCGCTGTTCGCCTCGCAAAACTGGCCGCCGACGCTGTTTAATACCGCGTTTTACAGCAACCCGCAGGTGGATAACGCGCTGAGCGAGGCGCTGAAAACCACCGACCCGCAAGAGAAAACCAAACTCTATAAAGAGGCGCAGGATATTATCTGGAAAGAGTCGCCGTGGGTACCGCTGGTGGTCGAGAAACTGGTCTCCGCCCACAGCAAGAACCTCACCGGTTTCTATATCCAGCCGGATACTGGCTTTAGTTTTGAACAGGCAGATTTAACACCGTGAAGGATGGGATGATGCCCTCCGGCGCCAGCGCGCGGGGGGCGGTTTTTCCGCGGGGCGGGTTGCGGAGGTATGATGCTCAACTATGTGATTAAGCGCCTGCTGGGGCTGAGCCCCACCCTGCTTATCGTCGCAGTACTGGTGTTTTTGTTCGTCCATATGCTGCCCGGTGACCCGGCGCGGCTGATTGCCGGACCGGAGGCCGATGCCCAGGTGGTGGCGATGGTGCGCCAGCAACTGGGGCTTGACCAGCCGCTGCATGTCCAGTTCTGGCACTACATCACCAACGTACTGCGCGGCGATTTTGGCATTTCCATGGCCTCGCGGCGTCCCGTTTCCAGTGAAATAGCCAGCCGCTTTATGCCCACGCTGTGGCTGACGCTGGCCAGCATGAGCTGGGCGGTATTGTTCGGGATGGCGGCGGGGATCGCGGCGGCAGTGTGGCGCAATCGCTGGCCTGACCGTCTGGGAATGGCGTTGGCGGTGAGCGGCATTTCGTTTCCGGCTTTTGCTCTCGGCATGCTGCTGATGCAGGTGTTTTCGGTTGAGCTGGGCTGGCTGCCGACGGTGGGGGCCGACAGCTGGCGGCACTATATTTTGCCGTCGTTGACCCTTGGCGCGGCGGTGGCGGCGGTCATGGCGCGCTTTACCCGCGCGTCGTTCGTCGATGTGTTGCATGAAGATTACATGCGTACCGCGCGGGCGAAAGGGGTGAGCGAAACGTGGGTGGTGCTCAAGCATGGCCTGCGCAACGCGATGATCCCGGTGGTGACCATGATGGGGCTGCAGTTCGGTTTTCTGCTCGGTGGGTCGATCGTCGTGGAAAAGGTGTTTAACTGGCCGGGGCTTGGGCGCCTGTTGGTCGATTCGGTAGAGATGCGCGATTACCCGGTGATTCAGGCGGAAGTCCTGCTCTTTTCGCTGGAGTTTATTCTTATCAATTTAGTGGTGGATGTGCTGTACGCGGCCATTAACCCGGCTATCAGGTATAAGTAAGGTGCGATTGCTCAACTGGAGAAGGCAGGCGGCGCTGAACGCCATGCCGGGTATCAGACCCGGCGAGATCCATACCCCATGGCATGAGTTCTGGCGGCGCTTTCGTCGCCAGCCGGTGGCGATGGGCGCCGGTATTTTCGTGCTGTTGCTGATTGCGGTAGCCATCGTTGCCCCATGGATAGCGCCGTACGATGCGGAAAATTATTTCGACTATGACCGGCTTAACGAGGGGCCCTCGCTGGTGCACTGGTTCGGTGTCGACTCGCTGGGACGCGATATTTTCAGCCGGGTGCTGGTCGGGGCGCAGATCTCGCTGGCTGCCGGGGTACTGGCGGTGCTGATTGGCGCGGCCATCGGCACGGTGCTTGGGCTGCTGGCCGGGTACTATGAGGGCTGGTGGGACCGGCTCATTATGCGACTTTGCGACGTGCTGTTCGCCTTTCCGGGGATCCTTCTGGCGATTGCGGTGGTTGCCGTCATGGGCAGCGGGATGGCCAACGTGATCATCGCCGTGGCGATCTTCTCGATCCCGGCGTTTGCTCGTCTGGTGCGCGGCAATACGCTGGTGTTAAAGCAGCAGACCTTTATTGAATCGGCGCGCAGCATCGGCGCCAGCGACGCCACCATTCTGTTCAACCACATCCTGCCGGGGACGGTGTCATCGATCGTGGTTTATTTCACGATGCGTATTGGGGTGTCGATTATTTCCGCCGCCAGCCTGTCGTTTCTCGGCCTCGGCGCGCAGCCGCCCACTCCGGAGTGGGGCGCGATGCTCAACGAGGCGCGGGCGGATATGGTGATGTCCCCGCACGTGGCGCTGTTTCCGGCGGTGGCGATTTTTGTGACCGTGCTGGCGTTTAATCTGCTGGGAGATGGCCTGCGCGATGCGCTGGATCCGAAGTTAAAGGGGTAGGGGATGTCGGGCGACGGTCTGGTGCCCGACGGGGGGAGAAGCTGCATCGGTTGCCACTTGCTCAGCCCGGGAAAAGCGTTTATCACTTGTGGCTTCAACGCACATTGCGCTCCCGGTTAATCTTCTGCGTTATGTCTCTCATAGCGCAGGGAGCGCACAGGGGGCGGCCAGTCGCCGCCGCCCCCTGTACCCCCGGGCTCCGGCCAGCACCGGCAGTTTCAGCAACAATGGTGAATAAATTAACGACAGGTCGCACGAACGTAGGCCGGGTAAGGCGTTCGCCGCCACCCGGCATAAAAGCAGCTCCAAGCCCGCTGTCCTTGCTGGGCTTGGGGGGCGCCTACGGGAGAACTCCGTATGGCGCTATCTGGTAAGCAGAATTAGACCCGGGTACCCCACAGGTCGTATTCGTCGGCATGCTCGACTTTCACCCGCACCACGTCGCCCGGCTTAACGCGGGTTTCGCCGTTCAGGTAGACCGCGCCGTCGATTTCCGGGGCATCGGCCATGCTGCGGCCAATGGCGCCTTCTTCGTCAACTTCATCCACCAGCACCATGATTTCGCGGCCCACTTTCTCCTGCAGACGCTCGGCAGAGATCTGCTGCTGCAGCTGCATAAAGCGGTTCCAGCGCTCTTCTTTCACTTCTTCCGGTACCTGATCCGCCAGTTCGTTGGCGGTGGCGCCTTCTACCGGGCTGTATTTGAAGCAGCCGACGCGGTCGAGACGCGCCTCTTTCAGGAAGTCGAGCAGCATCTGGAAATCTTCTTCCGTTTCGCCCGGGAAGCCCACGATAAAGGTAGAGCGCAGGGTCAGATCCGGGCAAATTTCACGCCACTGCTTAATGCGCGCCAGCTGGCGGTCTGCAGAGCCAGGACGCTTCATCATCTTCAGAATACGCGGGCTGGCGTGCTGCAGCGGAATATCGAGGTACGGCAGAATTTTGCCTTCCGCCATCAGCGGGATCACATCGTCGACGTGCGGGTACGGGTAGACATAGTGCAGGCGAACCCAGATGCCGAGCTTCGCCAGCTCTTCGCACAGGCTGACCATGCTGGTCTTCACCGGCATGCCGTTGTGGAAACCGGTACGGTGCTTGACGTCGACGCCGTAGGCGGAGGTGTCCTGAGAAATCACCAGCAGCTCTTTCACACCGGCGTCAGCGAGGCGTTTGGCTTCCGCCAGCACTTCGCCAATCGGACGGCTCACCAGATCGCCACGCATGGACGGGATGATGCAGAAGGTACAGCGATGGTTGCAGCCTTCAGAAATTTTTAAGTAGGCGTAGTGGCGCGGGGTCAGCTTAACACCCTGTTCCGGCACCAGGCTGAGGAACGGGTTGTGCTTCGGCTTCGGCGAGTAGTGATGGACGTGCTCCAGCACCTGCTCATAGCTGTGCGGACCGGTGATCTCCAGTACCTTCGGGTGAACTTCGCGGATCTGATCCTCTTTCGCGCCGAGGCAGCCGGTGACGATCACCTTGCCGTTCTCTTTCAACGCTTCGCCGATCGCTTCCAGCGATTCCTGCACAGCGCTATCGATAAAGCCGCAGGTGTTAACGATGACCATATCGGCGTTGTCGTAGGTGGGGACGACGTCATAACCTTCGGTGCGCAGTTCGGTCAGGATACGCTCTGAGTCCACGAGATTTTTCGGGCAGCCCAGGGAGACGAAGCCGATTTTCGGCTGGTGCGTGACATTGCTCATAGCTTAAAAAGTGTTCAATTATTGGAATGGTCAGGGCAGGAATTCTACAGATCTTTGCGAAAAAGAGTATAGCTCCATCGCGGTTAATGGTGAAAAAGCGCTCGGGTGAAGGGCGCGTGAGCTTCAGCGCCGGGTCAAAACCGCCATTCCTGATAAAAACGCCCGTCATTTACGTTGTAATCTACAAGTTGATAACAATTTCTTTACTAAATACCTCGGTGACCGCGAGGAGAAGAGGCAAGGAAATGACACCAACAAGCGCACCGGTGGCGATTGCCACCCTGCCATTCAGTAATCTGGAGATCCCCCCGCAGCCGCCGCAGATCCAACACTCCCTTGAGCAGGGGAATGTGCTCTATCTGCCGCAGCTGGCGTTTTCATTAACCGCCACGGAGCAGGCGTTGCTGACCCCTGAGCTGGTCGCGCCGCGGCGCAAGAATATCAGCTATCAACCTGACACCCGAACGCTCAGAGGCGTGGCGGATAAGCAGAAAACCGCCGCCGTCGCCCGGCTGATGGCGCGTTACCACCAGATGTCGCTGCAGCTGATTGACGCGTTATTGCCAGGCTATGGCGAGGCGCTGCACCATCCGCAAACCAGTCTGCGTTTGCATCCCATTGCCGACTGGCGTGAAACGACCTCCTGGCGCAAAGACGATTCGCGCCTGCACGTGGATGCTTTCCCGTCGCGCCCGGTCAATGGTGACCGTATTCTGCGCATCTTTTGCAATATTCACCCTGGCGGCGAACCGCGAACCTGGCGGACGGGGGAGCATTTCGATACCCTCGCGGCGCGCTTTCTGCCGCAGCTGAAACCCTGGTCGCCGCCAGGCGCCTGGCTGCTGGCAGCGCTGGGGATCACCAAAAGTCGGCGCAGCCATTACGATCATCTGATGTTGGCCCTGCACGATGCGATGAAAAGCACCCCTGAGTACCAACAACAGGGGGTGCAGCAGGAGATCGACTTTGCCGCCGGCAGCACCTGGATCTGCTTTTCCGATCAGACTCCGCACGCCGCAATGCGCGGCCAGTATCTGCTTGAGCAAACCTTCCTGTTGCCGGTGAAGGCGATGAGTCACCCGCAGCTCTCGCCGCTGCGGGTGCTGGAAACGCTCCTGCAAAAGCCGTTAGTTGCGCGCAACGTGTAGCGCCCGGCGTGGCTACCGGGCAAAGACTTATTGCGCCGGCGTGACGGCCCCGGAAGGCCTGGCGCTGGGCTTTTTCGGCTCGCGCTTATCCTTCAGGGTGAAAATGGAGATCAGCGTAAAGAGCCCGGCGATACCGCCGAGGATCAGATAGGTGTCGGCGAAGCCAATGGTATCGTACAGGTAGCCTGCCAGCGGAGAGTAAATGGCGGTGGCGATCGAGGCGACAAACAGCACCAGCAAATAGACCGTCGAAGAGAGCTTGTGGTCGAAGTTGGCAGCGATGAATTTAAAGACCGATACCAGAATTAACGGTTTCTCCAGGGCATGCATCATTTTCACCGCGCCAATCCACACCGGACCGAGGGGGATGGCTGACCCGACAATGCGTACCGACATGATCAACCCGGCGATGATCAGCGCCCATTTGGCGCCGGTCCGGTTAACAAACCACGGCATCAGGCATAAGAACAGGGTTTCACCGCAGACCTGAACGGATGCGAGGATACCGTACCAGCGGTTGCCTTCCTCCGGCGTCGGGAACTGCAGCGAGAAATACTGGGCAAACTGCTGATCGTAGGTGTCATAAATCTGCGTGACGAACAGGGTAAAGAGCAGCAGCATCCAGAACTGACCATTCTTCGCCAGCTCGAGGGCATGGGAGACCTTCAGCGATTCGCTTCGCGCCACATCAGCGTCGGTTAATTCAATTTTGGTCAGCATAAAGCAGATGGCGGCGATGACGATGGCGAGGCTGGCGAGCCAGAAGGCCAGATTAGGATTGCTGTCGATATATTTACCCACAATCCAGGCCGCCGCTGCCCAGCCTAACGAGCCCCACATCCGTACCCGACCGTATTCGAACTGGTAGCGGCGTGAAATCTTATCGATGTAAGAGTCGATCACCCCGCAGCCGGAGTTAAAGATGATCCCCAGATAGATCCCCCCCAGCAGGGCGCCAAACCAAAAGTTGTGCACCAGCAGCGGCGCGTAAACGTAGATAAAGAAGGGCCCCACCGGCAGGAGCAGGGCGACCAGTAGCCAGATAAGCCGCTTTTTCAGGCCGAATTTGTCGGAGATAAAGCCGAAGAAAGGCTGCATCAGCAGGGCAATAAAGGCGTTGACCGAGTACAGCAGGCCAGTCTTCGTGGCGCTGATGCCAAGATGCTGGGTGGTCCAGATGACGAAGAAAGCCATGGTCGACGACCAGGCGAACAGGTAGAGGAAATCAAAAAGACTCAACAGGAGGTAGTTTCTTTTACCGGGCGTCATGTTTCAGTTCCTTGCAAACAGGCAGAGAGATTATCAGCGATCCGCGGGCCGCGGTCGCTGTTTTTATTAAATGTTATACGTATCGCATTAATGATTTGTTATGGCATCATGGCTGACGATTGTGCAATAGCGCCTGTAATATATTGTGATCATTGCAGCACTATTTTCGCCTTTTAATGACAGTAATTGCGATTTGATTTCTTTCTGAAATTAATTGTGATCGTATAACATTGTCTTTGTTATATACCTTACAAAGCGGTAAGGTTGTCACATTGTAAAGGGTGTTAAAGGCTTGGAAATAATTGACCTGGCGCATCATTTTGCACAAAAAATAACCGTATTATGAGAAGGGTAAAGGACGACAGAGGAGGAACTGTGATGACCGTTGACAGACAATATCGCCACCTTTTGCAGAAGCTCATCAATGCCAATATCGATATTGATGCCTATCTGCAGCTGCGAAAGGCCAAAGGCTACATGTCAGTCAGCGAAAATGACCATCTGCGTGATAACTTGTTTGAGCTGTGCTGTGAAATGCGTGCGCAGGCCCCGCGCCTGCAGAATGTCATTTCACCGGAGGAGAAGGAGGCCCTTCGCCTGGCTGGCGAGTCCATCGCCGCCGCTGCAGTATGCCTGATGAGCGGGCATCATGATTGCCCACTGTACATTGCGGTTAACGTAGAGAAGCTAGAACGCTGTCTGACAGGATTGACTTCAAATATTCATAAATTGAATGAATTGGCGCCAATCACCCATGCCTGATCGGCTGAAACCCAGGGGAAGTAGACGCTTCCCCTGTTAAAGGTTATGTAAAAATCCCCGCGCAACTTTCCCCGCTGGCTACCCTTTAGCGCAGAGCTGACTAAAGGAGAATGCTATGCGTCCGATCCCGCTGCTGTTGATATTGAGCGCCTTAGCGCTGCCGGCGTTAAGCCAGGCCGCGGTGCGGGTGGAGGTATTGCAAAACCGGCTGGCCCATCCGTGGGGTCTGGCGTTTCTCCCCGACGATCAGGGCATGTTGATTACCCTGCGCGGCGGCGAGCTCAAGCGCTGGCAGCCAGGTAAAGGACTGTCGGCGCCGATATCCGGCGTGCCGCAGGTGTGGGCCAACGGCCAGGGCGGCTTACTGGATGTAGCGCTGGCGCCGGATTTTGCGCAGTCGCGACGGGTATGGCTGAGCTATGCGGAAAGCGACGCCAGTGGCAAAGCGGGCACCGCGGTAGGCTACGGGCGGTTAAGCGAGGATGCCACCCAACTGACGAACTTTACCGTGGTGTTTCGCCAGCAGCCGAAACTCTCCGTTGGCAATCATTTCGGTGGCCGGCTGGTGTTCGACGGCAAAGGGTATCTGTTTATCGGTCTGGGAGAGAACAATCAGCGCGCCACCGCCCAGGATCTCAGCAAGCTGCAGGGGAAAGTGGTTCGCCTGACGGACGCGGGGGACGTTCCGCCGGATAACCCCTTTGTCGGCCGGGCTGACGCCAGGCCGGAGATCTGGGCCTACGGTATTCGCAATCCGCAGGGCATGGCGATGAACCCATGGAGTGACGCGCTGTGGCTCAATGAGCACGGCCCACGCGGCGGGGATGAAATTAACATCCCACAGGCGGGGAAAAACTACGGCTGGCCGCTGGCGACGCACGGCATTAACTACAGCGGCCTGCCGATCCCGGAGGCCAAGGGCAAGACGGCCCCGGGTACCGAACCCCCGCTGTATGTCTGGCCGGTCTCCCCCGGGGTGAGTGGGATGGCCTTTTACTCGGCGCAGACTTTTCCCCAGTGGCAGCACAAGCTGTTTATCGGCGCGCTGAAGGAGACGTCGCTTATCGTCTTATCGGTGGACGGTAATCAGGTCCGCGAGGAGGGGAGATTGCTGGAGGCGCGCGGGAAGCGTATCCGCGACGTCCGCGTGGGACCCGACGGCTATCTGTACGTATTAACCGACGAGTCTAACGGTGAACTGTTGCGTTTGAGCCCGGAGGGTTAACCTCAGGTGACCGGGATCTTCACGACCTCGTGCCAGGCGGGGCGCTGGCTAATCTGTTGATACCAGCGCTGCAGATGGGGCCGCGGTTGCCAGGTATCGAGGATCTCCAGCAGATTGTAGACAAAGGGGGCAACGGCAATATCGCCAAGGCCGAAGTGCTCGCCAGAGAGCCATGGCGTTTTCGCCAGTTCGTCATCAAGCATGGCAAACAGCGATTCACAGGCGCTGATCCCCGCGGCGATGGCCGCCGGGTCGCGCTGCTCCGGCGGCGTCCTGACCAGACCCATTAACACCGGGCGATGGGCGGGAGAGAGCGTCCCGTTGGACCAGTCCATCCACTTTTCCCCTTGCGCGCGCTGCGCCGGCGTGGCCAGCCACAGGCGATCGACGCCGTACTGCGCGGCAAGGTAGCGAATAATGGTATTTGATTCCCACAACACCACCCCGGTGGCATCGTCTTTTAACAGCGGCACCAGCCCGTTCGGGTTCATCGCCAGATATTCCGGGTCATGATTGAGACCAAACTCCAGCCCGGCGAGGATCTGCTCATAAGGAAGATCCAACTCCTCCAGCACCCAGCGTACTTTCTTCACGTTGGTCGAGTTATTACGTCCCCACAGTGTAATCATTTTCGCTCCTGAGTTTGTTTCACTGCCGTTGCAGCGCGATCGGCGATCATGTTGGGATAAAGTTAATATTTAGGCAATCACGATCAAAAAAGTTGTTCTGATTAAAGCACAGCGGCACGTTATTGCGTAAACTTTAAAAACTTTACCAACTCGCTGTTTCTTTAAGGTCATTTGTACGCTTTACTCACCGGTTGCTGCGGCGCGGTCAGAGTGGTGCGGCATATTTTGTTTGGAAAGGATACTTGGGTGGCTCTTATGATGCATGACGCTTTTTCCCTTCGCGGCCTCGCTGCAGGTTGCGCGCTGTTATTTCTTGTCGCACCTGCGGTGCAGGCTGCAGAACAACTCCCCGACGCCCCTTCGATTGACGCTCGCGCCTGGATCCTGATGGACTACGCCAGCGGGAAGGTGCTCAGCGAAGGCAATGCCGATGAAAAACTCGACCCGGCCAGTCTGACGAAGATCATGACCAGCTACGTGGTGGGGCAGGCGATAAAAGCGGGAAAAATCAAGCTCACCGATATGGTGACCGTCGGACGTGATGCCTGGGCGACCGGCAACCCGGCGCTGCGCGGCTCATCGGTGATGTTCCTCAAGCCTGGCATGCAGGTCTCGGTGGAAGATCTGAACAAAGGGGTCATTATTCAGTCCGGTAACGACGCCAGTATTGCGATTGCCGACTACGTGGCGGGCAGCCAGGATGCATTCGTCAGCCTGATGAACGGCTATGCCAAAAAAATGGGGCTGACCAACACCACCTTTATGACCGTCCACGGCCTTGATGCGCCGGGTCAGTTCAGTACCGCCCGCGATATGGCGCTGCTGACCAAAGCGATGATCCACGATGTGCCGGAAGAGTACGCGGTACATAAAGAGAAAGAGTTTACCTTCAATAAAATTCGCCAGCCGAACCGCAACCGTCTGCTGTGGAGCACCAACCTCAACGCCGATGGTGTGAAAACCGGGACCACCGCCGGGGCCGGCTATAACCTGGTCTCCTCGGCCACTCAGGGTGATATGCGTCTGATCGCCGTGGTGCTGGGGACCAAAACTGACCGCATTCGCTTTAACGAGTCAGAAAAACTGCTGACCTGGGGCTTCCGCTTCTATGAAACCGTGACGCCGATTAAACCGGATGCCACCTTCGTCACCCAGCGCGTATGGTTTGGCGACAGCAGCGAAGCGAAACTGGGAGCCGGCGAGGCGGGCTCTATCACCCTGCCGAAGGGCCAGCTGAAAAACCTGAAAGCCAGCTACACCTTAAATCAGCCGCAGCTTACCGCGCCGCTGGAAAAGGGGCAGGTGGTCGGGACTATCGACTTTAAGCTGAATGATAAAACCATCGAACAGCGCCCGCTGATCGTCATGGAGCCGGTGAAAGAGGGCGGCTTCTTCAGCCGGATGATCGACTTCGTGCTGATGAAACTGCACGGCTGGTTCGGCAGCTGGTTCTCCTGATGCCATGACCGCGCCCGGCGGGGCGCGGTCAGTGACGCCTCAATACAGCAGGGAGATCTGCTGCGCCTTCGCCAGCGCGACCAGCTCATCATCCGGGCAGATATCGCTGGCGATCACGTCAAATTTCGCTAACGCCCCCATGCGCGCCGGACGCACTTTGCCAAACTTGCTGTGGTCGACCACCAGCACATGGTAGCGCGCGTGACGCATCGCCCAGTGCTTGACCGGCAGCTCCTCCAGGTTATAGCAGGTCGCCCCCTGCTCGCAGTCAATGCCCGCCGCCGAGTAAAAGGCGATGTCGGGGCTCAGATGGCTGAGGGTATCTTCAAGGCTCAGCGGCATAAAAATCGCGTTGCTGGCGTGAAATTCCCCACCGCACAGGACCGCGCGGCACTGCGGTTTCTCCTGCAGGGCCAGGAAGGTATTCAGGGAGTAACAGACGCCGGTGAAGGGCAGGGCATCATCGATGGCGTCAATGATCCACGGCGTGGTGGTCCCGCAGTCGAAGAAGGCCATCTGATGGGCCTCCAGCAGCGCGGCTGCATGGCGAGCGGCGCGGCGTTTTTCCTCGACCAGCCGGGTTTTTTGATCGCTGAGCAGGTAATGGGTGGCGCTGCGCGGCTCCAGCACAATGTATCCGCCGAGCAGCACAACCGGGCCGCTATGGCCATTGAGGTCGCGACGAATGGTCATTTCCGAGACCCCAAGCAGGGAGGCGGCTTCTTTCAGATGCAGCTTATCGCTGCGCTTGAGTGCCTGAATGAGCTGACTGATACGTTCGTCACGGCGAGTTTCCATATTCCCTCTGCGCTAAAATCGCCCTGCGGGGGCAGGGCGTTAGCGGGATTTTACCTGTCGCTTACGGGTTAGTCACGCGGTGGCCGCAGCGACAGCTGGCGTTTAGCCGCGTACCCAGCCTTTGCGGATCGGCAAGGAGAAGCAGAGACGATACAGTCGCTGCAACTGGCGATACAGCGCCGGGCCGAACGTATGCCAGATCAGCGCCGCGCCAAGGCAGCCGCACATTCCGGCCAGCAGACCGCCGACCATATCCAGTGGCCAGTGTACGCCGAGATAGACGCGGGACCAGGCGATGGCGGTGGCAATGGCCATCAGCAGGGCGCCGGACCACAGGCGGTGCCAGAACAGAAAAGCCAGGGCAAAGGTAAAGCTGACGGTGCCGTGATCGCTGGGGAAGGAGTCGTCCGCCGCGTGATGCAGGAAGTTATAGCCCACGCCAGCGACAAACGGCCGATCGTGCGGATAGAGGTGGCCGATCGCCCACGACACGGTCAGGCTAATCATTAGCGCCAGCATCAGCTTAAACACCATCTGCCGCTGGGCAGGCCCCCACAGCCATAATGTCACTACCAGCAAGGGCACGATCAGAATCAGATCTTTGGCGATCAGGATCGCCACCTCAATGGCCCACTGCGGCGAGGCCGGCGTCGCGTTGATCAGGGCGAACAGCGCGTAGTTAATATTTTCCAGCATAGACTTCCAGGCTCGTTGGTCCGATAGCAAATAAGCCGCCTACCCTAAAAAAAAGCGGTGTGGAGATAAAGCAGCATTGTCTTAAAGATCAGGTTGTTATGAAATAGCGCATGTTGAGAAGCCGCGCTAACACCCTGAAAAGCGTCAGTATATCGTTTGTCACATTGCTGAAACATAAACGGAATATATACGCAGGCTGAATAGCAGGGGGAGAGTCCGGACGGCGGCGCGCAATTCGCAATCGCGCAATTCGCAATATTGTGCGGTGTCACCCACAATTCACTATCTCCGCGCCGGGAGTTTCATTAAACTTTGCGCGATTTTTGATAGATAAGAGATTTCATGCAAAATTATTCGCTTTCAGGCCGCCGCCTCGGAAGGCAGGCGTTGCTGTTCCCGTTATGTCTGGTGCTGTACGAGTTTTCCACCTATATCGGCAACGATATGATCCAGCCGGGTATGCTGGCCGTGGTTCAGGAGTTTCAGGTGGGCAACGAATGGGTACCTACCTCGATGACCGCCTATCTGGCCGGCGGCATGTTTTTACAGTGGCTGCTGGGGCCGCTGTCGGACCGTATTGGCCGCCGCCCGGTGATGTTGACCGGGGTGGTGTGGTTTATCGTCACCTGCCTGGCGACGCTGCTGGCGCAGACCATTGAGCAGTTTACCCTGCTGCGCTTCCTGCAGGGGATTAGCCTGTGCTTTATCGGCGCGGTAGGCTATGCGGCGATCCAGGAGTCCTTTGAGGAGGCGGTGTGTATCAAAATCACCGCCCTGATGGCCAACGTGGCGCTGATTGCCCCGCTGCTGGGGCCGCTGGTGGGCGCCGCCTGGGTGCACGTGCTGCCGTGGGAGATGATGTTCGTCCTGTTCGCCGTGCTGGCGGCCATCTCGTTCGTCGGGCTGCAGCGGGCGATGCCGGAAACCGCGACGCGGTTGGGCGAAAAACTGTCGGTCAAAGAGCTGGGTCGCGATTATCGCCTGGTGCTGAAAAACCTGCGCTTCGTCGCTGGCGCGCTGGCGACGGGCTTTGTCAGCCTGCCGTTGCTGGCGTGGATTGCCCAGTCGCCGGTCATTATTATCAGCGGCGAACAGGCCACCAGCTATGAGTATGGCATGCTGCAGGTGCCGATTTTCGGCGCGCTGATTGCCGGTAACCTGGTGCTGGCGCGCCTCACTTCGCGCCGTACCGTGCGCTCGCTGATTATCATGGGCGGCTGGCCGATCATGTTTGGTCTGATCCTCTCCGCGGCGGCGACCGTGGTTTCTTCCCACGCTTATCTGTGGATGACCGCCGGCCTGAGCTTCTACGCCTTCGGAATTGGCCTCGCGAATGCCGGGCTGGTGCGCTTAACGCTGTTCGCCAGCGAGATGAGCAAAGGCACGGTCTCGGCGGCGATGGGAATGCTGCAGATGCTGATCTTCACTGTCGGCATCGAGCTCAGCAAACATGCTTATGAGCTGGGGGGCAACGGCTTGTTCAGCCTGTTTAACCTGCTGGGCGGGGTACTGTGGCTGGGGCTGATGATCTACTTCCTGAAAGATAAAAGCGTCGGCAATTCGCAGCAGGCGTAACCGGTGGCAAACCCGGATGCGCTCGCATCCGGGGTCTTATCAGGCGAACGGCGCTTCGCGATTTAACACCTTATCAATAATCTGCAGCACGCCTTCTTCGTTGTTGTGCGGCGCGTGATGGCTGGCGACAGCTTTGACGTCTTCCCGGGCGTTGGCCATGGCAAAGCCAAATCCGGCGTGCTGCAGCATCTCGATATCATTGCCGCTATCGCCGAACGCCACCACCTCATGATCCTCAATGCCCCAGCGCTGCTGCAAAATGCGCAAGCCGTTGGCTTTGTGCACCCCAGGCATAATTAAGTCAATACTGCCGTAGCCGGTGGCCACCGCGGTGACCATATCCCCCAGCGCCGCGTGCAGCTTCGGCTGAATTTCCGGGATCAGGCTGTCCGGTACATTGAGACCAAATTTGAGGATCGCGTCATCAAGGTGGTTAAAATCATCCACCAGTTCGAGGCGGTGATAATACTTCGCCGCCACCGTCTTCAGCGCGTCGTTATAGCGGTTGAGCGTGTAGGCGCTGCGCTTCCCGCAGGCGATGATTTCGATATTCGGCAGGGTCTGCAGATGATCGACCACGGCGTTGAAATGGTGGGCCGGCAGCTGGCAGTTGAAGACGTCTTCATTGCCGCTCACCACCCAGCCGCCGTTTTCCGCCACAAAGGCGATCTGATGGGCGATCTCCGGGAAAAAGGAGATCAGCTGATAATATTGGTTGCCGCTGGCGACCACGAAGCGAATATTCTGTTCACGCATTCGCTGGTACTGGGCGAGGAAGCGCGGCCGGTTGTAAGTTTTGGCATCGCTTAAAAAGGTGCCGTCCATATCCACCGCAATCAGTTTGATGCTCATTAGCTGTTCTCCATAACGGGTTCAGATTGTGGCTTAGCCACCGCGCGGGCGACCAGTGCCGCCACCATGACCAGACCCAGCACCACCATCATGGCGCTGCGCAGGCCGAAGTGTTCGCCGAGGAAGCCCAGCAGCGGCGGCCCGACGAGGAAAGCAAGATAACCGGTGATCGCCACCACGCTGACGCGCTTGGGCGCGTCCGGCCCGGTATCGCTGGCGGCGGAGATGGTCAGCGGGAAACCGAGCGAGGCGCCGATGCCCCACAGCAGTACCGAGATGCCCGCCACCCAGGGGTTATCGACGAAGATGATCAGGCCAATACCCAGGGCGCCCATCACCGCGCTGCCGCGGACCACCGTCACCCGGCTGTAGCGATCGATAAACCAGCCGCCGGTAAAGCGGCCCAGCGTCATCCCGAGGGTGAAGCCAGCATAGATCAGCGAGCCGGAGGTGGGGCTAAAGCCGTGGCCGTCCACCATCAGCAGCGGCAGCCAGTCGTTGGCCGAACCTTCGGCAAAGGCCATCGCCAGGACGATGACCCCGATCAGCAGCAACTGCGCGTCGCGCCATACCGGCAGACCCTTCGCCTCACCGTGGGCGGCTTCGGCGGCATTTTTACCGGTGCCATCGGGAATGGCGCGGATGGCAATGGCGATGGGCAGGATAGCCACCAGCGCAGCCGCCAGGATGTGCGGGGCGGCAGGCAGGCCGAATCCGGTCACTGCCATGCCCACTCCGGCGCCGAACAGGGTGCCAAAGCTGTAGAAGCCATGCATCATCGGCAGCACCGTTTTATTCATCTCCCGCTCGATGGCCGCGCCTTCGACGTTAATAGCGACTTCTGCGGAGCCAAAGCTGGCGCCAAAGATGGCCAGGCCGAAGGCGAACAGCGGGGCGGAAGAGACCCACAGCGCCAGGCTGAGCACCAGCATGCCGAGTACGGCGAAGGACATGGTGGTGCGGATGACCTTGCGGGTACCAAAGCGCTTCACCAGCCACGCTGAGCAGAGAATACCGCTCATCGACCCCACCGACAGACCAAACAGCACCACGCCCATTTCTGCCGTAGAAAGCATCAACTGATCGCGGATCGCCGGCGTGCGGGTGGCCCAGGAGGCCATTAATAAGCCGGGGATGAAAAAGAACATAAACAGCGCCCAAAGCCGAAGCTGGAGCGCTCTGCGCGAGGTTTGCGTCGTCATCCGTAAACGCCTTAAAGGAGAAGAGTGAAGACAACAGTAGCAAGCATGTGTACATTTGTACATAAACCGGAAGAGGAAAATTATGGCCCGTAGACCGAACGATCCGCAGCGCCGCGAGCGCATCCTGCAGGCGACGCTGGACACCATCGCGGCGCACGGCGTCCAGGCGGTGACGCACCGCAAAATCGCCCTCTGCGCGAATGTGCCGCTGGGGTCGTTGACCTATTATTTCAGCGGCATCGAGGCGCTGGTTGAGGAGGCGTTCAGCCTGTTTACCGCCGAGATGTCGGCGCAGTATCAGCAATGCTTTGCCGGGGTAACGAACCGGGAACAAGCCTGCGATGCCATCGCGGAGCTGATCTTCAGCGCCCAGGTGACCACGGCGCGCAATATGGAGCTGATGTACCAGCTGTACGCGTTCTGCAGCAGCCAGCCGGCGCTAAAGGGGGTGATGCAGAACTGGATGCGGCGCAGCCAGCAGACGCTGGAGCAATGGTTCGCCGCTGACACCGCCCGCGGTCTTGACGCCTTTATTGAAGGGATGACCTTGCACTTTGTCACCGACCGCGCGCCGCTGTCGAAGGCGGCAATCCGGCTGCTGGTTGGGCAGCTGGCGGGGGAGAGGGCGCAGGAAGAGGGGCGCTGAGGCGGCGTTTCACCCGTAATGGCTAAATGCAGGCAACAAAAAACCCATTTATGTAAACAGGTTGGTGAAAACAATGACTTACAAGATTATCAATGAGTTAGGTGGGTGATGAAAGGTGGCGATTAAGGGGTAGTGCCAACCATTGCCGCCACTTTGTCGCCACTTGGTCAAAGAGGCTACATCTTTGAGCACGACAGATTTTGAACATCACTAGTAGATATTAGGATATCTTGATTTAGTAGCCTCTTATATTTTTTAAACTGGCAGAAATTCGTATCGTTACTGATTTTATAATTAATATCGAATTGCTAGTGTTTTGCTAGTTAATTTTTTGGCAAGATGTTTATTTACAATGAGAAATATTTAGAGGATAATCATAATTTATAATTCCATAGGACTGAATCCCTGTTATTCTTAATGGCAGAGTGAATGATAAATTTGATATGGTGAAAAATGACTAAAGGCGAAAAAATACTTGCTGCTGTTGTTTCAGTGTTTTGTTTGATTTGCTTGCGAGAATTAATTATGGATATAATCTATTTGTTTTTTAACTTGGCATCAAAGGCAGCGAAAAAAACAGAGTTAGTTCAATTCTTTGTTGCATTTGGTACAATGTCTTCTGTTGTTGTTGCACTATATATATCAATAAAAAACAATAGACGAGATACATTCGAAAGAAATTTTTCTTTACTACTAGAACAACATAACCAACAATTAAATACACTAATTTCTAAGGATGATTTTGGGAGTAAACTGTCGACTATTTTAGGGTTCGCTGAGGATAAAGATTTATTTTCTGCAAACGAGCGAATGCACAAACTGGATACATATTATGGAAGTTACTTTAGGGTCCTTTATTACTTATTAAAGCATGTTGATAGAAATTATTATGGCTTCTTCTTTGTATATAAGAAAAAGAAATTTTACACAAGCATGGTCCGGTCTTTTTTAAATTCTGAAATAACGTTACTTCTTATTATAAATGTAGCACACGCTAAAAGTGGCAATCAATACTACGAATATAGATGTTTAATTGAAAAATACGTTTTTTTAGAACACCTAATTCTAGATGGAGACGCTTTTATTTCCGGGTGTTCAGATGCAGTAAGCAACGGAATACAGATGGAAGATGCGATGGACTCAGATTCTTACATAACAAAATTACGAATTTTCGAAGACATATGTAAAGAGTATCCACTATCTTCTTTTGGTGAAAATGACTGGAAGGATAATGTGATAAAGGTTAAGAATAAAAAATGAATACAGTATTACTTCTGGGAGTTATTCGTCATTGTAGCAATAGGATTGAATTTTAATGCTGATTCAAGATGATCGGGTGCTAAGTGAGCATAGCGCATAGTCATTTTTATATCATGATGTCCAAGGATCTTCTGGAGAGCTAGGATGTTTCCACCGGACATCATAAAATGTGCTGCAAACGTATGTCGTAAGACGTGAGTAAGCTGCCCACGCGGTAGTACGATCGAGGTTCTATCCATCACAGCTAAAAACTGGAAGTAGCAGTCAGTAAAAAACTTGAAGCCATCCAGGGCAATGATTTCTTCATACAGCCCTTTGCTGATCGGAATGCTGCGGTTCTTTTTGCCTTTGGTTCTGACAAATGTGATTCGGTATTTCGTGACTTGGGAACGAGTGAGGTTCACGGCCTCGCGCCAGCGTGCTCCTGTGCTTAGACAGATTTTAACAACCAGAGCGAGCAGGGCATTTTGGCGCTCGCAGTCGTACAAAAGCTCTGTGATTTGTTCATGTGTTAGCCAAGCCATTTCTTTTTCGGCGATGGAGAATTTGCGCATATTTTCAAGTGGGTTTGGTGCTGTCCATTCGCCGAGCCGGGTCAGTTCGCTATACACTCCGCTCAGATAGCTTTGCTCCAGATTGATCGTGACCGGGCTGGCACCTTTCTTCCATTTCTCGCTAAAATAGATTTCACCGGTCAGGCGTTTGTCACGATAATGTGCGAACAATTTCGAGCTGAGATCAATGGCGAGAGGGTTTCCGAGTGCATCGACCATCAGGACCAGCTTGTTATAAACATGCTCGCCAGCGGTCAAAGATATGCCGTGCAGCTTGAACCAGAGATCAATTATGTCTTTTAGAGTCCGACGGTCTACTGATTCACCCAACCAGGGCTTAGCCTCCGTCTCATCCATCGTGTGGCGTTCAAAAGCCAGTGCTTCGCCTTTGGTGGCGAACTGCTTACGCACACGGCGCCCGCTGCGCCCGGCGGGGTAGCATTCGCAAATCCATTTTCCTGTGCCGAGTTTTCGTACTGCCATAAAAAAGCCCTCATGTGTGAGAGCTGAATTTAACTGTATACATAAACAGTAGTCAATGTTTGTTGAGCTCATTGGTATACATGTTCATTTTTAACTTGGCATTATAACGCTCAAAATCCTCGTCAAGCGATTTAGAAATATTGGATGCGAATCCATAAACTTCTGGGGCTTCAATCTCAACAGTTTTGCTAAACATATCCCCATAAAAATAATGTCGCTCATTAAAAACGTTAATATAATAGTATAATGTGTCTTTTATTTGCAAACGTTTATTCATTAAGCCACAAATAGATGAGATAAGCTCTATTGAGTATTTTAAATCTTTTTTGAACTCATCCTCATCATAGTAGGTTGTTACTATTTTAAGGGTTCCAACATCATTTTTAAGCATGTATAAATAATTTTTGTCAGATTTCTTTATGCTTATGGTTAGCTTTTTATTTATTTCATTTATTGCATTTGCTACTCTATTGAAATCATCAACCTTACCACGTAGGTTATCCTTCCTTATCTTTGAACGTGAAAGATAAGATGAGGCTGTGTTAAGCAGGGTTTGAATATCATTAATTTTATCTGATATGTCATTAATTACTAATCCAGATTCATAAGACGATTTTTCAAAAAGATTATTATAAAGTTTGTAAGGTTCGCTAACCTTCTTTTCAAATTCTCCATCTTTTGTTTTTAATATGTGTGTCGGGAATTTAGATAATGCTTCTGTGATATATTTGTGATGTGCAAAAAAACTATCACCCATATTCTTTTTTCTTGTGACTTCTAACTGAGAGGCCGTTTGAATTGTTCTGTGTATGTGTGCAACTATGGCAACCAAAGGAATGGATAAAGACCAAACACCAATTGGTAGTTTAAAAATAGTTAAGAAATTTTGATAGCCGACATGACTTAGATTTAATTTTATAGTGCTGTCATACCAAATGGGTAAACAAAGTGAAGTTGCTAATAAAAGAGGTCCAGCAATAGCAATTTTGAAAAGACGTTGCTTCGATAAACTTTCGTCAGTAAATTCAAAGAAGCTCAATATATATCTATTAAATTTGTCTAAAAAAATGAATGTCAAAATAATCGCAATCAGAAAACCAATCAGTATAGTTTTTATATTTAATAAGTCGTCCATTACTTGCTTCTCTCACGTGTAGCTAAAAATGCTAGAAGTTGCTGTAAATTAAAAATGATAACGTTTGTTTCCCGAGACATAAAAAATCCCTTTTATTTAATGCAGCTAATGAGCACCTTTGCGAGGATCTCTATATCTGCTAATGCACACTCAAACGAACGATTACCGCCGTCAATAAGGAGTCGGCTTCCCGGAAGGCGAGTTAAAGTCCGAAGTAGAACCTGACCATCAATACTCACTAGCCATTTGCCATCACGGACATCTTCAAACTCGGTGTCACAGATAAATTCTGAATCATGTTCTGCAACCACAATTGGTTTCCTAAGATTTTCTGGAAGAAATGCTTTATCGAAGATGTAAGAACCCGCCGCTTTTAGCTTGCCTGCGGATACAACATGTCTATCAAGCTCTATTGTGTTTTCTTTTTGTGAACTTTCTCTGCGTCCTTCCCCACATGTAAGCCATTTTAGTGAGACTCCAGTTTCAAGGGCGCACTGGATTATCCAATCGGCAGGAAAGGTATCCCTCATGTACCGGTTAGCCAATGTACTTTTTGACACTTCTAAGTGGTCAGCAAGGGCTTGCCGTGTTGTAAAACCATATGCTTCGACCAATCGCTCAATCGCAGCCTTGCCACCCTGATTGGGATTTATTTTGATCTCACTTGGGTACTTTAATGTTGACATATCTCTTATGCGATCCTAGTATCAATTTAGTTCCCATTTGGGTACTTGTCACGATTACAAACGGCTCACCACAAGCCAATAGGAGATGTTGCATCATGACCCCTAATATTTCAATCACTCTGAACACACCGCACGTCACAATTGAACGCTATAGCGAGCTAACTGGTCTGCCTGTTGACACCATAAACGATATGCTTGCAGATGGTCGGTTGCCTCGTCACCGCCTGCGCAAAGATAAGAAGCGTGAAAAGGTAATGATTAACATCGTTGCTTTAACCGTTGATGCACTCTCAGATTGCAACGTGACTATCAATTAGTTCCATTTTGAGACTTCACGGAGAAACTGACTATGTTTGACTATCGCATATCAAAACATCCCCATTTCAATGAGGCCTGCCGGGCCTTCGCGCTGCGTCACAACATGGCGAAGCTGGCAGAACGTGCAGGTATGAATGTTCAAACCCTGCGTAATAAGCTCAACCCGGAGCAACCGCACCAGCTCACAGCGCCAGACATATGGCTTCTGACCGATCTCACCGAAGACTCAGCGCTGGTTGATGGATTTCTGGCGCAGATTCATTGCCTGCCATGCGTACCTACCAATGAAGTCGCACGGGAGAAAATGCCGCAGTACGTCCTGAAAGCCACCGCCGAGATCGGCCGTGTCGCTGCCAGTGCGGTTTCTGGTGTTCCACTGAACGCGACCACCCGCCGGCAGGTTGTCGAAAGCGTCAACTCCGTTACTCGGCTGATGGCACTTACCGCGATTTCACTGCAGGCGCGTTTACAGGCTAACCCTGCAATGGCAAGTGTCATCGATACCATGACAGGTCTTGGCTCTTCGTTTGGTCTGAGCTGAGGTGTTTATGCTGAACAATGACCCCTCATTTGCGTCGCTTCTCGTTAAGAAAAGCCCGGCAATGCACTGCGGCCACGGCTGGATTATCGGGAAGGATGGTAAGCGCTGGCATCCGTGCCGCTCGCAGGATGCGCTTTTGGCCGACCTGTCCACTATCCAACAGAGGAAACCATGGCTATTGAAGGTCCTGCAGCGACTGTTCCACTGAGTACCGGTCAGCGCCTGAATGGGCTGAACCATATCGCTGAGCTGAGAGCAAAAGTGTTTGGTCTGAATATTGAGCGGGAACTGGAACGGTTTATTAATGAGATGCGCGATCCCCGCGACATTGACCACAAACAAAACGAGAGGGCACTGGCCGCCATATTCTTCATGGCAAAAATTCCGGCAGAACGTCACAGCGTCAATATTAATGAGCTGACCACTGACGAAACGCGGGAGCTGATTAAAGCAATGAATCATTTTCGTGCAGTGGTGAGCTTATTTCCCAAACGGCTAACCATGCCGAACTAACCCAAAAAAGAAATTAATGGCGTAAACCCGTCGGGCATTCTTTTGCCCAAATTCAGGAGAACTGATTATGCGAAATAGTGAAACACGCACCACCAAAACTGGACAAGATGATGCTGGTTTATTCCAGCTGTTTAACGAGACCCGTTTGGATGAGCGTAAAAGCTGCGCCTTTGCCGTTTCCATCCGCATGGAGGCACTGGCGATCCACATTCTGAAAGAGGGGATGAATGGAGTGGAGGCGGCAGAACTGCTGCGCCGCGAAGTTGCCCGTTATGAAGCTGAATCACGCGGGGACTGGCACTGATGGCTGATTCCATGGATCTCGTTCAGCAGCGCGTCGAAGAAAACCTGCAGCGCCATATCCAGAACGCTCGTACAAGGAAGCCAGGTGCCGCTCGCGTTCTTTGCATCGACTGCGACACGCCAATTCCAACTGCTCGCAGACAAGCTATCCCTGGCGTGCAGTGCTGCGTCACATGCCAGGAAATCGCTGAGCTGAAAGGGAAGCACTACACCCGAGGAGCGCAGTGAGCTTCGGAGCCTGTCAGTGATGCCTGAATTAACAAACGACAAAGGCGGCCCGACTGAGGCCGCCGGAGTTTTCCCATGGAACGCCCAGAAAAAAGCAGTAAACCCCTATCTGGACCCGGCGGAAGTTGCGCCGGTGTCTGCGCTTTCAAACCTGATCACTCTTTACGCTACGGATAACGAGCAGGAGCATCTGCGTCGCGAGGCCTTGAGTGATGAGGTCTGGGAACGCTATTTCTTCAATGAGTCCCGCGATCCTGTTCAGTGTGAACTGGAGCAGGACCGACTCATCAGCCGTGTCAAAATGGCAAGAGAGCAGCAGCGCTTTAACCCCGATTTGGTCATTCTGGCTAACGTCAGCGCCGAACCCACACACGTCAGCAAACCACTTCTTGAAAGAATTAAGTTCTTCCAGGGGCTGGGAAGGCCAAAGGCATATTCCCGGTATCTGCGCGAAACCATCAGGCCGTGTCTTGAGCGACTGGAGCGTGTGCGTGAAAGTCAGCTGTCGGCTTCCTTCCGGTTTATGGCGAGCCATGAAGGGCTGGAGGGGCTGCTGGTACTGCCTGAAATGAATCAGGAGCAGGTCAAGCGTCTGTCCACGCTTGTTGCGGCACATATGAGCATGTGTCTCGATGCGGCCTGCAGCGATCTGTTTGTGACTGATGACGTTAAGCCAGAACAAATCCGCCAGTCATGGGAAAAGGTAGCAGCAGAAGCTATGCGGCTGGATGTCATTCCACCTGCGTTTGAACGGCTGCGCCGCAAGAAACGCCGCCGTAAGCCAGCGCCCTATGGCCTTATTCCGGGTTCGCTGGCGCGTATGCTTTGTGCAGATTGGTGGTATCGCAAACTGTGGCAGATGCGCTGCGAGTGGCGGGAGGAACAGCTCCGTGCCGTTTGCCTGGTCAATAGGAAAGCGTCCCCGTACGTCAGCTATGAAGCCGTGATCCACAAACGCGAGCAGCGCCGCAAATCGCTGGAGTTTTTCCAGTCGCACGAGCTGGTCAATGCCGACGGTGACACGCTGGATATGGAAGACGTTGTGAACGCTAGCAGCAGCAATCCGGCGCACCGTCGTAATGAAATGATGGCCTGTGTGAAAGGGCTGGAGCTGATCGCAGAAATGCGCGGCGACTGCGCTGTGTTCTATACCATTACTTGTCCGTCACGCTTCCACGCCACGCTCAACAACGGCAGACCTAATCCGAAGTGGACCAGCGAAACGGTCCGGCAGAGTAGTGATTATCTGGTTGATACCTTCGCCGCATTCCGCAAAGCAATGCATAAAACTGGGCTGCGCTGGTATGGCGTGCGCGTTGCCGAGCCGCATCACGACGGCACCGTGCACTGGCACCTGCTGTGCTTCATGCGCAAGAAAGACCGGCGCACCCTCACTACGCTGCTGCGTAAATTTGCCATTCGTGAAGACCGCGCCGAGCTGGGCAACAATACCGGCCCGCGATTCAAGTCTGAACTTATCAACCCGCGCAAAGGCACGCCGACCAGCTACATCGCCAAATACATCAGCAAGAACATCGACGGGCGCGGACTGGCGAAAGAGATCAGCAAAGAAACAGGAAAATCACTACGGGACAGCGCTGAGCACGTTAGCGCCTGGGCATCCCTGCACCGCGTCCAGCAGTTCCGTTTCTTCGGTATTCCAGGGCGTCAGGCTTATCGCGAGCTGCGCCTGCTGGCAGGCCAGACCGCGCGACAGCAGGCAGATAAAAAAGCCGGTACGCCGGTACTGGATAACCCGCGACTGGATGCGGTACTGGCTGCCGCCGATGCTGGATGTTTTGCCACCTACATCATGAAGCAGGGCGGCGTGCTGGTCCCGCGTAAACATCACCTGGTCCGCACGGCCTACGAGCTTAACGACGAGCCATCTACCTATGGCGATCACGGCATCCGTATTTATGGCATCTGGTCCCCGATTGTTGAGGGCCGGATTTGCACGCACGCGATGAAGTGGAAAATGGTCCGTAAGGCCGTTGACGTTCAGGAGGCGACAGCCGACCAGGGCGCTGGCGCCCCTTGGACTCGTGGCAATAACTGTCCCCCTGTTGAAAAAACGTACCAGACAGGGGGCGAACTACAGGGCAGCGAAGAACCTGCAGCGCTGCCGGACTTCGAAAACATGAGCAAAAAGGAACTGCGCGAGCTGACGGCAAGGCTGCGGCTGGTTAAACCGAAGCGCCGAAAAGGCTACAAACAGGAAATTTCGGAACACCAACGGCTACAGCTCAATGCGGAGTTGCTGTCCAGAGGCTTTGACGCCAGTGAAACGGAAGTGGATCTGCTTCTGAGTGGCGGCAGCCTGCCATCTGGTGCCGGGCTGCGCCTGTTCTACCGGAATCAGCGCCTACAGGAGGATGACAAATGGCGTCAATGGTACTGACAGCTCAGAGAAATGGCATATCTATTAATCAAAGAGTTAGCTGAGTAAAAAACTATTTCAGCTTTAAAATCATATGATGTACTGTATATATAAACAGTAATATTGGGAGGGAGTTGTGAACGATTTGTTCATGGAGTCACTTGCACTGCAGCGGATAGAACTTATGGCCCGGCTGGTTGCCAGCTCAGATTGTAGCGATGACGACAAGGAGGTTGCGATTTCGTGGCTGTCGGAGCTGACAAGCGATCTGGTTACTAGGCTGAATGAATATGGGGTAAGGCAGGATGAGAGTACGCATTAGTGATTCCGCACCATGGGAAACTCCCTCCCATATGGCACCCTGCGGTTTGAGAAATCAGCGCATGTCTATGGTGCATGGATTCGCATGATCCAAAAAGGATCGCAATGGGTCGGGGCCGCCAGAACTGGCGCGCTTTCCGGCCCGTCATGCATCTGCATGAAAACCACTACACAAAGCGGGCAGGCGTGGCGGGGATACGAGCGCGCGCTGGCATCAATGATCAAGTTGCTAGCCAGCATAAGTTATCAATGATATTTTCAGATGAATCTTACTTAGGGTATCTATGCTATAAAACTGTACTTAAGGACGCTGCATGAAAGTTAGTTTCGATGTTGTGATAAAAAGTGGGAATGATGATGTTGACATGGAGTATGGTATTAAAACTCTTGGAGGTACTTCAGAGGTGACTTGCTTACTTGCAGAGGCAATCCTCCGAAAGAGAATTATCCAACGCAGAACACATGTTAACCCTGCAAGGGCAGTCCTTAAACAAAGTTTTAAAAGCTCCTATGGTCAGAACTTTGACGTCGTGGTATCTGAGCCTGCTTTAGTCTCTGAGTTAAATAAAATGGGTAGAGCAGTATTTTCTGAAGTAATGAGTTACTTTATATCTGAGTCTCTTTACCTTGAAACTAGGCAGGTTTCACAAAAAGCAGCTACCATTATTAATGGGTTGGGGGATATTGAAGATGAGATTATAGGTAGAATTCGGTCTCCACTTAAGAGAATGCATGAAGTTAACGTTAAAAGAGGATATGATGTTGAACTAAACTATAAGAAACCACTCCCTGCAGGAAAACAAAGAATAGCCGAGCTTAATGCAACGACGCGAGTTAATCTATTTCAATCACGTATTGCTAATGAACAAATACAAATTACAGCTATCATCACTCGATTTAACTCAAGGACAGGTAATGGAAGGTTAGTTTTGCAAGGTGAAAATGATACAGTACCGTTCGGTTTTTATATGCCGCTAAAAACTATACAGAGAAGGCAGAAAACTAAAATATCTGGGAATTTACATATCAATAATGGTAAAAACGAAGAGGAGTTTGTTTATCTTACTCTCACAGTTAGCCGCGTTACGGTCCTGAGTGGTGAGACCATAAAATACTTAATCCACACGGTAGAGTAATATGATAAAAATATTGAGTTTATTGATAATAGGCTTAGTGTGGTTGTCTTATTATCTGAATTTTGGGCTTGATGGAGAGTTGTCAAGTAAAACTGATGTCTGGGGGCAGTTTGGTGATTATGTAGGTGGAGTAGTTAATCCTATTTTAAGCTTTGTTACAATTTATTTGCTTATCCAGTCGTTAACCTTACAACGTGAGGCCAATTCGACATTGGTTAATGAAATACAGCGGCAGGAACGATTGGAAAAATATAAGAAATTTGAGGTGAGGTTTTTTAGTTTACTAGAGGCTCAAGATGTAAACTTCACGAAGTTCAAGGTCTCAGTTTCTGGAAATGCAGACGATGATAATGAAGGTAGTAGTAATTCTGATGTTTTTATGCCGAAGGCAAGTATATTAAAGGCGCATGAGGCGGTTGATTATATAGATAATTCACTAGCGGTATTGGTCCGAGAACAGGTTGATAGGAGTGATATTGTTGAATGGCTTAATGATTTGGATCTTCATGATTGTTTTTTCTCAGTATCGAGGCGGTTTTACTTGATTCTTAAATTGATTAATGAAAAAGTTGATATTGATGAGCGTGAAGAGCAATATGAGGCATTGTTAAATCTAACAGATACGAAGATTTTGATTCTTATCGCTATTCTAATTGAATATTTTGAATGGGATACATTGGTTGATATTAAAAAAAGTGGCATTTTGAATAGGCCTGGCTTGGTTAATTATGTCGATAATTATAAAGATGCCCTATGAGTGGGCATCTTTATAATTTATTTATTTAGTTCGTAGCCGGAAAATTTTATTATATCTTCATGTAACCATTTATTTAACTCTTCGAAGCGTTTCTGTAGAGGAATGAGTTCATTTCTTACGAAAACCAAACTGGCCTTTTCTACATCCCCAAACCCCCCAACATTGCTAGGCATAATCCCCATCATCTGCGGCGGTACACGGTGCGCTGCCATCATGTCATCCCGGCTCACGTTTTTGATATTCAGAAACTCATCCTTTGCCGCTACTTCTGACAGTGGGATGATCTGGATGCCGTCCTTTTTCCCGTTGGGGGAGTACATAAACAGATTGCGAAAGTTACCCGGTCCTTTGGCACTTTTCATCGCATGGCGGATGTTGTTCACGTCCTCCTGGTTCTGCGCCGCGTCGGTCATGTACATGATGAATCCGGCGTGACTGCCGTTAATGTAATACTTACGACGAAACAGCGTGGCGGACTCATTCAGTAGGGCCGAAGGAATGGCAGACAGATACTCCGGCAGGCCGTAAATCTCCTGGTTTAAGTCCGGCTCCATCAGGTGAAAAATGCTGCCTTTGGTGAACTCATAGGGCTGCGTGGTCATGCCGTATTGCACAAACCAGTAGGTATCGAGATCGATCCCGCGCCGGGTGTATTTTGCCAGCGATGGCTCCAGCGACAGAATACCGCCCAGTCGGTTTGTCCGTTTTTCAAGATAGGCGTTACCAAACACCAGATAGTCCTGCACGAAACGGCTGAATGCCTGCTGACTCAGCAACGGGTGCGGGATAAACGTGCTGGTCAGGATGTTGCGCTTAACGGCAATCGGTGAGCTGTGGTGCACGGCGGCGCGATACGTGCGTGCCAGTCCGTCAAAACTTACAGGCGGCTCATACCATCTGTCCATCTGGACGCATTCCACATAATCCAGCAGTTCGCGGCGGTCCAGCACAGGAATGGGATCGCCAAAGCTGAACGCCTGAGTAGATGCTGAATCATTGGTTTGTACGTCAGGCGGCATGACGTCCTGTACGGTGTTCTCAGTCATTAAAAAATCTCCACGATGTTACTGGTGTTGGCTGCCTCGCCCTGCAGCGGTTCGTTAAACAATGCGTGCATGGTCGCCCAGGCCAAATCTGCGTGGCTGGCTTCCTCGCTGCGGCTGGCTTCATAGGTAGGGCGGTTTCCGCTGGCGGTGGTGGCCCGGCGGATAGCCATGAATGACTGCGCGATATCGGTATGACCGGCGTCAAACTCAATGCGGCGGTGACTGATGATGTCGTATGCCTTGAGCACCAGGGCGTTTTTGACGTTGGGGTTATAGACAAACTCCCGGACGGCAGGGAAAAACCCTTTGACGTTTTCATAGACGCCGTGACCGACGCCGGTAGAGTCAATGCCGATATAGGTTACGTTGTACTGCAAGGTGAGCTGGCGGATGGCTTCTGCCTGCGCGCGGAAATCCATGCCGCGCCACTGGTGGCGTTCCAGTATGCGGAACTTGCCGCCTGGAACGGATGGCGGGGCGATAACGACGCACCCGGCGCTGTCACCGTTCTGCGTGCCTTTCGCCGGGTCATATCCGATCCATACCTCGCCCCAGCCAAACGGGCGCAGAGCCAGTGCATGAAAATCTTCCCAGACCTCCCAGCTGTCCACCATGCAGGCCTGCAGGTCGGCAAGGGGAAACACGGACGCGAGATCGTCAATAAACTCGCACATCAGCAGGTTCTGGTATTCGTCCGGGCTGTATTCCAGTCGCAACTGGTCGAGGTCGAACAGGTTACAGCCGCCGCGCACGGCATCTTCTACCGTCACGATCTGCCTGAACTGACCATCAGCACAAAGCAGGCCTGCCGCCAGCGCCGAGTGGGTCAGGTCGATATCCACACGGTCCGATTTTGAGCGACCACGGTTATACAGCGCACCAGACCAGAAGGGGTAGGCGCTGTGCGTCAGGCTGGACGGGGTGGAAAAATAGGTTTGCCGCCACTTTTTGTGCAGCGCCATACCGGAGGCAACTTTGCGCAGCTCCTGGAATTTCGGTATCCAGAAATATTCATCAAGGTACAGGTTGCCGTGGTAGCTCTGCGCGGTGCGGGCATTGGTCCCCAGAAAATACAGCGTGGCACCGTTCGGCAGGACCATCGGATCGCCTTTCAGCTCAACGTCTACCTCTTTGGCGAACTCAATGATGTAGCCTTTAAAGACATGCGCCTGGGCTTTACTGGCCGACAGGAAAATTTGGTTGCGACCAGTAACCAGGGCATCGATCAGTGCCTCACGCGCAAAATAATACGTTGCCCCGATTTGGCGGGACTTCAGCACGTTGCGGATACGATGTTTAATCCCTGCTTCCCACCAGTGGCGCTGATATTCGAACATGCCAGCGCGGAAAATCTCTTCCAGCTTTTCGATCTGTTCATCGCTGAACAGGTTTTTTTCAGGTGGTTTGCGGGGACCGCGGTTGCGATTTTCCACGTTCGGGTTTAAGTCGGCCTCGTTGCCGCCGTTGTTAAATTTCCCGATGCGGGCGTGGCGCTCGGACTGGCGCGCCAGCAGGTCGATCTCCTTAAAATCCTTCCCTTCTTTTTGCTCCTTCATGATCAGCTGGCAGTACCGCGCGGCGGTGGTGAGCTGCATCTGGTCAAGCGGACCATAGCTGCCCCATTTGTCGCGCTTTTTCCAGCTGTGAACGGTTGCGGCTTTCTCGCCCAGCATTTCTGCAATGCGGGCTATGCGGTATCCCTGAAAATACAGCAGTAGTGCCTGCCGACGGGGATCGAGGTCTGCGGGAGTCAATGTTGTGTTCATGGCACAAGACTACGGCCTTGACAGGAGCCTTTCCCCGGCTGGCTTTTGTGTGGTTTACCGCACAAGGTCTGCGCGTTGTTTCACCCCCTCCATCACAGCAACCATAAGGCCTCACTGAGTTATTTGATGGAGTCGCTCAAATGGCAGTTAAAGCAAAACGCTTCCGCATTGGTGTGGAAGGGGCAACAACCGACGGGCGCACCATTGAGCGCGCCTGGCTGGAGCAGATGGCGGCCAGTTATAACCCGCAAGTCTATACGGCGCTGATTAATCTGGAACATATCAAGGGCTACACCCCGGACAGTCCATTCCGCCGCTTCGGGACCGTGGATAAGCTGGAGGCCGAAGAAATTGCGGATGGCCCGCTGAAGGGGAAAATGGCCCTGTATGCGTGGATCACCCCGTCAGATGATCTGGTGGCGTATACCCGCAAGCTGCAAAAACTGTTCACCTCGATGGAGGTCAATACCAGTTTTGCTGATACCGGCAAAGCGTACCTGGTTGGCCTGGCAGCGACTGACGACCCGGCAAGCCTGGGTACAGAAATGTTGCAGTTTAGCGCCAGCGCCAAAAGCAACCCGCTGGCCGGGCGCAAACAAAGCCCGGAAAACCTCTTTACCGCCGCAGAAGAAACGCTGATCGAGTGGGAAGAGGTTCAGGACGATAAACCCTCCCTTTTTGCCCGCGTTACCGCGATGTTTGCCAAAAAATCGCAGACCGATGATGCGCGTTTTTCTGATGTGCATCGTGCTGTTGAGCTGGTCGCTACCGAGCAGCAGAGCCTGAGCGAACGCACCGATCAATCCCTGTCCGCGCAGGGTAAGCGCCTTGCTGCGCTGGAAACCTCCCTTCAGGAGCAGCAGACCGCCTTTGCGGAACTGGAGCAGCAACTGCAACAGGAAGACAGCCGCAAAGATTATCGCCAGCGTGCGCCGGGCGGTAACGCGCCAGCAGGCACCCTGACCAATTGCTGATGGAGCATAAGAACCAATGAAAAAGAAAACACGTTTTGCCTTTAACGCCTACCTGCAGCAGCTGGCGCGCCTGAATGGCGTAGAAGTTGAGGAGCTGTCCAGCAAGTTCACCGTGGAGCCGTCTGTGCAGCAGACGCTGGAAGACCAGATCCAGCAGTCCGCCGCATTCCTGACCATGATTAACATCATTGGGGTGACTGAGCAGTCAGGCCAGTTGCTGGGGCTGGGCGTCGGTAGCACCATTGCCGGGACCACTGACACGACCACGAAGGAGCGCGAACCAACCGATCCGACAGTCATGGTCGATGTTGAGTACAAGTGCGAGCAGACCAACTTTGATACGGTGCTGACCTACGCAAAACTTGATCTGTGGGCGAAATTCCAGGATTTCCAGGTGCGCATCCGTAACGCCATCGTCAAGCGCCAGGCGCTGGACCGCATCATGATCGGGTTCAACGGTGTGAAGCGTGCCAAAACCTCAAACCGAGTCGATAACCCGCTGCTGCAGGACGTCAACAAAGGCTGGCTGCAGAAAGTCCGCGAAGATGCGGCAGATTGCGTGATGGGCAGCACCACGGCAGAAGATGGCACCACCACCGCAGACCCGGTGAAGGTAGGCAAGGGCGGTAAATATGCCAACCTGGATGCGCTAGTGATGGATGCTGTCAATGAGCTGATTGACCCGATTTTCCAGGATGATGCTGATCTGGTCGTGATCTGTGGTCGTGAGCTGCTGTCTGACAAGTATTTCCCGCTGGTCAATAAGGAGCAGGAAAACAGCGAAAAACTGGCCGCTGATCTGATTATCAGCCAGAAACGCATGGGTGGCCTGCAGGCTGTCCGCGCCCCGTCATTCCCGGCTAATGCCGTGCTGATCACCCGTCTGGATAACCTGTCCATCTACTGGCAGGAAGATACCCGCCGCCGTTCGGTCATTGATAACCCGAAACGCGATCGCATCGAAAACTTCGAATCCGTCAACGAGGCGTATGTGGTGGAGGATTACCGCTGCGTGGCACTGGTGGAAAACATCACCATCGGTGACTTCAGCGCCGGAGAAGGGGAGTAACGCATGAGCCTGAGTCCCGCACGGCAGCACCGCCTGCGCGTTCAGGCTGAACAGGCCGCCCGTCAGGGCGGCAGTGTTCGCCATGCGTCGGGTTATGACCTGATGCTGCTGCAGCTGGCAGAAGATCGCCGCCGCCTCAAAGGGGTTCAGTCCACCGTGAAAAAGGCGCAGATCAAGGTGGAACTGTTACCCAAATATACCGCCTGGGCGGATGGCGTACTGGCAGCCGGTGGAGCGCAGCAGGATGACGTGCTGATGTTTCTCATGCTCTGGCGTATCGATGCCGGTGATTTTGCCGGTGGACTGCAGATTGCCGCGCACGCGCTCAAACACGGCTGGGTGCTGCCGCAGGCGTTGGGCCGCCGCAACGTGCAGACCGTTGTCGCGGAAGAGCTGGCAGACCAGGCGGAGGCCGCGCAGCGCATGAAAGCTGAATTCCCTGCCGACGTGCTGCTGCAGGCGCTTTCACTGACGGATGCGCTGGATATGCCGGACCAGTCCCGCGCCCGATTGCATAAAGCCATCGCCGCCGTGATCAGCGAGTCTCGCCCCGCCGCAGCCCTTAACCACTACACGTTTGCGCTGCAGCTCGATCCCCGCTGCGGCGTGAAAAAAGACAAAGAGCGGCTGGAGCGCCATTTGCGTAACAGCCACTGACGGAACGTGCCCCGCGCACGGGCGGCACGGGATGGCGACAGGCAGCGCCTTATCAAAATCCCGTTCACCGCCCACCTTTTCAGGAGAAAACCCGCATGAAGTTTGTTGCGCCAGAACAGGCGCCAGAACAGGCGGAGGTCATCAAAAACACCCCATTCTGGCCAGATGTGGATTTGTCGGAGTTTCGCAGCGTGATGCGAACGGATGGCACGGTGACGTCACCGCGTCTTGGGCAGCTTATCCGGTCTGCTATGTCGGAGGTCAACGCGGAGCTGTACGACTTCCGCAAGCGCCAGCAGGCGCTGGGGTTTCAGACACTGGCAGACGTACCGGCGGAAGAGCTGGACGGCAAAAGCGAGCGCATCCACCACTACCACAACGCCGTGTATTGCTGGGCGCGTGCCCAGGTGAATGAACGTTACCAGGACTATGACGCCACGGCATCCGGCGTCAAACGAGGTGATGAGCTGGCGGAGGCCAGCGGCGATCTGTGGCGTGATGCCCGCTGGGCGATTAGCCGGGTGCAGGATGCGCCCCACTGTACGGTGGAGCTGATCTGATGAAAGTGCGTGCGTACCAGGGTGACACGGTGGATGCGCTTTGCTGGCGTCATTACGGGCGCACGCAGGGCGTCACAGAGCAGGTACTGCAGGCAAATCCGGGGCTGGCTGAGCATGGCCCTTTTTTACCTCACGGGCTGCAGGTGGAGCTGCCGGATATTGCGACCACTACCACGGTGCAGACCGTCCAGTTATGGGACTGAGTTATGACGCTTGAACGGATCAGCGCCTTTATTACGTACTGCATCGCTGTACTGCTGGCGTGGATGGGCGATTTATCGCTTAAAGATGCCTCTACGGTGGGCGGTGTGCTGATTGGCCTGCTGATGCTGGCGATCAACTGGTACTACAAACACAAAACCTATCAGCTGTTACGCGGCGGCAAGATAAACCAGGGGGAATATGAATCCTTCAATCGTTAAGCGCTGTCTGGTTGGTGCGGTGCTGGCTATTGCTGCCACGTTGCCCAATTTCCAGCAGCTCCACACCTCAGTGGAAGGGCTGAAGCTGATTGCTGATTACGAGGGCTGCCGCCTTCAGCCGTACCAGTGTGACGCTGGTGTGTGGACCGATGGCATCGGTAACACGTCGGGCGTGGTGCCGGGGAAAACCATCACAGAGCGGCAGGCGGCGGGGAACTTCATCACCAATGTGTTACGGGTAGAAACCGCGCTGGCGCGGTGTGTCCTGGTGAACGTGCCGCAGTACGTTTATGACGCGCTGGTGTCGCTGGCGTTCAACGTCGGAACGGGCAACGCCTGCAGCTCAACCATGGTGAAGCTTATCAATCAGAAGCGCTGGCGCGATGCCTGCTATCAGCTGCCGCGCTGGGTATATGTCAAAGGCATATTTAACCAGGGGCTGGATAACCGCCGTGGGCGGGAGCTGGCCTGGTGCTTAAAAGGAGCATGACGAAATGAAGAAGAAATTTATCAGTGGGTTGCTTTCGGTGCTGTACGCGGCGCTGATGATTTTAAGTCTCTTTGTCCCAAACGGCATGACCTCGGCGCTGGTCACCGCATTGACATGGGTAGCCTGTTTGCTGGTCTGGGTGGCGGTGCTGCTTTGCCTGGCCGGGTGGTATGCGGGCGGCACTCATCGGGAAGAGGCAATGCAGGCGCTGACGCGCTTTTTCAGTACGCCAGGAAACCAGGTGATCAGATGGGCCAGGCGTTCGCTGCTTGTGATTTTTCTCGCCTTTACGGGCCACGTTATCACCCTGGCATTTTATCTGCTGACGCTGGTCGCGCTTAAGGTCCTGCGTGCGCAGGTTGTTGATGAGCAGCCGGTGACGGTATGACGCGCGCGCTGGCGGTTATTCTGGCGCTCGTACTGGCGGCGCTGGGCTGGCAGTCATGGCGACTGAATGAGGCCAGCCACACCATCGATAAGCAAGGCAGGGACCTGAAAACGGCGGGCGACAAACTGGCAAAAACGAACGGACAGCTGATCGCCCTGTCCATCCTGTCCGAAACCAACAACCGGGAACAGGCGCGGCTTTACGCGGCGGCAGAAAGCACAAACGCGCTGCTGCGAAGCCGCCAGCGTCGGATTGAGGAGCTAAAACGTGAAAATGAGGGTTTGCGCCGCTGGGCTGGTACTCCTTTGCCTCCTGACATTATCAGGATGCGCGAACGACCGGCCCTCGCCGGAGGTGCGGCTTACCGTGAATGGTTGTCCCAGGGTGACGCAGTGCCGCCTGGAAAAGTCAGCAGCCAGCACTAACGGCGATTTGCTGGCGGCGCTGGATGAGGCGGAGGCGGCCTGGTCGATCTGTGCTGACAAGGTGGACACGATAATTTCCTGCCAGGAGCGAAACAGTGAACAAACCTCAGTCCTTACGCCTCGCCCTGAATAAAGCCGTGGCGTATGTCCGGGACAACCCGGACAAGCTGCATTTATTCGTGGATAACGGTTCGGTGGTGGCGACCGGCGCAGCGTCGTTGTCCTGGGAGTATCGCTATACCCTCAACGTGGTGGTTGTGGATTTCAGCGGCGATCAGGGATTGCTGATGGCTCCCATGTTGGCCTGGCTGATGGAGAATCAGCCCGATGCTATCCATAACCCGGAACTGCGTGAAAAGCTGTTTACGTTTGAGGTCGATATCTTGCGCAATGATATCTGCGATATCAGCCTGAACCTGCAGCTGACAGAGCGCGTGATCGTCAGTGCTGACGGTGACGTGTCCAGCGTCGAAGCGGTGCCGGAGCCGGACGAACCGGACGAAATGTGGGCGGTGCGCCGTGACTGAGCTGCAGGAAGTTGACGCCTGGTTAGATGCGCTGCTGGCTGGTCTGGAGCCTGCCGCGCGTAAGCGCATGATGCGGGAGCTGGCGCAGCAGCTGCGCCGCACCCAGCAGAAAAATATCAGGATGCAGCGCAACCCGGACGGCACGGCATACGAACCACGACGGGTAACGGCACGCACAAAAACTGGCCGCATACGTCGGCAAATGTTTGCCAAACTCCGCACCGCAAAATACCTGAAAGCCGTTGCCAGCCCGGACTCTGCCAGTGTCGAATTTGAGGGCAGGGTGCAGCGTATTGCCCGCGTTCATCATTACGGTCTGCGTGACCGTGTTAGCCGGAAGGGGCCGGAGGTACGTTATGCAGAGCGACGGTTGCTAGGTTTAACATATACCGTTAAGATGCTAATAAATCGGGTTCTTATTAATTATATGGTTAGGAATTAAATTTTTCCTCAATAGATTTTTATTCTATTCATAACGAGTTTGGTTTGGTTTAAGTTTTAATATCTTTATCACATGTTGATAATAATTCTAATTTTGTGAGCATAATTGAATTAATATGTCTAACTGAGTTTTGTTGAGGTTTTTTTTGTGAGTTTTTTTTATGTGCTATTTTTTATGTGCTATTTTTATAATGAGTGCCTAGTTGATCTTAACTGTTAAGAGGTTTTTATGCCTAATAATCCGCAAGCTCCAAATGTCTTAACTAAAGAAATGATCGATGAATTAAAAAAGCAATTGGATGAAATGGAAGGGCAGGAAATTAGTGAGGATAGTCCGGTGCAATTCACTAATGAGCCCTCAGAGGACGTTGCGTGGTATATAGCCTATAGCACTAGGAGTAATATGTAGGCAGGAGTGTAGAATAATTGGTCTCAGGCTCATGTTTGAGACCAACTTCATGTTTTATATGAATGGAGGAGGGGGGTATGCTAAATGATTCTCTTTGGAATTCAATACATTTTTTTTTAGAGAAATATGTACATCTTAAAAAAAATGATAATGTTGTTATTTTCTACACTCCCGATAGTCGCGATATTGCGGGTGCAGTAAAGTTTGCGTTGACACAGCTTGAAATTAGTTGTGAAGTTTGTTGGATGAAGCCAATTAAAGATGATTTTTTTTTTTGATAGAGCAAGAAAAGTCTTGCCAGTATTACCAGATGGGGGAGGTAGGCTAGTTATTTTAACCTTTGAAAAAGATACTTTCTCTCATGATCGTAAAATCTATAAATTACTAAGTGCTTATCCGCCAGAAAGGCTGTTAATATATAGGGCAATTAGTTCTTGTCCTGAGCTTTTTACAAATGCATTATCTATAGCTCCTGAGGAAATAAATCAATTTAATTCCACACTATTGAATTATCTAATGTCCGCCAAAAAGGTTCATATAAAAACTAAAGGCGGAACAAATCTAAATATTGAACTTAACAACGAAAAACATTCTTGGGTCAGCAATCGCGGTCTGGCAAGAGTAGGAAGAACAGTTATACTACCGCCAGGCGAGGTTGCCACTTATCCTGCGAATGTTACAGGGATATTTGTGGCAGACTTTGCATTCAATCTTAATGCAATCACTGATCAAGACACAAGATTACAAGATCGCCCTGTGACGTTGTACTTAGATAAAGGGATAGTTGTTGAATATCATAGCGAGTGCAAGGATGTAATAAAGTTTCTTGATCAATGCTTTGAGCGTCTTAATGCAAAGAAAGTTGGGGAACTTGGTTTTGGAACGAATAGAAATGTGCATGCACCGTTGTATATGAATTCTCATATTAATGAACGGAAGCCCGGAGTACATCTTGGGTTTGGTCAACACAATCAACCACCGGGTGTTGTTGGTTACCAGTGTGAGTTGCATTTGGATATGATAGCAGATGGAGGGACTATTTGGATTGACGATATTCCTAAATCAATAGATTTATCCAGTTTTCTTGCAGAAGATGTTTTACATACTGATAGATTTACTGATGAAGATGTCTTTTCACCCGAATTAGATGATATATCAGTAGAGGATTGTTGTGGCGTATATTCTCAAGGTGAAATGAAATTATTTAATATAAATTAATTTCTTGGCTTTACAAAAAAGCGGCAATTAAGCCGCTTTTTTGTTGTTTTTATATTAAAATAATTGAGTATTTTTTTGACTTTTGGTTTTTATATGGGCGAGGTGGTCACGTGATCTGTAATTATGGTAGTTAATTTACTGATGAAGGGCCATTGTGTTAGGGATGAAACAAATATGAATTAGTGAGCAAGTCATATACTTTGTACATTATTATAAAATGAACTCACAACTAACCGAAATCATGCGCCTTATCACCAATCTGATCCGCACCGGCATTGTGACCGAAGTGGACCGGGACGGCTGGCTGTGCCGGGTGAAAACAGGAGACCTCGAAACCAACTGGATTAACTGGCTGACCTACCGTGCCGGGAAGTCGCGCACGTGGTGGTGTCCGTCGCCAGGTGAGCAGGTTGTGCTGTTCAGTCTGGGCGGCAATCTGGAGACGGCTTTTGCGCTCCCGGCTATTTACTCCAATGCGTGCCCGCCGCCGTCAGACTCTGAAAGCGCGGACGTGACCGCATACGAGGATGGCGGCTGGTTCGAATACGACCCGGCCACCGGGCACTGGATTATCCGGGGTGTTAAAGCCGTGCTTATCGAATCCTCGCAGCTGGTTTCCTGCAAAACAGAGGAGTTTGTGCTCGAGGCTGACACGACCCGTATTAACAGCAACGTGATCCTGAATGGCGACGTCACCCACGGCGGCGGAGCGATGACGTCAAACGGCATTGTGGCCGATAAGCATAAACACCCTGGCGACAGCGGCGGAACAACGGGAGATCCAATTTGACGCTCTATATCGGGATGAATCGCGATACCGGCCAGGCCATTACGGAAACGGACCACCTGCGCCAGTCCGTGCGGGATATTTTGCTGACGCCGCAGGGTAGCCGTCTTGCCCGTCGGGAATATGGTTCCCTGCTGTCCGCGCTGATTGACCAGCCACAAAACCCGGCGTTGCGCCTGCAGATCATGGCGGCGGTATACGTCGCGTTGCAGCGCTGGGAGCCGCGGCTGCAACTCGACACCATCACGATTAACAGCAGCAGCATGGATGGCGCAATGGTGATTGAGCTGGCGGGCCAGCGTAACGACGGCGTGCCGGTATCTCTTTCTGTATCGACAGGAGCAAGTAATGGCCGTTATTGACCTTTCCCAGCTGCCGCCACCGCAAATCGTGGATGTGCCGGATTTTGAAACCCTGCTGTCTGAACGCAAGGCTGAATTTGTCGCATTATTTCCGGCAGAAGAACAGGAAGCCGTGGCCCGTACCTTAACGCTTGAGTCTGAGCCTGTGGTGAAAATGCTGCAGGAAAATGTGTACCGGGAGTTGCTGCTGCGACAGCGGATTAACGAGGCGGCGAAAGCCGTGATGGTGGCCTATTCCGGCGGGGATGACCTGGACAATTTAGGTGCTAACAATAACGTGCAGCGGCGGGTGATCACCACCGCAGACGATACCACCACGCCACCGACTGAGGCGGAAATGGAATCGGACGCGGATTATCGCCAGCGCATCCCGGCGGCCTTTGAGGGGATGAGCGTTGCCGGTCCCGTCGGTGCGTATGAATATCACGCGCTGAGCGCCGATGGCCGTGTGGCAGATGCATCAGCATTCAGCCCGGCACCGGCGGAAGTCGTGGTGACGATTCTGGCCCGCGACGGTGATGGCACTGCGCCGGATGACTTGCTGCAGGTAGTTGGTGTTGCACTGAATGATGAGGCCGTGCGGCCTGTAGCGGACCGGGTGAGCGTCCGCTCTGCTGAGATTGTCCGCTATGAAATCGACGCGGTTCTGTATGTCTATCCCGGCCCGGCAAAGGAACCCATCCTCGCTGCCGCGAAAGAGCAGGGCACAGCATACATCAATGAGCAGCGTCGCCTGGGGCGTGATGTGCGGCTGTCTGCGATTTATGCCGCTCTGCATGTTCAGGGCGTGCAGCGCGTTGAGCTGATGCAGCCCCTGGCTGACATGGTGATAGATAAAACGCAGGCGTCCTATTGCACCGATTTTAAAGCAGAAATTGGTGGCTCTGATGAATAGCCTGTTACCGCCGGGATCGTCCTCGCTGGAGCGCAGGCTGGCGCAGGCCTGTTCAGGTATCAGTGATTTAAGCGTGCCGTTGCGTGATCTCTGGAACCCATGGAAATGCCCGGTGAAATTCCTGCCGTATCTGGCGTGGGCGTTTTCCGTCGACCGTTGGGAGGAAACCTGGTCTGAAAGGGAAAAGCGCCAGGCGGTCAGCGATGCGTTCTGGATCCACCAACGCAAGGGGACGGTGGCGGCGGTTCGCCGGGTGATTGAAAACCTCGGTTACAGCATGACGCTTCAGGAGTGGTGGGACGTGGCCGACCCCGCCGGGACATTCCGCCTTGAGATTGACCTGAATGATATCGGTATTACCGAGACGATGATTAAGGAGCTGGAACGGATTATTGGCGATGCGAGGCCGGTCAGCCGCCACATTGCCCGCCTGTCACTGTCAGCGGGGACCACCGGTCCGGTGTATACCGGTGCCGCATCGTGCGGCGGGGAGGTCATCAGCGTGTATCCGCCGGAATACACGCCGGATGAGGCCGCCCGTTATGACGGCGGCGGGTTCCATTCCGGCTCGGTCACCTATACCGAAAACCAGCGCGGGGAAGACCCTCACCGCTATGACGGTCGCACCTTTCACGATGGCCGTGGCGTTTACGCAGGAGAATAACATGAGTGCAATTAACGAACAGACGAAATGGGAAGATGAGGTTTACCTGCTGGCGCGTGAAGACCGGGTGGAGGGCGGCATTTATGGTCCGTCAAACAAACAGGCCCGGCAGCTGGCGAACCGTACCCGCTATTTAAAAACCGCCGTTGAGTCTCTGCAGGACTACCGGGATTACACCTTCTTCATGACCCCGGATGACCCGGACGGCACCCTTGCGGGGCTTGCCGGCACGCCGGAGGGGAAACTCTTTCGCGTGGTGGTGCCTGACAGCGAGGGGCAACTGCTGGCCTTTATCTATTACCAGAAGCGCAATGGCCAGGCGAACCGGCTGAATGCGCTGGCAAGCCAGCAGGCGATTACGTCCCTGCGCCAGCAGCTGGAGCAGGACACCGGCTCAGCGCTGGATGGCCTGACCGCGTTGCAGTCCGGTCTCCAGTCGCTGACGGCCGCCCTGATGCAGCTCGGTCTCGATGAGATGGCCGCGCAGGTGACCAGCATGGCCGCCTCGCAAAAAAGTCAGTCAGACCAGATTCAGGCGCTGATGCTGGCGTTTCAGTCCGGTATGCGGGCACTGGCTCTGGTGGAGGCCACCCCCGAAGAGGTGGAAAGTCATCAGCTGAATAACCTCTATGCCTTCCAGGTGCTGGCCCGTCAGCTTCTCCCGCTCGACGGCTTCGACCCCTCGACGGCGGGCAGCGGCACGGGAAACCGGGAGGCGCAGGCGAAATATCCGGGCGTGTTTGCCTTCGGTGAGCCGCGCGGTCTGATTCGCCTGGACGTGACCTCCGACAGCGGCGCGCCGACCAGCAAGGA